>CAMFLK010000159.1 GCA_945957135.1 uncultured Rhodospirillales bacterium
TCTACACCCTAGAGTTCGTCGGCAGCGTCAGATGTGTATAAGAGACAGATCGCCGCGCTGGAATTGCAGCTGGATGCGGCGGACGAGGCGGCGGTGGACCGGCTGGTCGCCCCCGGCCATGCCTCCACCCATGGCTATACCGACCCGGCCTATCCGGTGGAGGGCCGCCTGGCGCGCTGACCTGCCCCGCATTCCCGGCACTTCCGCATTCCGCGCTTGCGAAGGCGGCGCGGGCCGTCTAACGCTCCTCGGTTCGCGGGGCCATCGGGGCCGCCGCGTGGGAACGGAGACAGGATGATGAGCTACAAAGTCGCGGTCGTCGGCGCCACCGGGGCGGTCGGGCGCGAGATGCTCAAAACCCTGTCCGAGCGCGATTTCCCGATCAAGGACATCGCGGCGCTCGCCTCCGGCCGCTCCGCCGGCATGGAGGTCTCCTTCGGCGAGAAGCGCGTGCTGAAGGTGCAGAACCTGGAGACCTTCGATTTCTCCGGTTGGGATATCGGCCTGTTCAGCCCCGGCGCCTCGGTTTCCGCCGTGCACGCCCCGCGCGCGGCCGCCGCCGGCTGCATCGTCATCGACAACACCAGCCATTTCCGCATGGAGCCGGACGTGCCGCTGGTGGTGCCGGAGGTGAACCCGCAGGCGCTGGCCAAGATCCGCCGCGGCATCATCGCCAATCCCAACTGCTCCACCATCCAGATGGTGGTGGCGTTGAAGCCGCTGCACGACGCGTTCGGCATCCGCCGCGTGGTGGTCTCCACCTACCAGTCCGTCTCCGGCGCCGGCAAGGAAGGCATGGACGAGCTGCTGCTGGAAACCCGCGCCTCGCTTGTGCACGACCCGATCGTGCCGCAGCAATTCACCAAGCAGATCGCCTTCAACTGCATCCCGCATATCGACAAGTTCATGGATGACGGCTCCACCAAGGAAGAATGGAAGATGGTGGTGGAAACCCGGAAAATCCTCGACCCGGACATCAAGGTGTTCGCCACCTGCGTGCGCGTTCCGGTGTTCATCGGCCATGCCGAGGCGGTGTCGGTGGAGTTCGCCAGACCGGTCACCGTCGCCCAGGCCCGCGCCGTGCTGCGCGACGCGCCGGGCGTGGTGGTGCAGGACAATCGCGAGGATGGCGGCTACACCACCCAGCTGGAATGCCAGGGCGAGGACGCCACCTTCGTCAGCCGCATCCGCGTCGATCGCACGGTGGAGCACGGGCTGGGCTTCTGGTGCGTTTCCGACAATCTGCGCAAGGGCGCGGCGCTGAACGCGGTGCAGATCGCCGAGACGCTGATCGCCCAGGGCAAGCTGGTCCGCAAGGCGGCCTGACCCATGTCCGCCGCCAGCCGGGCCTGGCTCTGGCTGGCGGCGGCGGGGCTTCTCGAAATCGCCTGGGTGGCGCTGCTGAAACGCACGGACGGCTTCACCCGCCCGCTGCCGAGCCTCGCGACGGCGGCCGCGATCGCGCTGAGCTTCGTCTGCATGTCGCAATCCCTGCGCGGGCTGCCGATGGGCACGGTCTATGCCGTGTGGACCGGCATCGGCGCGGCCGGCGCCCTGGCCTGGGGCATCGCCATGGAAGGCGAACCCGCCGGCGTGGTGCGCGTCCTCTGCGTGCTGATGATCCTGGCGGGGGTGGCGGGGCTGAAATGGGCGGAGTGAAAGCCGAATTCAGATGATGTAGCGCAGCTGGCCGCGGATGTTCGCGGCGAGCGAGGCCAGGCGCGGGCCGATCTCCTCCTCGATCTGGTTGGGGCTGAGCCGGTAGATCGGAACGCGGCAGTTGATGGCGAAGCATTCGCCGTTGTCGTCGCGGATCAGGGGAACGCCGGCGGAATGCGTGCCGGCGATCCATGTTCCCTTCGCCACGCAGAAGCCACGCCGGCCAATATCCGCCACACCCTGGCTGAACAGCGCCCCGTGCTTCTTCCACAAATCCGGGAAAAGCCGGCGCATCTCCTTCACCTTCGCCGCCAACTCCTCCGCGGAGAGCAGCGCGCACAGCGCCTGCCCGATCGCCGCCGGCAGCAGGGGGCCGATGGTTCCGAGATCGGGTGTCGTCCAGATATTCTCGTTCACCCGGCAGGTTTCGAGATAGA
The DNA here is from genome assembly GCA_945957135.1 of uncultured Rhodospirillales bacterium. Classification (GTDB taxonomy): domain Bacteria; phylum Pseudomonadota; class Alphaproteobacteria; order Acetobacterales; family Acetobacteraceae; genus CAMFLK01. Next base: position 2,097 of record CAMFLK010000159.1, read on the forward strand.
CGAAATGGGTCTGGTCGATCGTGCCGATCGATACCGTGCCCCCGAGGTCCTGCGCCAGGGCCTGCATGGCGGGCCGGGCGATATGCAGGATCTTCAAATTCGCCAGCAGTGGATTGACGAGCATCAGCGCCCGCCAGCTCAGCCGGAACTTCGATTTCTCCTGCTTGAGATAGCCAAGCCGGGTGAGCGTGTAGGTGAGGCGCGTGACGGTGGAGCGGTTGATGCCGGTTTCCGTCGCGATGGCCGCGTTGGTCATCAACGCGCGGGCCGGCCGGAAAGCCTCCAGCACTTTCAACCCCTTCACCAGCGTGGTGGCGAGATCGGGATCCTCCGTCGTGTTCACGCCCTGGCCTCGTCGTGGTCGGGGGTCGATCTCGCCGCATTCCTGTCAATTGTCAAGATAATGAACAAAAATGGTTCCAAATCACCGAATGCTTGACGGATGCCTCGATCGAGCCTGATCATTCGTGCGACCGTCAGGGAAGGGGAGAAGGGCAATGGCCGGCGTGATCGACATGGAAATCAGCCTGCCCCGCAGCGAGGCCAACCCGAAGCTGAACGAAATCGCCCATGGCCGACCGGGAACCCCGTTCGCGCAGCCCCTGCCGCGCCCGGAAGGCTATGGTTTCGACAACTACGCGCGGGTGTTCAGAAGCCGTGCATCCGGCAGCGTGGAAAAAACGGATGATGGCGGCCTGGCCAGGCTGGTGTCGGACATGGACCGGGCCGGCATCGCCCGCGGCCTGCTGGTCGGCGCCGAGAACGTCGCCACGCGCCGCATCCACGCCGCCTTTCCCGGCCGCTTCTTCCTGTTCGTCACCTTCGACGCATACGACGTCATGCGCGCCGTTCGCGAGTTCGAGCGTCTGGTGCGCGAGGAGGGCGCCAACGGCCTGCGCATCTCCGCCCTCTACAACGGCATTCCGGCCAATGACCGCCGCTACTACCCGCTCTACGCCAAGGCGGTGGAGCTGGACGTGCCCGTGCGCATCTACACCGCGATGAACTACGCCAACGATCGCCCCTACGATCTCGGCCATCCCCGCTATCTCGACGATATCGCCGTCGATTTTCCCGAATTGCGCATCGTCGCTGGCCTCGCCGGCTGGCCCTGGGTGGGCGACATGGTCGGCCTGCTGCGCCGCCATCCGCGCCTGTATGTCGATACCGCCGCCCATCACCCGCGCTATTTCGGCCAGCCCGGCTCGGGATGGGAGCAGTTCCTGCAATTCGGCAACACGCTGCTGCAGGACAAGGTGATGGTCGGCCTGTCGCGCTATCTGTTCGGCGTGTCCTTCGAGGAAATCATCGCCGAATACGGCAAGCTTCCGTTGAAGGAGAAGGTGCTGGAGAAGTGGCTGTCGGGCAACGCGAAGGAGTTCTTCAGGCTGGATTGACCGCCATGCTCCGCGTCGCTGGCCGCCGGGCCGTCTGGGCGCTGCCGCTGCTCCTCACGATCATCGTCGTGATGTTCTGCCTGCTGCGCGCCATTCCCGGCGACCCGGTGCAGGCCATGGTGGGAGATTTCCCGGTGCCCCCCGCCTATCGCGCGCTGATCGAGGAGAAATACCACCTGAACGATCCGCTGCCCACGCAGATCGTCACCTATCTCGGCAACATCGTCAGCGGCGATTTCGGCTATTCCTATCAAAACCAGCGCCCGGTCATCGGGCTGATCCTGGAACGTGCGCCGCGAACCATCCTGCTGGCATCGGCGAGTTTCGCCATCGCCATTCCGCTCGGGCTGCTGCTGGGCGTGCTCGCCGGCACCGCCCGCCGCCCCCTCGCGGACAAGCTGCTGACCACCTCGGCCCTCATCGCCTATGCCATCCCCACCTTCTGGCTCGGGCAGCTGCTGGTGATCGTCTTCGCCCTGCAACTCGGCTGGCTGCCCACCCAGGGCATCGGCCCGATGATCAGCCGGGCACACGGCTTCGCCTGGATTCTCGAACGCCTTCGCTATCTCGCCTTGCCCGCGCTGGCCTTCGCGATTCACGAGGGCATGCGCATCGCCCGCATCTCCCGCGCCAGCGTCATCGACACGCTCGGCCAGGGCTACATCGTCACCGCACGCGCCAAGGGGCTGACGCGCGGCGCGATCATCCGCCGCCACATCCTCCGCAACGCCAGCCTGCCGGTGGTCACCATCGCCGGCTATGCCTTCGGTCACGCGCTGGGCGGGGCGGTGCTGCTGGAAACGGTTTTCGCCTGGCCCGGCGTGGGGCTTCTGCTGGTCGACTCCATCCGCCTGCGCGACAACATGACGGTGATCGGCATCGTCATCGTCTCGGCGATCGCCGTCGTGGTGATGAACCTGGTGGTGGACGTCGTTTACGCGCTGCTCGACCCGCGCATCCGCACGGCGAGATAGGGGCGATGGGGGAACGCCGCGTCGCGCCTGCCGCCTTCCGGGGTGCCCGCCTGCGGGCTTTCGCCAGCACCCGCCACGGCATGATCGGCGCGGTGATCCTCGCCCTTCTCGCCGCCATCGCGATCGCCGCGCCGCTCATCGCCCCCTACGGCCCGTTGCAACAGACCAGCGCCAGCCTCGCGCCTCCCTCCGCCGCGTTCCCGCTGGGCACCGACAATATCGGGCGGGACATCCTCTCCCTCATCATCTACGGCAGCCGCGCCTCGCTGCTGATCGGCATCGGCACGGCCCTGGCCGCGCTGCTGATCGGCGGCGCGGTCGGCATTCTCGCCGGGTTTCACGAGGGGGTTGTCGAGAGCCTACTGATGCGGGTGGTGGAGCTGTTCCAGACACTGCCGGCAATCGTCCTCGTGCTCTGCGCCATCGCCCTGTTCGGCTCCGGCTTTTGGATTCTCATCGGCGTGGTCGCGCTGGCGATCTGGCCGTTGCAGGCGCGGCTGATCTACGGCCAGTTCGTCCGGCTGCGCGGGCGGGAATTCGTGGCCGCGGCACGGGTCGCCGGCCTGTCCAGCGCGCATATCATGCTGCGCGAAATCCTGCCCAACGCCATGCAGCCGATCATCGTGCAGGTGGCGCTGGATGCCAGCATCGCCATCCTCATCGAGGCCGGGCTCGGCTTCCTCGGCCTGTCCGACCCGTCGATGGTGAGCTGGGGCCGCCTTCTGTATGTCGCGCAGGACCATATGGGCGATGCCTGGTGGATGAGCCTGTTCCCCGGTGCCGCCATCTGCGTCACCGTCGTCGGCTTCAATCTTCTCGCCGACGGGCTGAACGAGGTGATCGACCCGCGCGGCGCGGCGGGCGGGCTGCCATGACCGCGCCGCTGCTCGATATCACCGGCCTCAAGGTGCACCTGCATGTCGGCGAGCGCATCGTCCGCGCGGTCGATGGCGTCGATCTTCAAGTGGCGCATGGCACCTGCGTCGGCGTGGTCGGTGAATCCGGGTCGGGCAAGAGCACCCTCGCGCGGGCCGCGGCACGGCTGCTTCCCAACCTGCCTGCCACCATCTCCGGCACCGCGCAATTCGAGGGGCGCGACCTGCTCGGCATGAACGAACGCGCCCTGCGCGGGCTGCGTCGCCGGCATGGCTTCTCCATGATCTTCCAGGACCCGCTCGGCTACCTGAACCCGACACAGCGCATCGGCGCGCAGATCGGCGAAGCCCTGTCCGACGAGGATGGCGCCAAGACCCCCCGCATCGCCGCGCTGCTCGACGAGGTGGGGCTGGCCGGCGCCCGCGACATCGTCCGCCGCTATCCGCACGAACTTTCCGGCGGCATGCGCCAGCGCGTGATGATCGCCATCGCGCTGGCCAGTGCGCCCAAGCTGCTGTTCGCCGACGAACCGACCACGGCGCTGGACGTCACCGTGCAGCTTCAGGTGCTGCAGGCGCTCTACCGCCTGCACCGCGAACGCCAGATGGCGATCGTCATCATCACCCATGATCTCGCGGTGGTCGCCGAGATCTGCGATGCCTGCCACGTCATGCAATCCGGCCGGGTGGTGGAAAGCGGGCCCACCGCCTCGCTGTTTGCCAACCCGCAGCACCCCTACACCGCCCGCCTGCTGGAGCTCAGCCGCCGCCGCGCGGGAGTTCGGCCATGAGCCCGATCCTGAGCCTGCGCGGCGTGCGGCAGGTCTATGGCGGCGGCCTGTGGGCGCGCGGCGCGGCGCCGGCCGTGGACGGCGTCGATCTGGATATCCATGAGGGCGAAACGCTGGCCGTCGTCGGCGAATCCGGCTCCGGCAAGAGCACGATCGCGAAAATCCTGCTCGGCCTGGTCGCGCCGACGGAGGGGGAGATACGCTATCGCGGCGCGACGCTGGCGTCGCTGAACAAGACGCGCCACGAGACCTATCGCCGTGAGGTCCAGGCGGTTTTCCAGGACCCGGCTTCCTCGCTCAATCCCCGCATGACCGTCGCGCGTGCGCTCGGCTTCATCGTGCGCCATCACAACCTCGCGCCGCGCGGCGGCGAGCATGATTGCCTCGCCCGCCACCTCGCCGCGGTGAACCTCACCCCGCCCGCGCAATATCTGGCGCGCTATCCGCACCAGCTCTCCGGCGGCCAGCAGCAGCGTGTCGCCATCGCCCGCGCCCTGCTGCCGCGCCCGTCCATCATCATTGCCGACGAACCCTTGTCCAGCCTGGACATTTCCGTGCAGGCGCAGATCCTCGACCTGTTGCGGCAGGTCCGTGCGGACAGCAATGTCGGCTACGTCGTCATCAGCCACGACCTCGCGGCCATGCAGTCCATCGCCGACCGCACGGCGGTGATGTATCGCGGCCGGATCGTGGAAATCGGGCCCGCCATCTACACGCGGCCGTTCCACCCCTACACACGCCTGCTGCTCGACGCGCGGCTTTCCCTCGATCCCGCGCGCAGCCGCATCCGTGGCGCCGCGCCGCCCGCGCCCACCGCGGAGGCGCCGGCGGCGGGTGGGTGCCACTTCCGCAATCGCTGCCGCTTCGCCACCGATCGCTGCGCGGCGGAACCGCCCGCGCTTCGCCCGCTCGCCGGGGACGGCACCCGCGCCGCCTGCCACCACGCCGAACAGATCGCCGCCGATATTCCGCAATCCGAAGGGAGACATTCGTGATGCCGACATCCTGCATTCTCCGCCCGACCCGCCGCGCGCTGCTGGCCGGCGCCGCCCTGCTGGCCATGCCCGGCCTCGCCCTGGCCCAGCAAACCCCGGTGAAGGGCGGCACCGTCATCGCCGCGCTCGCCTCCACCACCATTCCCAACCTCAACACCCAGCTGACCTCGGCCACCCCGGCGCTGATCGTCGCCGATGTCTGGGCGGACGGGCTGATGACCTATGACCGCGACGGCAAGCGCATCCCGCGCCTCGCCACCAGCTGGGAGATCTCGCCGGACGGAAAGACCTATACGTTCCATATCCGCGAAGGCGTGAAATGGTCGGACGGCCAGCCCTTCACCGCCGGTGACGTCGCCTTCACGCTCAACGCCTTCGGAAAGTTCAACACCTATCTCACGAAGATGATGCCCTTCGTCGAAAGCGCCACCGCGCCCGACGACAAGACCTTCGTGCTTCAGCTCAAGCAGCCGCTGACCGCGACGCTCGATCTGTTCGACAAGGAAGTGTTCCCGCTGATGCCGCGGCACATCTACGAGGGCAAGGACGTCGCCACCCACCCCGCCAATCGCGCGCCGGTCGGGCTCGGACCGTTCAAGTTCGAGTCGTGGGAGAACGGCCGCTCCATCACCTTCGTGCGCAATCCCAATTACTGGCAGGCGCCGAAACCCTATCTGGACTCCGTCATCTTCGCCCTGGTGCCGAACAACCAGCAGGCGCTCAACGCCATGGCCAATGGCGAGGTGCAGTGGTTCCGCCCCGAGGTCGTGCAGGTTCCCGCCACCTTGCAGGCGGCGAAGAAGGGCAATTTCCACGTCGTCGAGATCAGGAACAACGCGCCGGAAACCGCCGTGGTGGACATCAACCTTCGCCGCGCGCCGTTCGACAACGTCAAGGTGCGCCAGGCCCTGTTCCACGCCATCGACCGCCAGCGCATCGTCAAGGATGTCTATCAGGGCCTGGCGGATACCGCGAAGAACGCCATTCCCGTGCAGTTCACCGCGCTGCACGACCCCGCGCTGAGCTACGACACGCTGTTCGCCTACGACCCCGCCCTGGCCGGCCGGCTGCTCGATGAAGCCGGCTTCCCGCTCAAGGACGGCAAGCGCTTCAGCCTCGAGCTGACCACCATCTCCGCGTCCCCCTACGACGCCATCGGCCAGGTGGTGCAGGCGCAGTGGAAGGCCATCGGCATCGAGGTGAAGCTCACCACGCTCGACAATCAGCTGTGGGTGGACAAGGTTTACAACAAGCACGATTTCGACGCGTCGATCATCTCGCTCACCGGGCGCTCCAACCCCGTGCTCGGGGTGGATCGCAGCTTCGTCTGCAACCAGGGCAACGTGCCCTATGCCAACCCCACCGGCTACTGCAATCCGGAATTCGACAAGGCGGCCGCCGATGCCGCCTCGGCCCCGCTCGACAAGCAGAAGGCGCTGTATCGCGCCTATGCCGACATCGTGGCGCGCGACCTCAACCAGCTGGCGCTGACCAACGCCAAGGCTTTCGAGGCGGTGTCGAACAACTTCATGAATCTCGACGCCCAGTTCAACGTCGCCTTCAACACCCATCCCAACTGGGCGGAGGCGTGGCTGCCGAAGGACAAGCAATAAGCCTTGTCCACGCCTGCATCTTCGCCGAAGGATCGAACAGTGCCTGTCGATATCACTCCGCTGGTGCGGCCACGCTGCGTGGCGATCATCGGCGCCTCCGCCAAGCGTGCCACCCAGGGCAACGTCGTCATCGCCAATCTCCGCGGCTGGGGCTATGGCGGCGAGATCGTCCCCGTCCATCCCCAGGCGGAGGCGATCGACGGACTCCCCGCCCGGCACGCGATCGGCGCGCTGGCGCGGGGAACCGACCTCGCCATCGTCGCCATTCCCGCCGCCAGCGTGAACCAGGCGCTGCACGAGCTGGAGGAGGCGGGGGTGCGATCGGCCATCGTCTTCTCCAACGGCTTCACGGCGGCGGAGGAAGCGGAGTTCCGCGCCTTCACCGCCACCAGCCGGCTCATCGTGCATGGTCCCAACTGCATGGGGCTGGTGAATTTCACCGATGGCATCCCGCTGTATCCCTCGCGCCCCTCGCTGCGCATCAAGCCGGGGCCGATCGCGCTGATCGCGCAATCCGGGTCGGCCGCGATTTCGGTGATGAACTCCACCAGCCTGGGATTTTCCAAGGTGGTCACCTCCGGCAGCGAGTTCCGCCTGTCCGCGGCGGAGTATGTCGCATGGCTGGCGCGGGACGACGCGACGCGGGCGATCGGCGTCGTCGCCGAATCCATCTCGAACCCGAGGGATTTCGCCGCCGCCGCCGAGCGCGTGCATGCGGCCGGCAAGGCGCTGGTGGTGCTGAAGGTCGGCCGCTCCTCCGCCGGCGTCGCGGCCACCCAGGCGCATACCGGCGCGCTGGTCAGCGACCGCGACGCCTATGACAGCTTCTTTCGCGAAACGGACATCGCCACCGCCGCGGATTACGACGAGCTGATCGCCAGCCTGGAATGCGGCGCGCGCGGCCGTCGCTATGTCGGCGGAACCGGCCTCGCCATCGTCGGCATTTCCGGCGGCCAGACCGCGCTGAGTTGCGACCTTGCGGAAAGTCTGGGCGTGCGCCTGGCAAGTTTCAGCGAGGCGACTCGCGCCCGGGTCAACGCGGCGCTCGCCGGCAGCAGCGGGGTCAACCCCGTCGATATCGGCGCGACGGTGGATGCCGCCAATCGCGACAGCGCCTCCGCCCTCGCCGCGATGATCGCCGATCCCGATGTCGGTGCCGTCGCCGTGCTGCAGGACGCGCAGGCCAGCCTCAATCCCGGCACCCGGCGCAACTACATGAACGGGCTGCGGCTCTACGCCGCCACCGGCGAGAAGAGTTCCAAGCCTTTCGCGGTGATTTCGCCGACCGGCGAGAATCTCGACGACAGCATCCGCACCCTTCTCGCCGGCGCCGGCGTGCCGTTGCTGCGCGGCCTCGGCCCCGGGCTGCGCGCCATGGGCAACCTGGCGC
>CAMFLK010000160.1 GCA_945957135.1 uncultured Rhodospirillales bacterium
GGCGAATTTGATGTAGTCGCTGCGCAGCACTTCCAGCATCTCCGCCCGCACCAGGCGCATGTTGAGGGTGAGCGGATACAGGCCCAGCGTGATCGCCGGCAGCACCAGCGATTTCAGCCCGCCGACGGTGAGGAAGCCGGTGCTCCAATGCGCGAAATGCACCACGTCGCCACGCCCGAAGCTGGGCAGCCAGCCGAGATACACGGCGAAGATCAGGATCATCAGGATGCCGACGAGGAAGGTGGGCAGCGACACGCCGACCAGCGACAGGATCAGCACCGCCCGCGCCCCGGCCGCGTTGCGCTTGATGCCGGTATAGACGCCGAGCGGGATGCCGATGGCCAGCGCGAACACGGTGGCCGTCGCCGCGAGTTCGGCGGTGGCGGGCAGGCGCTCCAGGATCAGGTCGCCCACCGGGCGGGCGAGCCGATAGCTGATGCCGAAATTCCCGTGGGCGGCCTGCCACATGTATTTCACGTATTGCACGAAGAAGGGCTGATCGAGGCCGAGCTGGTGGACCAGGGCCGTGCGCTGCGCCTCGGTGAAATCCTGGCCGAGCATGATGGTCACGGGATCGCCCACGAAGGCGAACATGGCGTAGGAGATGAACCCGACCACCAGCACCACGGGAATGGCCTGCAGGATGCGGGAGAGGATGAACGCGAGCATGCCCCATCTTCACGGCAGCGTGACTGCCATGCAATCCCGGCATGCGGATTATTTCAATCGGGCGACGGCGCGGAGGGTTTGGCCGGGGCCTGGCCGGCCGCCCACTCCGCCACCAGCGTGTATCCCACCCCTAGCAGCACCGGGCCGAGGAACACACCGAGCAGCCCGAAAGCCAGCGCGCCGCCGAGCACGCCGAGCATGGTCAGCAGGAACGGCAGCTGCGCGCCGCGGGCGATGAAATAGGGGCGGATCACCGAATCGGCGCCGCTGATCGCCACCGTGCCATAGACCAGCAGGGCGATGGCCCAGAACGTCTTGCCGATGCTCAACAGCCACAAGGCGGCGGGAATCCACACCACCGGCGCCCCGATCGGCAGCACCGACAGCGCGCCCGCCACCACGCCGAGCAGCGCCGGGCGCGGCACCCCCGCCACCCACAGACCGAGCGCGGTCAGGATCGCCTGCACGATGGCGGTGCCGAGGATGCCATAGACCACGCCGCGAATCGTCGCCCCGGTCACCGCCATCAGCCCCTCCGCGCGCGGGCCGGCGATGCGGTGGATCAGGGCGCGCAGCCGCAGGGCGAGAACGTCGCCGGAGCGGTAGAGGAAGAAGGCGACCAGCAGCGCGAGCACGAAATCGAGCACCCCGTTGGCCAGGCCCAGCACCAGCCGCAGGCCGAGCTGGGCGGCGATGCCGAAATACGGCTTGAAGAACTCGACCATCACCGAGAGGTCGGCGGCCCAGGAGGTCCACAGGCCGGAGAGCATCGGCCCGATCGCCGGCACGTCCTCCAGCCAGCCGGGCGGGCCGGGCAGGCCGGCGGCCAGCGCCGCCTGGAGCGCGCTTTCCAGGCCGGCGAAATCGGCGGCGCCACCGGGGGCCGCGAGGGCGAGCGGCAGCACCACGATCACCGCGGTCAGCAGCACCATCACCAGCGCCGCCCCGGCATGGCCGAGCCGGCCATGCAGCCGCAGCCATTCATAGACCGGCCAGGTGGTGAAGGTGAGAATCACCGCCCACAGGATCGCCGTGAAGAACGGGGTGAGCACCACCACGCAGCCCACGGCGATGCCGCCCAGCAGCAGCGCCATGATCAGACGTTCCGGCCTCATCGCGCCGCCACTCGGGATGTCAGGGGCATGGCCCGACCCTAGCCCTGCCCGCTTCCCTCGCCCAGGCCCCGCCTGTAGCGTGCCGCCGCCGAGCACTCCGGGGGAGGAACGATCATGCCGCGCCTGGCCGCCAATCTGTCGATGATGTTCAACGAGGTGCCGTTCCTCGACCGGTTCGATGCCGCCGCGAAGGCGGGTTTCACCGCCGTGGAATTTCTGTTCCCCTACGAATTCCCCGCCGCCGAGATCAAGCGCCGGCTGGAGGCCAACGGCCTCGCCCAGGTGCTGTTCAACATGCCCCCCGGCGACTGGGCGGGCGGCGAGCGCGGCCTCGCCTCGCTGCCCGGCCGGCAGGCGGAGTTCCGCGACGGGGTGAAGAAGGCGCTCGACTATGCCGAGGCGCTCGGCACCCCCCTGCTGCACTGCATGGCCGGCATCCCGCCCGCCGGCACCGCGCCAGGCACCGCCGCCGCGCTGTTCGCCGCCAACCTCGCCTGGGCCGGCGAGCAGGTGCAGGCGGCCGGGCGGCGCATCGCCATCGAGCCGATCAACCACCGGGACATGCCGGGCTTCCACCTCAACACCACCGGGCAGGCGGCGGCGGTGATCGCGGCGATCGGCGCGGACAAGGTGGGGCTGCAGTTCGACATCTATCACTGCCAGGTCACCGAGGGCGACATCACCAAGCGGATGGAGGCGCTGCTGCCGATCATCGCCCACATGCAGCTGGCCGACGTGCCCGCCCGCAACGAGCCGGGCACCGGCGAGATCGGCTGGGACCACGTGTTCGCCTGCGTGGACGCGCTGGGCTATGGCGGCTGGATCGGCTGCGAATACCGCCCGGCCGGCGACACGGTGGCCGGGCTGGCCTGGCGCAAGAAGTTCAACGTCTGAAACAGCGGGGATAGACCATGAAAATCGGATTCATCGGCCTGGGCATCATGGGCCGCCCGATGGCGCTCAACCTGCGCGCCGCCGGCCACGAGCTGATCGTGCCCGACCGCCGCAGCCTGACCGACGAGGTCCGCGCCGCCGCCCTGGTGGTCAGCGACGCCGCGCATGTGGCCGAGCAGGCGGACGTGGTCATCGTCATGGTGCCGGACACGCCGGACGTGGAGCAGGTGCTGTTCGGCGCGCATGGCGTGGCCGAGGGGCTGCATCCCGGCAAGCTGGTGATCGACATGTCCTCGATCAGCCCGATCGCCACCAAGGGCTTCGCCCAGCGCATCGGCAAGCTCGGCTGCGACTATCTCGACGCGCCGGTCTCGGGCGGCGAGGTGGGCGCCAAGCAGGCGAGCCTGACCATCATGGTGGGCGGCGCGGATGCGGCGTTCGAGCGGGCGCTGCCGCTGTTCCAGGCGATGGGCAAGAACATCACCCATGTCGGCAGCGAGGCCGGGGCCGGCCAGGTGTGCAAGGTGTGCAACCAGATCATCGTGGCGCTGAACATCCAGGCGGTGGGCGAGGCCCTCACCTTCGCCCGCAAGGCCGGCGCCGACCCGGCCAAGGTGCGCCAGGCGCTGATGGGCGGCTTCGCCTCCTCGCGTATCCTGGAAGTGCATGCGGAGCGGATGATCAACCGCACCTTCAACCCCGGCTTCCGCATCCGCCTGCACCAGAAGGACCTCAACCTGGCGCTGACCGCGGCGCGGGAGATGGGCATGGCGCTGCCCAACACGGCCATCGCCCAGCAGATGTTCTCGGTGGTGACGGCGCTGGGCGGGGCGGACCAGGACCATTCCGCGCTGGTCCGGGCGATCGAGACGATGGCGGGGGAGAATGATGCCAACGACCTGACGTGACGACTCTTTCATCACGCAGGGGCGTCGGTATCGCGCGCCAAGCAACGACACAAGCCAACGGTCATTCCTCATGACCGTTGGGTCGAGGCCGGCCAGGAATCCACAAATATTAAACCGTTAACGCTGCGTGAAAACCGTCTCAGCGCGTGCGTTAACGGTTTCCAATCAATCCCTTGTGATACAAACTGGGCCGTGGACCGAATCCTGAGATAACGGCGCGTGCTGCGCGTCCGGTCTCGGCGGTCATCGGAGAGACCAGACCATGCGCTTCCAGGAAATCGGCCAGCAGCTCCGCGCCTACCGGCTGGAGTCCGGCCTGCGGGCGGAGGAGATCGCCGCCCGCCTCGGCGTGTCCCGCGCCGCGCTGTACCGCTACGAGAAGGGCGAGGTCATCAAGCTGGACACCATCCAGCGCCTGGCCGAGCTGCTGAAGATCTCGCCGCTCTCCCTGCTCGGCATCGGCGTCGAATACTACCAGCGCCCGGTCGGCTATTTCGAGCGCGTCCGCCAGCTGGAGGAAACCGCCGACCAGATGCTGCAGGTGGACGGGCCGATCTGCTACCTGACCACCACCGACAATTACGACCTCGCCCTCGCCGCCGCCTATGACGAGATCGCCCAGCAGGCCGGCGCCGACGCTCCGGCGCTGCGCACCAACACCGAGCAGGTGCTGGGCATCATGGCCGCGCGCAAGCGGATGTACGGCATGCGGCGGCCGGGCATCATCGCGCTGATGCCGGCCGGGCGGGTGCGCTCCTTCCTCGAGAACGGTGTGGCCGCCGGGCTGCTGCTGTCCGAGCGGGTGCGCCGCCAGTGCCGCGAGGTGGCGGCGGCGGAGGTGGAGCACATCGCCGGGCTGATGGAGTCCGAGCCGATGGGCCTGCAATTCGGCCTGCTGCTCAATTCCGAGCCCAGCAGCAGCTTCAAGCTGCTCCGCGCGCGGGACCGGGCCAGCCTCGCCGTGAATCCGTTCCGGGCCGACACCCACCCCGCCGTGCCCACCGGCGTGGCGATGATCACCGCGGCCGACGAGGCCATCGCCTCTCACCAGCGGGTGGCCGAGGCGCAATGGCGCGAGGCGATGAAGGGGGCCGCGGCCGCCGCCCAGCTGCGCCAGATGGTGGCCACGCACCGGCCGCGCTGAGCGGCCTCTCTGGCCAGCGGCAGCGGCGGGGCCTATCCTCGCGCGATGACCGAACGACTCTTCATGGCGGAGCCGGGCTTGGCCCGCGCCCCGGCCACCGTGCTCGCCGCCACCGATTCCGGCATCGTGCTCGACCGCACCGTCTTCTACGCCCGCGCCGGCGGCCAGCCCGGCGACACCGGCCGGCTCACCTGGGAGGGCGGCGGCTGCGCCATCGCCGACACGGTGAAGGGCGAGGGCGACACCATCCTGCACCTGCCCGCCCCGGGCGCCGCCCTGCCCGAGATCGGCGCCTTCGTCACCGCCGAACTCGACTGGCCCCGCCGCCATGCCTGCATGCGCATGCACACCGCGCTGCACCTGCTCTGCGCCGTGCTGCCGGGCGCGGCCGTCACCGGCGGGCAGATCGGGCCCGATCGCTCGCGCCTCGATTTCGACCTGCCGGAGGCCCCGGACAAGCAGCGCATCGAGGACGACCTCAACGCGCTGATCGAAGCCGGCCATCCGGTCACCACCGAATGGGTGGACGAAGCGGTGCTGGACACCAACCCCACCCTGGTCCGCACCCTCTCGGTGAAGCCGCCGCGCGGCACCGGGCGGCTGCGGCTGGTGCGCATCGGCGCCGGCGACACGCCCGTCGATCTGCAGCCCTGCGGCGGCACCCATGTCGCCAATACCGGCGAGATCGGCCGCGTCAGCGTCGCCAAGATCGAGAACAAGGGCCGCCAGAACCGCCGCATCGTGCTCGTCCTGGCCTGAGGGAATCCCATGACCGCTCCCACAATCGTCTCCACCGCCTGGCTCGCGGAGGCGCTCGGCCGCCCCGAGCTGGTGATCTTCGACGCCACCAAATACCTGCCCAACGAACCCAAGGACGGGCTGGCCGAATTCGCCCTCGCCCACATTCCCGGCGCCCGCTTCTTCGACATCGACGACGTCGCCGACCCCGACACCGACCTGCCGCACATGGTCCCCACCCCCGGCCTGTTCGCGAAGAAGATGGCCGCGCTCGGCGTGGGCAACGGCAGCTTCGTGGTGTTCTACGACCAGAAGGGCCTGGCCTCCGCCGCCCGCGGCTGGTGGATGATGGGGCTGTTCGGCCACGACGCCGCCGCCGTGCTCGATGGCGGCCTGCCGAAATGGCGGGCCGAGGGACGCCCCGTGGAATCCGGCCCCGCCGCCCCCGCCGCCCCCGCCAGCTTCCGCCCGGATTTCCGCCCCACCCGCCTGCGCGGCGTGGGCGACATCCTGGCGAACGTCGCCACCCAGCGCGAACTGGTGCTCGACGCCCGCCCCGGCCCCCGCTTCCGCGCGGAAGTGCCGGAGCCCCGCCCGGGCATGCGCGCCGGCCACATGCCCGGTGCCGCCAGCCTGCCCTATGGCGAGCTCCTCGCCCCCGACCAGACCCTGCTGCCGCCCGACGCGCTGCGCGCCCGCCTCGCCCAGGCCGGGGTGGACGGCAGCCGCCCGGTGGTGACCAGCTGCGGCAGCGGCGTGACCGCCACCATCCTCACCCTCGCCATGGCCCATGCCGGGCTGCCCCAGGGCGCCGTGTACGACGGCTCCTGGACCGAATGGGGCGGCCGCCCCGACACCCCGATCGAGACCTGACCCATGCCAGATGACAGCAAGCCGCACGGCCACGCCTTCGCCACCCGCCTCTCCCATGTCGGCCGCGCCGGCACCAACGTCCACGCCTTCGTCAACCCGCCGGTGCATCGCGGCTCCACCGTGCTGTACCCGGACATCGCCAGCCGCAAGGAAGCCGGCAACAAGCGGTTCGAGCAGGCGCTGGTCTATGGCACCATGGGCACCCCCACCCATTGGCCGCTGGAGAACGCCATCGCGGAGATCGAGGGCGGCACCCACTGCCAGATCGTCTCCACCGGGCTGGCCGCCGTCACCCTGCCGCTGCTCGCCTATCTCAAGGCCGGCGACCACTGCCTGATGCCCGACAGCGTGTACGGCCCCACCCGCGGCTTCTGCGACACGATGCTGGCGAAGATGAACATCGCCACCACCTATTACGACCCGTGCATCGACGCCGCCGGCCTCGGCGCGCTGTGCCGGCCGGAAACCACCGTGCTCTACCTGGAAAGCCCAGGGAGCCACACCTTCGAGGTGCAGGACGTGCCGGCGCTCGCCGCCGAGGCCCATCGCCGCGGGGCGAAGGTGCTGCTCGACAACACCTGGGGCATCCACCACTTCCAGCCCTTCCGCCACGGCGTCGATGTCTCCATCCAGGCGCTCACCAAATACGCCGTCGGCCATTCCGACGTGCTGCTGGGCGGCGTGACGGTGAACAGCGAGGAGGAATGGCAGCGCGTGCGGAGTGCGGCCATCACCCTCGGCCAATACGCCAGCCCCGACGATTGCTGGCTGGCGCTGCGCGGCCTGCGCACCATGGCGGTGCGGCTGGAACGCCAGGAACGCTCCTCCCTCGAAGTCGCCGCCTGGCTGGCCACCCGCCCGGAAATCAAGTCCGTGCTGCACCCCGCTTTGCCCGGCGCGCCCGGCCACGACATCTGGAAACGCGACTTCACCGGCGCCTGCAGCCTGTTCGGCATCGTGTTCCGCCCGGACATCTCGGTGGAATCCACCCACGCCATGGCCGAGGCCCTGCAACTCTTCGGCAAGGGCGCCTCCTGGGGCGGCTACGAAAGCCTCGCCCTGCCCACCACCGGCTTCGTCACCCGCACCGCCGGCACCGGCGAATTTGGCGGCGCGATGATGCGGCTGCATATCGGCCTGGAAGACCCGGGCGACCTGATCGCCGACCTCGACCAGGGGATGGTGCGGCTGAACGCGCGGCGGGAGTAAGAGAAGCAAGGAAGGAAGCGGTTCTTTTTTGAAAAAAAGAACCAAAAAACTTTTTGATATTTGGCTGCGCTGCGGCTTTTTCTTCCAAACTCCCCTGTCCCGTCTTGGCCGGATTTGATACGGCCTTCCACGACTTGCCGTGCGGTTGGCAGTTGGCGCACGTACACGCGCCATCGCCTCGGGAATCACCCAAGGTAAAAAATACGGGGCAGCCGGTTGGAATTGACGAAAAGGCGCGAAACGCATGCAGGCGGGGGAGTCATACCAACGGCCATGAAGAATGACCGTTGATATGAGTCATTGTTTGGCGCGCCGCCGCCGGCCAACCCGGTGCGCGATACCAGCGTCGCTCAGCGATGGAAGAGTCATCGCTTCGCGCCGCGGGTATCAGGCCAGCCCCGGCAGCACCCCCTGCCCCACCGCCCCGGCCAGCACGCCCTCCGCCACCGCCCGCGTCGCCGCCTGCAGGTCGTCGGCCATGTAGCGGTCTTCGCCCAGGCTGGGCACCACCGCGCGCAGGGCGGCGAGCGCCCCGGCCAGCGCCGGGCTGGTGGCCAGCGGGGCGCGGCATTCGATGCCCTGGGCGGCGGTGGCGGCCTCGATGCCGATGATGGCGAACAGGTTCTCCGTCATCGCCAGCAGGCGGCGGGCGCCATGGCAGGCCATGGAGACGTGGTCTTCCTGGTTGGCGGAGGTCGGCGTGGAATCCACCGAGGCGGGGTGGGCCATCTGCTTGTTCTCCGACATCAGCGCGGCCGAGGTGACCTCGGCGATCATGAAGCCGGAATTCAGGCCCGGATTGGTGGCGAGGAAGGCGGGCAGGCCGAAGGACAGGGCGGGATCGACCAGCAGGGCGATGCGCCGCTGGGCGATGGCGCCGGTCTCGCAGATCGCCAGCGCGATCTGGTCGGCGGCGAAGGCCACGGGTTCGGCGTGGAAATTGCCGCCGGAGACCACGCTGCCGTCGGTCAGCACCAGCGGGTTGTCGGTCGCGGCATTGGCCTCGATGGCCAGCGTGGCCGCCGCCTGGCGCAGCAGGTCGAGGCAGGCGCCGGCCACTTGCGGCTGGCAGCGCAGGCAGTACGGGTCCTGCACCCGCTGGTCGCCGTCCAGATGGCTTTCGCGGATGGCGGAGCCGTCCAGCAGGGCGCGCAGCGCGTGGCCGCAATCGATCTGGCCGCGATGGCCGCGCAGGGCGTGGATGTCCGGATGGAACGGCGCCGAGGAGCCCATCGCCGCATCGACCGACATCGCCCCGGTGACGAGGCCCGCGCACAGGGCGCGGTGGGCGCGGAACAGCCCGGCCAGCGCCAGCGCGGTGGAGACCTGGGTGCCGTTGATCAGCGCCAGCCCTTCCTTGGCGGAGAGCACGATGGGGGTCAGCCCGGCGCGGGACAGCGCCGCGCGCGCCGGCAGGCGTTCGGCCCCGAGGAAGGCTTCGCCCTCGCCCATCATCGCCGCCGTCATATGCGCGAGCGGCGCGAGGTCGCCGGAGGCGCCGACCGAGCCTTTCTCGGGGATGACGGGGATGACGCCCCTGGCCAGCATCGCCGCGATGAGGTCCACCACCACGCGCCGCACGCCCGAGGCGCCGCGGCCGAGCGAGACGAGTTTCAGCGTCATCACCAGCCGCACGATGCGCGGGTCGAGCGGCGCGCCGACGCCGCAGCAATGCGACAGGATGAGGTTGCGCTGGAGCGTGGCCAGGTCGGCCGGGCCGATGCGCACGCTGGCGAGCTTGCCGAAGCCGGTGTTGACGCCATAGACCGGCGCGTCGCCGGCGGCGATCGCGGCGATGCGCGCGGCCGCGGCGGCGATGGCGGGATGGAATTCTTCCGCCAGGATCGCCGGGGTTTCCCGCCAGTAGATGTCGGCCAGCGTGGCGAGGCTCACCTGGCCGGGATGCAGTTCGATCATGGCGTGGCCTCCTGCGCGGGGTCGATGGCGACGAGGTAGTGGTCGTGGCCGCGCGGCGCGAGCGCGGTGTTCGCATCGTCGCAGAGCAGCGCGTCGTCCTTCTCAAGCGCGACGGTTTGGCCGTCCGCCAGCACGGTGATCGGCGCGCGGGCGATCAGCAGGCGCCAGGCGGCGGGCGGGGCGTCGCCGCCACGGGTCAGGCGATGGGTGAAGGCGCCGCGCCGCGTCATGACGTTGAGGTCGGTGATCGCCCCGCCGGCGAGGCGCGCGGTGGTGGCGGCGTCGGCGGGAAAGGCGAGCGGCGGCGTGGTGGGATCGAGAAACCGCGTGTCCTGGCCGGCGATATCCAGATGCATGCCGGCGCCGGCGAGCACCGCGAGGGTGCGGTCGATGCCGGGGAAGGCGGAGAACGGCCCGTCCGCCGCCACCGTCGCCATGCTGACGCGCCAGCCGAAATCGGCGAGGCCGGCGCCTTCGGGGTGGACCGCGATCTCCATTGTCTCGCCGCCGCCGTTCTTCCATGTCATGCGGCGATGAGTGGCGGCTTTCAGGAGCCTTACGGGCCTGTCTCTTATACACATCTCCGAGCCCACGAGACGGACTCCTATCTCG
>CAMFLK010000161.1 GCA_945957135.1 uncultured Rhodospirillales bacterium
CTCCTCGCCCGCTTCGGCGGCCGGCTCGGCGCCGGACTCCTCCTCGTCCACCACCGGCGTCGCCTCCGCCAGCGTGACGTCGTCCTCCTCCGCCTCCTCGCCCGGCTCGGCGGGCGGGGCGGCGACCACCGGGGCGGCGATGGCGCGCTCGGCCTCCGGCACCTGCGGGCGTACCCGGTCGATGCGCAGCTGCGGCGGCACCAGCGAGTCGTCGGCGGCGAAATGCACCGTCATCGCGGTGCGCGCCTCGATCTCGGCCAGCCGGTCGCGCTTGTTGTTGAGGATGTACATGGCCACCGGCCCGGCGACATGCACCAGGATCTGGGCGGCGCGGCCCTTGCTGCCCTCCTCCTCGATGTCGCGCAGCACATGGATGGCGCTGCTTTCCGTGCTGCGCACCAGGCCGAGGCCGGCGCAGTGCGGGCAGGTGACGAAATTGGTCTCGGCGAGGCTGGGGCGCAGGCGCTGGCGGCTCATTTCCAGCAGGCCGAAATGGCTGATGCTGCCCACCTGGATGCGCGCACGGTCGGTCTTCAGCGCCTCCTTCAGCCGGCGCTCGACCATGGCGTTGTGCTTGCGCGCCTCCATGTCGATGAAGTCGATGACGATCAGCCCGGCGAGGTCGCGCAGCCGCAGCTGGCGGGCCACCTCGTCCGCCGCCTCCAGATTGGTGCGCAGCGCCGTCTCCTCGATGCCGCGCTCGCGGGTGGAACGGCCGGAATTGACGTCGATCGCCACCAGCGCCTCGGCCTGGTTGATCACCAGGTAGCCGCCGGAGCGCAGCTGCACGGTGGGGCTGAGCATCGAATCGAGCTGCGCCTCGACCTGGTTCTTCACGAACAGCGGCTGGGTGTTGCGCCACAGCTGCACCTTGCGGGCGTGGCTGGGCATCAGCATGCGCATGAAGTCGTGCGCCGCCTTCCAGCCGGCCTCGCCATCCACCACGATCTCGTCCACGTCGCGCGAATAGACGTCGCGGATGGCGCGCTTGATCAGGCTGGCTTCCTCGTAGATCAGCGCGGGGGCGACGGAGCGCAGCGTGTGCTCGCGGATGTCGTCCCACAGGCGCATGAGGTATTCGCAGTCGCGCTTGATCTCGGGCTTGGGCCGCGCCGCGCCGGCGGTGCGCACGATCAGCCCCATGCCGCGGGGGATGTCGAGCTCGGCGGTGATCTCCTTCAGCCGCCGGCGGTCGGCGGCCGAGGTGATCTTGCGCGAGATGCCGCCGCCGCGCGGCGAGTTGGGCATCAGCACGCAGAACCGGCCGGCCAGCGAGATATAGGTGGTCAGCGCCGCGCCCTTGGTGCCGCGCTCCTCCTTCACCACCTGGATCAGCATGATCTGGCGGCGGCGGATCACTTCCTGGATGCGGTAGTTGCGCAGCAGGCGCGAGGCGCGGCGGCGCTGGGCCTCCTCGGCGCCGTTGCCCTCGAACTGGTCGCCGGCGCCACCCAGGCTTTCCGGCGGCGGGGCGTCCAGCGCGGGCGCGTCGATCTCGGCGGCCAGCTCGGCTTCGGCTTCGGCCGCGGCGGGGGCGGGATCGACGACCAGCTCGCCGAACACGGTCTCGCCATAGGTCACGGCGAGCGGGGCGGCCGCCTCGGCGGCGAGGGGCGCGTCGGCGACCGGCTCGTCCGGCACGCTCTCATCCGCTGCGGTCTCATCCGATGCAGCCGGGGCGGCCAGCTCGTCGGCGCTGTCCGCGGGCGCCGCCTCCTCCGCGTCCGCGGCGACGGCGGCTTCCTCCTCCTCCTCCTCCTCGGCGCGCGCTTCCTCGGCCTGGAGCTCCAGCAGGCGCTGCCGGTCGGCGACGGGGATCTGGTAGTAGTCCGGGTGGATTTCGCCGAAGGCGAGGAAGCCGTGGCGGCCCCCGCCATATTCCACGAAGGCCGCCTGGAGGCTCGGCTCCACGCGGACCACCTTGGCGAGGTAGATGTTGCCCTTGAGCTGCTTCTTGGTCGATGTCTCGACGTCGAAATCTTCGAGGCGGTTACCGTCCAGCACCACCACGCGGGTCTCTTCCGCGTGGGTGGCGTCGATCAGCATGCGCTTGGTCATTGCGGCCTGAACTCCGATGCCCCGCCATCCCGCGCGCCCATTCGGCGCGGCAGGGGCGGGTGAGGGGGGATGCATGGAGGGGCGGCCGGTCCGAACGCGTCAGGATCATGGTATCGTCGCAAGGCACCTCGCCCCGTGCCCGGACGGGC
This sequence comes from uncultured Rhodospirillales bacterium, assembly GCA_945957135.1. Taxonomy (GTDB): domain Bacteria; phylum Pseudomonadota; class Alphaproteobacteria; order Acetobacterales; family Acetobacteraceae; genus CAMFLK01. The sequence goes on from CAMFLK010000161.1 coordinate 2,208, forward strand.
ACCGCGCGCAGGCCGGCCGCTTGGGGCCGGGCGGCATGCATGAAGGGCGTGGCAAGAACGGTCATTCGACCCTGATATCCGCGTCGGGCCCGCCGATGGGTCGGCGCCGCCCCGGTTGAAATCCTTTGCCGGCCCGCGCGCCGCACATCGTCCGGCACGGGCCCTCCGCCATGGCGCCCGGCCGCGTGGAGCGGCCGGTTGGCGCCTGGGGGCGGGCGGCGGCGCGATATGCGTCGGAAACTCCGTCTCCGGCCCCGGCTCCCACGGCCTGGCGGATCGGTCATTCCCCTGGCTCGATCAAGTTCGGGCTCGATCAAGGCAGCCGGCTCACGCGTTCGGCGCGCCGCCGAAGCGGGAAGGACCATGAAGCAAACCGTCCCGCCCCGCAAGCCGGTCGCCGGAAGGTTGTGCTGCACCGCCCAATTGCTGCCATGGCGGGAACATGAAACGACCTTCATCAAGGTTCAACGTGCGATCCTGCATCCAATGTGTTAGGATCGTCCCTCATGGAGGGAAAACCACCCATCTGGACCCGGCGCGTGCTGCTCGGGGCCGGCGTCTCGGCGAGCTACCTGCTGCCGGCCGCGGCCGCCGCCCCGCGCGCGCCGGCCAAGCCGGCCGCCCCGTCCGTCGCCACCGCGCCGCTGGTCATGCTCGACCCCGGCCATGGCGGCAAGGATCCCGGCGCCATCGGCGTGTCCGGCACCTACGAGAAGCACATCGCGCTGGCCACCGCCCAGGAGCTGAAGCGCCAGCTGGAGGCCGGCGGCCGCTATCGCGTGTTCCTCACCCGCTCGACCGACGTGTTCATTCCGCTGGAAAGCCGTGTGGACATCGCCCGGGCGCGCGGGGTGGCGCTGTTCGTCTCCATGCATGCCGACGCGCTGACCGACCATTCCGTGCGCGGGGCCAGCGTCTATACGCTGTCCGATTCCGCCTCGGACTCGCAGACCGCGGCGCTGGCCCGGCGGGAGAACGCGGCCGACCGGTTCGGCGTGCCCAATTTCAGCAACACCCCGCCCGAGGTGGCCCGCATCCTCGCCAGCCTGGTCCGCCAGGAGACGCGGGCCGGCTCGGCGCGCATGGCCCGCAACGTGGTGGGCGCCTTCGGCCCCGCCCTGCCGCTGCTGCAGAACCCCGCCCGCCATGCCGGGTTCATGGTGCTCAAGGCCGCCGACATCCCCAGCGTGCTGGTGGAGATGGGCTTCATGAGCAACGCCCAGGACGAGGCGGCGCTGCGCCGGGCCGACCACCGCGCGCGGGTCGCATCAGCCATGAAACGGGCGGTGGACGGGTATTTCGCTCAAACCGGGCTCGCAACGCTGGCCCCCGCCCCCACATCGGGGTAGTGGCGCGGAACTTCTCCGCCATACACGTTTTGGTGTAGTTTTCGAGGCATCATGACCGAACCCCTGACCGCGGGACCCCCGCTCGCGCCGCGTGGCCGGCGCCCGGAGGCGGACCCGCCATCCGGCAAGACAGGTGGGGCCAAGACGCCTCGCACCCCCAACGGGCGGCGCAGGGGGCCGTTCGCCTGGCTCGGCCGGATGATCGGCCTGTTCGCCGGGCTGTTCGTGCTGGTCGGCCTGGCCGGGGCCGCCGTGCTGTTCGCCGGCTACCAGCGCTTCAGCGCCGACCTGCCGGACGTGGACGGGCTGCGCAACTACCAGCCCCGCGTGATGAGCCGCGTCTATACCGCCGACGACCGGCTGCTGGCGGAGCTCGCCACCGAGCGACGCATCTTCGTGCCCTATACGGCCATTCCGGAGATGGTGAAGCGCGCCTTCATCTCGGCCGAGGACCAGAACTTCCTGATCCACAAGGGCGTGGACCCCATCGCCATCATCCGCGCCGGCATCACCGACGCCTCGCAATACGGCCAGGGCCGCCGGCCGATCGGCGCCTCCACCATCACCCAGCAGGTGGCCAAGAACATGCTGCTGGGCAACGAGGTCTCCATCGCCCGCAAGGCGCGCGAGATCATCATGGCCATCCGCATCGAGCGCAGCCTGAGCAAGGAGCGCATCCTCGAGCTCTACCTCAACGAGATCTATCTCGGCTTGCAATCCTACGGCGTGGCCTCCGCCGCCCAGGCCTATTTCAACAAGCCGCTCGACGACCTCACCCTGCCGGAAGCCGCCTTCCTCGCCGCCCTGCCCAAGGCGCCCAACAACTACAACCCCTTCCGCTTCCCGGACGCGGCGAAGGCGCGGCGCGACTGGGTGTTGGACCGCATGGCCGAGGACCACGTCATCACCGCCCAGCAGGCGGCCGACGCCAAGGCCACGCCCATCGCCCCCGCCCAGTTCCGCCGGCCGGAGACCGTCACGGGGGCCGACTACTTCGCCGAGGAAGTGCGGCGCGAGCTGATCGACAAGTTCGGCGCGGACAAGACCACCCAGGGCGGCCTGGTGGTGCGCACCACGCTGGACCCCGCCCTGCAGCCGATCGCCGACAAGGCCCTGCGCGACGGGCTGGTGCGCTACGACCAGCGGCGCGGCGGTTGGCGCGGCCCGGCCGGGCACCTGGACGTGACGGCCGATTTCCGCACCGCCTGGCCCGCCGCCCTCGGCCAGTTCGCGCGGCCCGCTGGCCTGCCGCCGGAATGGCGCCTGGCCGTGGTGGTGGAGCAGACCGACGGCGAGGCCAAGCTCGGCCTGATCGACCGCGCCGCCCCCCGCCTGCTGCCCATGCAGCTCGCCGATCTCGGCTGGGCGCGGCCGCTGAAGGACGACAAGCTCGGCCCCGCCCCCCGTCGCCTCGCGGACGTGGTGAAGCCCGGCGATGTGGTGATGGTGGAACCCGCCGCCGCCGTGCCCGCCAAGGGCAGCGCCGGCGCCCGGCCGGAGCGCGCGCTGCTGCGCCAGATTCCGCTGGTGCAGGGCGCGCTGGTGGCGATGGACCCGGCCACCGGCCGCGTGCTGGCGATGTCCGGCGGCTGGAGCTTCGAGACCAGCCAGTTCAACCGCGCCACCCAGGCCGCCCGCCAGCCCGGCTCCAGCTTCAAGCCGATGGTCTATCTGACGGCGATGCAGAAGAACATCTCGCCCTCCCAGCGCTTCCTCGACGCGCCCTTCGTGCTCGACCAGGGGGCGGCGGGCAAATGGCGGCCGGGCAATTTCGAGCTGAACTTCATCGGCCCGGTGCCGCTGCGCGTGGCGCTGGAGAAGTCGCTGAACCTCGTCACTGTGCGCCTCGCCGACAAGGTGGGCATGGACGCGGTGGCCCAGACCGCCGCCGCCTTCCATGTGGTGGACGCCATGCCCCGCGTGCTGCCCGCCGCCCTCGGCGCCGTGGAAACCACGGTGATCCGCCAGGCCGCGGCCTATGCCTCGCTCGCCACCGGCGGGCACGAGGTGATCCCCACCCTGGTGGACACGGTGCAGGGGCCGGACGGGCGCATCCTCTGGCGCTCCACGGCCGCCAGCTGCGACGGCTGCGCCGACCCCGCCAGCCGCCCGCTGCTGTCCGACCAGCGCCGCCTGATCTCCGACCCCGCCAGCGTGTTCCAGGTGGTGACGATGATGCAGGGCGTGGTCGCGCGCGGCACCGGCTACGCCGCCGGCGCCGGGCTCAACCGCGCCATCGCCGGCAAGACCGGCACCAGCCAGGATTTCGTGGACAACTGGTTCGTCGGCTTCACGCCCGACCTCGTCACCGCCGTCTGGGTGGGTTTCGACACGCCGACCTCGCTGGGCAACAACGAGACCGGCAGCACCAACGCCGCCCCGGTCTGGCACGATTTCATGGCCCAGGCGCTGAAGGAGCGGCCCAGCCTCACCTTCCCGGTGCCGGCGGGCGTGACCCTGGCGAGCTGGGACAGCGGCTTCGGCGCGGTGACGGACGCCTTCAAGCCCGGCCAGGCCCCCGGCGCCTCCGGCCCGATCGCCGGCGCCTTCACGGCCGATGCCGGCGGCAATGGCGGTGGCGGCGGCGGCGGAACCCCCCACGCCGCCGGAGTCGACAGCGGACTCGGCGGCCTGTATTGACCCCAAACGTTTGATGAACAAGGCACTCGTGCGATGGCGGCGGAAGCGGACACGCTCAACGAACAGATCAAGCAGTCGGTCGCGCTGCTGAGGAGGCATCTTTGACTGGGATGCCGCACTCGCCCGCCTCGACGAACTGAACCACCAGGCCGAGAATCCCGACCTCTGGAACGACGCCGCCGCCGCCCAGACCCTGATGCGCGAGCGCAACCGCCTCGCCGCCGGAGTCGATGGCGTGCGCGCCCTGGAGCGCGAGGTGGCCGACGCGATGGAGCTGATCGAACTCGCCGAGGCCGAGAACGACCCGGCCATGGTCGCCGACGGCCTCGCCTCCCTGCGCGCCGCGGCCGATGAGGCCAAGCGCCGCGAGATCGAGAGCCTGCTGTCCGGCGAGGCCGACGCCAACGACTGCTACGTGGAAATCAACGCCGGCGCCGGCGGCACGGAAGCCCAGGACTGGGCGCAGATGCTCCAGCGCATGTACACGCGCTGGGCCGAGCAGCGCGGCTACAAGGTGCAGGTGCTGGAGGAGAGCGAGGGCGAGCAGGCCGGCGTGAAATCCGTCACCCTCCAGGTCACAGGCACCAACGCCTATGGCTGGCTGAAGACCGAGGCCGGCGTGCACCGCCTGGTGCGCATCAGCCCGTTCGACGCCGCGGCCCGCCGCCAGACCAGCTTCGCCAGCGTCTGGGTCTATCCGGTGGTGGACGACACGATCGAGATCGAGATCGACCCCAGCGACCTGAAGGTGGACACCTACCGCGCCTCCGGCGCCGGCGGCCAGCACGTCAACAAGACGGAAAGCGCCATCCGCATCACCCACGTACCCAGCGGCATCATCGTCGCCTGCCAGACCGACCGCAGCCAGCACCGCAACCGCGCCACCGCCATGGAAATGCTGCGCTCCCGCCTCTACGAGGCCGAGCTGCAGAAGCGCGAGGCCGCCGCCAACGCCACCGAGGACGCCAAGACCGCCATCGGCTGGGGCCACCAGATCCGCAGCTACGTGCTGGCCCCGTACCAGCTGGTGAAGGACCTGCGCACCAACGTGGAAAAGGGCAACCCGGACGCAGTGCTGGACGGCGCGCTGGACGACTTCATGGCCGCCTCCCTCGCCGCCCGCGTCGGCGCCACCCGCAGCGAGGCGTCGGCCCAGGCGCAGTAGGCTCCTTCGCCTGTTCGATTGTGCTTGCGTTGCGAGGGACGGCGTCAAGGCACGCTTCGCTCAAGCGCCTTGACCCGTCCCTCGCAACGAAGCCAGTGCTGACATGCGAAGAATGGCGGGGGGGGTGAGCCCTTTATGTTTCCGCGATGAAGTCGGCGGCACGCTGGCCGATCAGCATCGAGGGCGCGTTCGTGTTGCCGCTGGTGATGCGCGGCATCACCGAGGCATCGGCCACCCGCAGCCCGGCGATGCCGTGCACCCGTAACGCCGCATCCACCACCGCGCCGCGATCCGTCTCCGGCCCCATCCGGCAGGTGCCCACCGGATGGAACATCGTGTCCGCCGTCCGGGCGATCCAGGCATCCAGCGCGGCATCGTCCTGAATCGCGGCACCCGGCTGAAGTTCGGCGCCGCGCACATCGTCGAAGGCGGGCTGGGCGAAAATCTCGCGCAGCATCCGCGCCCCCCGCCGCAGCACCGCCCGGTCACGCGGGTCGGCCAGGTAATTCGCCCGGATCACCGGCGCCGCCAGCGGATCGGCCGAGCGCAGCGTGATCGTGCCCGTGCTGTGCGGCCGCATCTGCGTCACGTTGGCCATGAACCCATGCGCCTCGCCCGCCCGCGCCGGCCCCGCCAGCCCCGGCACCCGCAAGGTGGCGGTGGTCAGCCCCGGCAGGAAATGGGCCTGAAGATCGGGCTCCTCCAGCGCCGGGTCCGAGCGCAGCATGAACCCCGCGGCCAGCGGAAAACGGGCGGCCGGGCCACTGCGGAACACCAGCGCCTGGCCCAGCGCCGCCGCCGCCCGGTCCAGCCGGGTCAGCGACTGCAAGGTGATCGGCCGCGTGCATTCATGCTCCACCCGCACCAGCAGATGGTCCTGCAGATTGCGCCCCACCCCCGGCAGGTCGATCACCGGCGCGATGCCATGCGCCGCCAGCTCCTCCGCCGGCCCGATGCCCGACAGCATCAGCAGTTGCGGCGAGTTGATCGTGCCGCCACACAGCACGATCTCGCCCGCCCGGAACGTGCCGGCGGTCGTCTCCACCCCCACCGCCCGGCCGCGCTCCACCAGCACCCGCAGCGCCCGCGCCCGCTTCACGACGCGGAGATTGCCCCGCGCGCCCCCGAGAAACGCCCGCGCCGCCGACCAGCGCTGCCCGCCGGCGATGGTGAAATGATAGCGCCCCACCCCCTCGAAAGGCGGCGCGTTGAAATCGTCGCTGGCCCGATGCCCCGCCTGCACCCCGGCACGGACGAAGGCATCGAGCAATTCGTGCCGCGCCCCGCCATCGGTGATCGGCAACTTCCCATCCCCGCCATGCATCTCCGACCCGCCGCCTGCGAATCGCTCGATGCGCCGGAACCCGGCCAGCGCCTCCTCCCACGACCAGCCGGGCAACCCCGCCTGCGCCCAGGAATCGTAGTCGGACGGCCGGCCCCGCGCCCACACCATGCCGTTGATGGACGACGACCCGCCCAACACCCGCCCGCGCGGCCAGAAACTCCGCCGCCCGCCCAGCCCGGGCTCCGGCTCCGTGCGGTAGAACCAGTTGGCGTAGCGGCTGCGCAGCAGCACCCCGGTCATCAGCGGTACCCGGAACAGCGGGTTCCAATCCCCTCCGCCCGCCTCCAGCAGCGTCACCCGCCGCGCCCCGTCCTCGGCGAGCCGCGCCGCCAGCACACACCCCGCCGACCCCGCGCCCACCACCAGAACATCGGCGGCCTCAGTCATGATCGGCCCGGAACGCCCCCTGCCCCGGCGTCTCGGCCCAGGCCCGGAACAGCGGCGAGGGCGTCACCACCCCGGCATTCATCAGCCCATGCCAGACCGTGCAGGCCTCCACGAACCGGTTCACGCCGACCGGCCAGATGATCAGCGACAGCGCCTCCACCATCTTCGCCTCGGGAACATCCCCGGCGTAACCGGCCCGCAGATGCGCGGCCACGCCCCAGTCATTCGCCCGCGCCGCCTGCACCGCGAGCAGTGCGAGATCGGCCAGCCCCGCCTCCACCCCCTCGCCCAACAAGGCCCGCGCCCCCGCCAGATAATCCGTCACCGGGTCGATGGCAGGGAACCAGGACTGCCAATGCCCCTCCACCAGCGCGAACCCCTCGGCCGCCGCCGCATACCCGGCCAGACGCAACGCCACCCGCGCCTGGCCGTCCGTGCCACCCGCCTTGCGGAACAAATCCAGATGATGCGTGCCGATCGCCTCCCGCTCCGCGATCAACACCGCGAGCCAGACGAACTCCTTCTCGAACGGCGACAAATGCCGCTCGGTCAAGGTCAGCGCTGCATACATCCGCCCATACGCATCATGCAGGTCCGGCGCCGCGGCCGCCAAAGCCCCATGATGCGGCAATACATACCCACGCTCCACCCGCAACCCATCCAGCCGCGCGCGCAATTCCTCGGGAGTGATCATGACCGGGAGCGTAGGGGCGGGTTGTATGCATGACAAGACAGGTGAGGGAAGGGGAAGGAAGGAAGCGTCTTCTTTTTCTGAAGAAAAAGAAGCAAAAAGACTTTATTCGTTTTGGTTTGTACATGCGGCGACGCCTCGGGAACTTGTCCCAAGGGGAAATCAGGTCAATTCGTCTTGGTTGGCGGTTATCCCGTCTTTTCCCAGTCGTCGTAACCGCCATTCCAGCTCCGCTTGGGGATTTGCAGGC
>CAMFLK010000162.1 GCA_945957135.1 uncultured Rhodospirillales bacterium
GTTTTAAGAGTGATTGCCATATTATCCAGTAATTGCGGCGCGAGGGGTTATTTCAAAATACAATTCTAATAAATTCCAGTCAAGATGTTCATGAAATCTGACTCCATACCATCTGCTCGACAAATCTGATGGCGATGCGGGACACGCTGAGGCTATACCAACTGCAAAAGGCGCGTGGAAATCCCTAAGGTGGGCTGGAATGGGAGCAAAGGCGAAGAAAAATAATCATGACAAGCACATATGAGGCCAAATTAGGTGGCCATTTCCCGACAGGGTCCCGTACGCATTCGTAAAACGGGTAAAACCTTTTGCTTCTTTTTCTTCAGAAAAAGAAGACGCTTCCTTACCTTCCCTCAGCTCCGCCGATGCCGCGACCGCGGTTCCGCCTTCGCGGAGGCCACGGTGATCGCGGCGGCGGCGAAGATCAGGCCGAGGAACAGCAGCAGCATCCAGTCGGGCCGCAGGAAGATCGGCAGCAGCAGGTGGCGCCAGGTCCATTCGGAGATGTGGCCGCTCACCCAGTTCTGCATGGCCACCAGCGCGGTGTGGTCCATGCGGGCGACGAGTTGGGCGAGCGACATCGTGGGGGGTAGCAGGGTGGCCAGCGCGAAGGCGCCGACCAGGCACAGCGCCGCCAGCACCGCCAGGATGCGGGCGGGCAGTGAGGCGGCGATCCGTGCCGAGAGGGTCAAGCGAACAGCCGTTCGTTGGTCTTGTCGGCGTACATGCCGGCGACGAATGGACCGTAGCCGTTCCAGATCTGGGTGGGCACCATTTCGTCGCTGCCCAGCAGGCGCTCGCGTGCCTGGCTCCAGCGCGGGTGCGGCACGGCGGGGTTCACGTTGGCCCAGAACCCGTATTCGCTGTCCTGCAGCGCCTCCCAGAAGGTGGTGGGCCGCTTGTCGGTGAAGGTGACGCGGGCGATGGATTTGGCGGATTTGAAGCCGTATTTCCACGGCACGGTCAGGCGGATGGGCGCGCCGTTCTGCGGCGGCATGGTCTTGCCGTACATGCCCACGGACAGGAAGGCGAGTTCGTTGGCCGCTTCCTGCATGGTCAGCCCCTCGGTATAGGGCCAGGGGTACCAGGCCTGCTTCACCTCCGGCATGGTCTTCTCGTCGGCCAGCGAGTGGAACACCACGTATTGCGCGCCGGCCAGCGGCTCGGCGAGGCGGACGAGATCGGCGAGCGGGAAGCCGATCCACGGCACGGTCATCGCCCAGGCTTCCACGCAGCGATGGCGATAGACCCGTTCCTCCAGCTTCACCTGCTTCAGCAGGTCGTCGTAGCCGATGGTGCGGTTCTGCTTCACCATGCCGTCGATGGCGATGGTCCAGGGGCGCACCGGCAGGGCCTGGGCGGCGTCGGCCACGTCCTTGGACATGCCGAACTCGTAGAAATTGTTGTAGCTGGAAACGTTGCGTTCCGGGGTGATGGCCCGGCCGCCCTCATAGGTCTTGTTGCGCGGGGCGGTGAGCGGGGAGAGCTCCTGCGGCGGGGTCTTCTTGCCCCCGAACAGGCTCCACTGCGCGGCGGCGGGGCGGGCGAAGGCCGCGGCGGCCAGCCCGCCGGCCACGGCGCGACGGCCCAGCACCACCGCTTCGGGGGTGGCCAGGCGCTCGGGGATTTCCCAGCCGCGGCGTCGGTGGATATGCATCTTTCGGTCCTTCCTGTTGGCGAGTTTGCCCCCAACCCCCGTCCGCCGGCAATGATCGGGGCGGGATTGATTTGCCGGGGCAGGTTTGAAACAGTCCGAACGCCCTGGCGTTACAGCCACGCCGCGCCGGGATGAGGAAACATCGCACCATGCATCTCGCCCGCTTCCCGCGCGTCAAGCTCTGCCACGCCCCCACGCCGCTGGAATTCATGCCGAACCTCACCCGGGAACTGGGGGGGCCGCAGCTGTGGATCAAGCGCGACGACTGCACCGGGGTGGCGACCGGCGGCAACAAGAACCGCAAGCTGGAATATCTGATGGGCGACGCGCTGGCCCAGGGGGCGACGCATATCGTCACCCAGGGGGCGGTGCAGTCCAACCATGTGCGCCAGACCGCGGCGGTGTGCGCCAAGCTGGGGCTGAAATGCACCGCCCTGCTGGAGCACCGGGTGCAGACCAACGACAGCGCCTATCTCGATGGCGGCAACGTGCTGCTCGACCGGCTGATGGGAATCAACATCGAGTATCGGCCGGGCGGGACGGACATGCAGGCGGCGATCGAGGAGGTCGGCGCCAAGCTCGCGGCCGCCGGCGAGAAGCCCTATCTCATCCCCGGCGGCGGGTCGAACGCGGTGGGCGCGCTGGGCTATGCCCATGTCGCGCTGGAACTGCTGGCCCAGGCCAACGAGATCGGGCTGCGCATCGACCGGCTGGTGCATGCCACCGGCTCGGCCGGCACCCAGGCCGGGCTGGTCGCCGGGCTCGTGGCGCTCAATTCGGGCATCCGCGTGCTGGGCATCGGCGTGCGCAACCCGCGCGACCGGCAGGAGGCCGCGGTGCACAAGCTCGCGGAGGCCACGGCGCAGAAGCTCGGCGCGCCGCCGGTGCCGCGCGATGCGGTGGAAGCGAATTGCGACTATGTCGGCGAGGGCTACGGCATTCCCACGCGGGGCATGGAGGAGGCGGTGATCATGCTGGCGCGCACCGAGGGCATCTTCCTCGACCCCGTCTATTCCGGGAAGGGGATGGCCGGGCTGATCGACCTGATCCGCAAGGGCCAGTTCGCCAAGGACGAGAACGTGGTGTTCCTGCACACCGGCGGCCAGGCCGGGCTGTTTGCCTATCAGGATGCGCTGACCCGCGCCGCGGCCTAACCACGCCCGCGATGGCGGACCTGCTCTACGCCCCCCAGCTCGGCGTTTCGGCCCGCCTCGCCCGCCAGGACACGCTGCCCCGCCCGCCCGCCCGTTCCGACGAGGAGCGGGCGGTGGTGCGGGCCGAACTCGACGCCGCGTTCTACCGGGCCGCCAATCCCGATCTCGGCGCGTTCGACCCCGTGGAGCATTTCGTGCTGCATGGCTGGCGCGAGGGCCGGGCGCCCAACACGTGGTTCGACACCGCATGGTATCTCGCCACCTACGAGGACATCGCGGCGGCCGGGATCAACCCGCTGCTGCACTACGTGCTGTGGGGCAAGGCGGAAGGGCGGCTGCCCGCACGCCCCGGCGGCTGGCGGCGCGGCGTGGTGGAGGCGGCGATGCCGGCCGCCGCCCGTCCCACCGGTCCGCATCTGCCGGAGGGCGCGGCGCCGGTGGACCCGGCCGCGCTGCTCGATGGGCCGGGCGCGCGGCTGGTGCTGTCGGTCAGCCATGACTGCTACCTGCACGTCACCGGCGGCATCCAGACGCTGATCGCCGGCGAGCTGGCGGCCAGCCGGGCCGCCGGCGAAATCCATGTCCATGTTAGCCCCACCGTGCCGCGCCTGACCCTCGCGCCCGACGATGGCGGGCCGGCCTGGCTGCAACTCGCGGTCGATGGGCGCTATGCCGGGCTGGTGCGCGACACCGAACTGGCCACGGCGCTGGCCGCACGCCGCGCGCGCTGGGCGGAGCGGCGGCTGGCCCTGCACTCGCTGTTCGGCCATTCGGTGCCCGGCCTGCTGCGCCTCGCGGCGGCGCTCGAGCCGGGCGCCAGCCTGTTCTGGCTGCACGACTACGCCTCGCTGTGCGAGGGCTACAACCTGCTGCGCGACGATGCCGTGTTCTGCCACGCCCCGCCGCCGGCCAGCGCCGCCTGCGGCATCTGCGTGCACGGGCCGACGCGCGGTGCCTATCTCGCGGCGCTTGGCCGGCTGTTCGGCGCGATCGGCTTCCACGTCATCGCCCCCTCGCGCGCGGCGCTCGACCTGTGGCTGGGCGCCACCACCCTGCCCTTCCTCACCGCGCGCGTGCGGGAGAACGCCGCGTTCCAGCCCGGCGCGCCCCGGCCGCGCGCGCCCCGCGGCGAGGCCGACGATCCCGTGCGGGTGGCCTTCGCCGGCTATCCCATGGTCTCCAAGGGCTGGCCGATCTTCCAGGACCTGGTGCGCGCCTGCCGGCATCTGCGCGCCTACCGCTTCTTCCACTTCGCCGCCCACCCCACGGCGATGGACGGGGTGACGTGGGTCGAGGCCCGCGCCACCGCCGCGCATCCCGCCGCCATGGCCGAGGCGCTGGCCGCCCAGGAGATCGACCTGGTGCTCGCTTTGTCGATCTGGCCGGAGACCTTCTCCTTCGTCGCGCACGAGGCGCTGGCCGCCGGCGCCTGGCTGGTGGCGCTGGCCGAGAGCGGCAACATCGCCGACGCCATCCGCCGCCACGAGGCCGGCGCCATCCTGTCGAACGAAGCCGCCCTGCTGCGCTTCTTCGCCGATGGCCGGGCCATCGACCTCGCGCGCGCCCACGCGATGCGGGGCATCCGCCCCGGCCGGCTCGTCTGAGCATGCGCACCGCCTGCTTCACCAGCTTCGCCCTGTCCTACCTGCCGCGCGCGCGGGTGATGGCGCTCTCCCTCGCCCGCGCCCATCCGGACTGGGAGCGCTGGGCGCTGCTGGTCGATCGCGCGCCGCCCGGCCACGAGGCGGATTTCGCCGATTTCCACCACGTCGTGCCGGTCGAATCCCTGTCCATCCCGCGCCGCCGGCACTGGCTGTTCAAGCACGACCTCATCGAGGCCTGCACCGCCGCCAAGGGGCGCATGCTGGAACATCTGCTGGAGCTGGGTGTCGAGCGCGTGGTGTATCTCGACCCGGACATCGTGGTGTTCGCGCCGCTGGCTTCGGTGCTGGCGGAGATGGCGCGCGCCTCGCTGGTGCTCACCCCGCACCAGACCGCGCCGGCCACAAGCCCCCAGGCGGCGATCGACAACGAGCGCGGCTCGATGACCACCGGCATCTTCAATCTCGGCTTCCTCGCCGTGCGCAACGACGCGCAGGGGCGCGCCTTCGCCGCCTGGTGGGCGGCGCGGCTGCACGAGGCCTGCTACGACGACCGCCCGGCGGGGCTGTTCACCGACCAGAAATACGTGGACCTCGCCCCCGCCCTGTTCGGCGGCGTGTCCATCCTGCGCGACCCCGGCTGCAACGTCGCCTCGTGGAATCTCGACCATCGGCCCCTCGAATTCACGCAAGAGGGCGTGCTGACGGCGGCGGGCGCGCCCGTCTCCTTCTTCCATTTCACCAAGGTGGGCGGGGCGGGCGACGCGATGATCGAACGCTATGCCGGCGAGAACCCCGTGCCGTTCGAGTTGCTGGCCTGGTACCGCCGCGCGCTGGCCGCCGCCGCCGTGCCGGCGCTGGACGGGCTGCCCTGGGCGTACGGGCATTTCACCGATTTCACCCCCATCCCCCACGCGGCGAGGCTGGCCTGGCGGGCGCATCCCGAGCTATGGGGACGCTTCGACGATCCCTTCGCCGCCGGCCCCGGCAGCTTCGCCGCCTGGCTGATGGAGCCGCGCTAGCATGTCCCGCTATCTCGTCACCGGCGGCGCCGGCTATGTCGGCAGCCACGTGGTCGCCGCCCTGCTGGGGCGCGGCGACGCGGTGACGGTGATCGACGATCTCTCCACCGGCCATCGCGCGGCGGTGCTGCCCGGCGCGAGGCTGATCGTCGCCGATCTCGCCGACGGCGCCGCGGTGGAGGCCGCCTTCGCCGCGGCGCGGCCCGAGGCCGTGCTGCATTTCGCCGCCCGCTCGCTGGTCGGCGAGAGCATGCGCGACCCGCTGGGCTATCTCGCCGACAATGCCGGCAACGGCATCGCGCTGATCCGTGCCTGCATCCGCCATGGGGTAGGGCGCTTCGTGCTGTCCTCCACCGCCGCGCTGTTCGGCGCGCCGTCGGCCGCGCCGATCGACGAGGACGCGCCCATCGCCCCCGCCTCGCCCTATGGCGAGAGCAAATGGATGCTGGAGCGCGCCCTGGCCTGGGCCGGGCGGGTGCACGGGCTGCGCTACGCCGCGCTGCGCTACTTCAACGCGGCCGGCGCCGACCCGGCAGGGCGGCTGGGCGAGGACCACGACCCCGAGACCCATTTGATCCCGCTGGCCATCGACGCGGCGCTCGGCCGCCGGCCGCCGCTCGGCATCTTCGGCACCGACTACCCCACGCCGGACGGCACCTGCATCCGCGACTACGTCCATGTCAGCGACCTCGCCGAGGCGCATCTGCTCGCCCTCGCCCGGCTCGAGCAGGCCAGCGTCACCTACAATCTCGGCAGTGCCACCGGCCATTCGGTGCGCGCGGTGATCGAGGCGGTGGGCCGCGCCGCCGGCCGGCCCGTGCCGGTGGAGGCGAAGCCGCGCCGCGCCGGCGACCCCGCCTGCCTCATCGCCGGCTGCGCGCGCATCCGCGCCGACACCGGCTGGACCCCGCGCCTCCCCTCGCTCGATGCCATCGTCGAAACCGCGCTCGCCTGGCGCCTGGCCCATCCCGGCGGCTATGGCCGTGCGAAAGGCGTGTGACAGCGCCACGGCGGCCTTCCAACCTGCGGGTCACATGCGGTAGCAATGGTGCCCCATATCTTGTGGATCAGTCTGGCGACCGTCCTCCGCGACGCGGCGCGCTGACGCCCGCGGAAAGAGCGCCATGACCGAGGACGACATCGCCCAGTACCTGCCGCCCCGGAGCGCCGCACCGGCCACCTGGTGCTTCTTCGACGATGCCTGGTACCTGCGCACCTGCCCCGGCGTGCTCGACGACATCGCGGACGCGCCGGGCTTCGCCGAGGTGCGCCGGCACTACGTGGAGGTGGGCAGCCGGCGCGGCCATTCCCCCAACATGTTCTTCGACGAGGCCTGGTACCGTCGCCGCCACCCCGACATCGCCGAGGCGATCGCGGCCGGCTCGATCGCCTCCGGCTACCTGCACTACTGCACCCAGGGTTTCCCGACCCACCAGCCGCACTGGCTGTACGACGACGACACCTATGCCCTCTCCTCGCCCGACCTGACGGACGAGGTTCTGCGGCTGCACGGCTTCGTCAACCGCTACGACCACTACCTGCGCTCCGGCGCGCTGGAGGGACGGGTCGCGCACAAGCTGCTGCAGCCGGCCGTCTATCGCGAGAACCTCACCGCCGCCGACAGCCTGGCCGAGCTGGACCGCGAGGGGGCGTTCGCCCATTTCCTGCGCCGCGCCTGGGCGGGTGGGGATGCGGTGACCTCCATCTTCTTCGACCCCGCCTTCTTCCGCGCCAACCATGCCGCGCTGCTCGACGAGGGCCGCTTCATCTGCGCCGCGCAGGCCTATCTGCTCGCCGAGGGCGAGTGCGATCCGCTGCCCGAATTCTCCGAGCGCTTCTACCTCGCCGCCAATCCCGACGTGGCGGCGAGCGTGCGCCGGGGCGAATTCCCGCGCGGCTACCTGCATTTCCTGCGGGCCGGCGCGCGCGAGATGCGCCCGCCGTCGCCGGATATCGACCTGCGCGCCTATGTCGAAGCCCACCCCGCCGCCCGCGCCGCGATCGACAGCGGCGCCTGCGACGACGGGTTCGCGTTCATGCTGCACGAGCGCCATGCCCAGGCCGCCATCAGGCGGCTGCGGCGCGGGCGCGGCCATGTCGATTTCTACGGCTACCATTCCGGCGCCCGTGGCTGGTTCTTCTGCGGCTGGCTGGCGCCCGAGCACGAGGGGCTGGCCACCGCGCCCACCGGCGGCGCGCGCTTCGCCCAAGGCAGCGTTGGCGGCGCGACGGGCGGGAACATGCTGGTCGCCACCTATGCGCGGCCGGACCTGAACGGGCGCGGCATCGGCGTGATGGTGCATATCGAGGGCCATGGCGATGTGTCCGGCGCGCTGCGCCTGCTGACGGTGGAGGCGGCGAGCGGCTTCGGCTGGACCCTGCCGCCCACCGACCAGGCGCAGACCCTGGCCGGCCCGGCCCTGGCCGACGCGCTGCGCCGGGTGCAGGAACGGCTGGATGCGGGCCCGGCGGTGGAGCGGCTGGGCCAGCTGATCGAGCGGCATGGCTATGCCGGCGTCAGCACCCTGGCCGGGCTGCGCGAGAAGGTGCTGATGGAGGTGGACGAGACCATCTTCTGCCCGCCGGACGGCATCGTGCTGGTGGGCTGGCTGCTCGCCGATGCCGGCGACATCGTCGCGCTGCGCCTGTGCTGCGGCGACCGCAGCACGGCGTTCGATCCGCGCGATTCCATCGGCATCGACCGGCCGGACGTGATCGACGCGGTGGGGGCCGCCCTCGGCCGGGACACGCCGCGCTGCGGCTTCGTCGCCTGGCTGCCGGGCGCCGTCGCGGACAACGCGCCGATGTATCTGGAGGTGGAGACCGCCAGCGGCCAGATCGGCCATCACGGCATCCCCAGCCCCAGGCTGCGCGGCATGGCCGCCATCCGCTTCCTGCTCGACCGGGTGGACACCCGCTACGGCGAGGTGGCCCATGCCTTCGACAAGGTGCTGGGACCGGCGGTCGCGCGCCTGAACGCCGACCGGCTGCGCCAGCCCACCAGCCACGTCGCCATCGATTTCGGCCCGCCGCCGCCGGCGCCCGTGCTGAGTGTCATCGTCACGCTCTATGGGCGGCTCGACTTCATGGAATACCAGTTCGCCTTCCTGTCCCGCCGTGCCGGCGGCATCGCCGTCGAGCTGCTCTACGTGCTCGACAACCCCGCCCAGCAGCGCGAGGCGGAGATGCTGGCGGCCTCCGTCTTCGCCCGCTTCGGCATTGCCTTCCGGCTGCTGGTGCTGTCGCGCAACCTGGGCTTCGCGCCGGCCAACAATATCGGCCTCGCCGAGGCGCGCGGCGATTTCGTCTGCTTCCTCAATTCCGACGTGTTCGCCGGCAGCGACGACTGGATGGACCGCATGGTGGCCAGGCTGCGCGCCGCCCCCGCGCTGGGTGCCGTCGGCCCGCTGCTGCTCTATGAGGACGACACGGTGCAGCACCAGGGCATGACCTTCGCGCGCGAGCCGGAATTCGCCGGCTGGTTCTTCCCGCAGCACCCGCGCAAGGGCTGGCGCCCTGGCCCCGCGCGCGGCCTGCTGGCCAGCCCGGCCATCACCGGCGCCTGCATGGTGATGGCGCGCGACCTCGCGGTGGAACTCGGCGGGTTCGACGAGGGGTTCGTGGCCGGCGATTTCGAGGATTCCGATCTGTGCCTGCGCCTGGCCGCGCGCGGCCTGACCTGCGCCGTCGATCTCGACGTGCATCTCTACCACCTCGAACGCCAGTCCCAGGCGGGATCGGCGGAGCGCTGGCGGATGAACACCACGCTCTACAATGCCTGGCTGCACCAGCGCCGCTGGGGCGCCGAACTGGCGCGAAGCGCATGAACGACGCGACCCTTCCGCCACCGCGCCGCGTGCTGGTGGCCGCCCACAACCATCCCGCCCTGTCCAAGGGCGGGGCGGAGATCGCCGCGTGGCGGCTGTTCGAGGGGCTGCGGGACACGCAAGGCTGGCAGGCCTGGTTCCTCGGCTGCGGGCGGAACGGCGACGGGCGCACCGGCAGCCCGATCACCCAGCCCTTCTCGGAGCGCGAATTCCTCTACGCCACCGGCGCCTTCGACTGGTTCAAATTCGCCAACCGCGACCCGCGCTATCCCGAGGCGCTGGCGGAGATGCTGCGCGACCTGCGGCCGGACGTGCTGCATTTCCACCACTACGTGAATTTCGGGGTGGAGAGCTTCCTGATCGCCCGGCGCACCCTGCCGGACTGCCGGATCGTGCTGACGCTCCATGAATACCAGGCGATCTGCAACCATTACGGCCAGATGGTCACGCGCCAGGCCAAGGTGCCGTGCCACGCGGCCAGCCCGCGCGACTGCCAGCGCTGCTTCCCGGAGTTCTCGCGGTCCGATTTCCACCTGCGCCGCGCCTATATCCAGCGCTTCCTCGCCCTCGTGGACCATTTCGTCGCCCCCAGCCGCTTCCTGGCCGAGCGCTACATCGCCTGGGGCCTGCCGGCGCAGCGCGTGTCGGTGATCGAGAACGCGACGGCGCCGCGCGAGCGCCCGCCCGCCCCCGCCCGGCGCGGCGGGTTGTTCCACGTCGCCTTCTTCGGGCAGATCTCCTACCTCAAGGG
>CAMFLK010000163.1 GCA_945957135.1 uncultured Rhodospirillales bacterium
CCTCCGGCCTGCTACTGCCGCGCACCGGCTTCGCCGCCGCCGACGCGGTGAGTGCCGAATGGACGCCCGCCTATGTGCGCAGCATCGCCGGCACGCTGAAGGTGGATACCGCGGCGGAATGCGCCAAGGTGGTGCCGCTCGACTACAAGGGCCGGCTCACCTACTGGTATGTCGGCCCCAACGAGGCCTCGCCCAAGATCGACTTCGAGATCGACGCGCAGTTCTGGGATGCCTTCGCCAAGACCTATCCCAACATCACCGTCGAGAAGCAGAGCATCACCTACGACCAGATCCTGCAGAAGCTGCGCACCGCGGCGCTGGGCAAGGCGGCGCCGATGGTGGCGCGACTGATGCTGCTATGGGCGCCGGAGCTCGCGGCGAAGGGCTTCGTGCAGCCGTTGAAGCCCGAGGATGTCGGCTACCCCACCAGTGAGTTCTGGCCGGGGGCGATCAAATCCGTCACCTGGAAGGGCAAGACCTACGGCGTGCCCACCAACAACGAGACGATGGCGCTGATCTGGAACGCCGCGCTGTTCGAGCAGGCCGGGCTGGACCCGGAGAAGGCGCCGGCCAGCTGGGACGATCTCGTCGCCTATTCGCGGCAGATCAAGGAAAAGACCGGCAAGTTCGGCTACGGGCTGGTGGCGCGGCGCAACGCGGGCAACACGCCCTACCGCTTCATGCCCCAGAGCTGGGCCTATGGCGGCGGCGCGCTGGACGAGGCGGAGGACAAGCCGACCTACGAGCGGGTGATGATCAACAATGCCGGCGCCAAGGCCGCGTTGCAGGTCAGCTACGACATGTACGTGCGCGACCGTTCCGCCCCCACCAGCGCGCTCACCAACACCCAGACCGAGAACCAGGACCCGTTCATCGCCGGCAATCTCGGCATGATGATCAGCCATCCCAGCGAATACGCGGTGATGGTGGACCGCGCCCGCCGCGCCACCGGCGATGACAGGAAGATCGCCGATGCGGTGGTGGCCAACATGCGTTACGGGCTGATCCCCAAGGGGCCGACGCGGCGCGCCGTGGTGTTCGGCGGCTGGAACCTGCACATGTTCAAGCCCGAGGTGACCGAGGGCAAGTTTGACATGGACGCCGCCCGCGCCTTCATCGCCTTCTCCACCGGGCCGGAATGGTCCACCAAGCTCGCCTGGTCCGGCTCCAACCCCGGCAACACCCGCGGCTTCCGCACCGAATGGATGAAGCAGCGGCTGGAGCAGATCCGCTTCCTCGACGTCACCACCTCCATGCTCACCGCCGGCATTCCGTTCCCGGTGGTGCCGGAATCCGGCGAGATCATGAACGTGGTGGTGCCGGACATGATGCAGAACGCGCTGACCGGCAAGATGAGCGTGGCCCAGGCCTCGGACGCCGCGGCGAAGCAGATCAAGGACCTGATGCAGCTCTGACCGGACGGAAACGCCGCAGTCCCCTGCGGCGTTTTTCCGGGCTGAATTGGTCAGGCCACCTTGACACCTTATGGCTTGACCAATAACCCTCGCACGGGGGAAACATGCCGTTCATTGCCGTATCGACGCGCCGTCTCTACCAGATCGTCGCCGACCAGGTGGCGCAGCTGATCCGCGCCGGCGAGTTCAAGCCCGGCGAGGCGCTGCCCTCGGAGCGCGATCTCGGCCGCAAGCTGCAGGTCAGCCGCCCGGTGGTGCGCGAGGCCATGGTGGCGCTGGAAATCGCCGGCCTCGTGGAGGTGCGCGGCGGCAGCGGCGTCTATGTCAGCGTCAGCGCCGTGCCCCGGCTGGTGCCCGACATGGGGGAGGGGCCATACGAGGTGTTCGTCGCCCGGCGCGCCCTGGAGGGCGAGATCGCCGCCGCGGCGGCGCTGGCCGCGGATGACGCCGCCCTCGCCGCGCTCGATGCCGCGCTGGACCTGCTGCGGCGGGACGTGCCGCCCAGCAATGCCGGCGATCGCCGGTTCCACGCGGCGCTCGCGGAGGCCACCGGCAATTCCGCCTATGTCGAAATCAACCGCTTCATCTGGGACGAGCTGATCGGGCGCGGCAAGCTGTGGCGCGAGCTGATCGCCCGGCGCACCGTGCGCCCGACGCGCATCGCCGAGCACGTGGCCATCGTGAAGGCGGTGCGCGACCGCAGCCCGGAAGGGGCGCGGCGCGCGGCGCATGAGCATCTCGACGGGGCGATCCGCGATTTCCTCGAAATGACCAGCAGCGAAATGCAGGAGAGGGCGCCATGAAAATCACCGGGATCACCACCGAGGAGTATCGGTGGCCGCGCCGCGTGCCCATCACCAACGGGCTGCACACCTACAACGATGTCGAATTCGCCTTCGTGCGCATTCGCACCGACGAGGGGATCGAGGGCATCGGGCTGGGCACCGGCGGCAAGATCTGGCGGGCGGCGGTGGAGCATCTGGCGCCGATGCTGATCGGCGAGGACCCGCGCAACACGGAACGGCTGTGGACCCGCATGTGGGTGCCCAAGCTGATCGGCCGGCGCGGCCTGACCACACGGGCGATCTCCTCCATCGATATCGGGCTGTGGGACATCAAGGCCAAGGCGGCGGGCATGCCGCTGTATCGCCTGCTCGGCGGCTTCCGCGAGTCCGTGCCGACCTATGTGGCCGGCGGATACTACGAGGCGGGCAAGGGCCTCGCGGAGCTGGCGCAGGAGATGGAGACCAACGTGAAGATGGGCGCGCGCGCCATCAAGATGAAGGTGGGCGCGCTGACCGCGAAGCAGGATGCCGAGCGGGTGCGCGTGGTGCGCGAGGCGATCGGGCCGGAGGTGAAGCTGCTGGTCGATGCCAACTGCGCCTATCGCTGGTATTCCGCGGTGCAGTTCGCCCGGCTCGTCGAGGAACACGACGTGTTCTGGTTCGAGGAGCCGGTGCAGGCCGACGACTACGAGGGCCATCGCAAGCTGGCCCAGCAATGCGCCATTCCCATCGCGACGGGCGAGAACGAATACACCCGCTACGGGTTTCGCGACCTCATCAAGACCGAGGCCGTGGCCATCCTCAACCCCGACGCGAAGGTGATGGGCGGCATCACCGAGTTCATGAAGGTGGTGGCGCTGGCCCAGAGCCACGATCTCGACATCGCGCCGCACGGCTCGCAGGACATCCACGTGCATCTCGTCGCCGCCATCGCCAACGGGCTGATTTTGGAATTCTACGGCGAGGCGGTCGATCCGATGGCGAGCCGCATCTACAGGAACACACTCTCGCTCAACCCCGACGGCACGGTCAGTCCGCCGCAGGCGCCGGGCATCGGCGTCGATTTGAATTACGACGTGCTCGCCGAATTTCGCGTCGCCTGACATTCGCAGGGGAGGAACAAGAAAATGAAAATCACCAGGCGCCATCTCGGCACGATCGCCGCCGCCTCGCTCGCCACCCCCGCGCTGGCCCAGATGCCCAAGGCGGAGGTGAAGGACAAGCTGGTGGTCTATACCGGCACCGGGCTGCAGACGATCCTGTTCGACGAGCTGGTCGAGCCCTTCGCCGAGTACACGCGCAAGAAATACGGCGTGGCCGTGCGCGTGCAGAATGTCGTCGGCCCGATCCCGGCGCTGTGGACCAAGTTCAAGACGGAATGGCCCAACCCCTCCGGCGACATCTACCAGCTGTACAACGAGAATGTTCGCGAGGGCATGGCCAAGGGGTTCTTCCTGCCGCTGAAGCCGGCCTTCGGCGAGGCGGAGTGGGCGCGCTTCGACCCCGACGCGCTGAAGTCGATGGACGCCGGCGACTATGCCGCGCCGGTCTCGATTTCCGCGGCGCTGCTGGTCGCGCAGAACAGCATCGCCGAACCGCTCGACAGCTGGGCCGTGCTGGGCGACCCGAAATTCGCCCACCGCACCACCTTCAACTCCGCCCTCGCGGTGGGCAGCGGCTACGACATGGTGCTGGCGGCGGCGCTGACAATCGGCCAGGATTATCGCGACTGGTTCCGCAACGACAAGTTCGACGCCAACGCCGCACTGCCCGCCTTCAAGGAATGCGCGCGCTGGGCCCGCAACGCGCTGACCCTGACCCAGGGCTCCGGCTCGATCACGCCGCTGCTGCGGCGGCAGGAGGCGCTGATCTCCGCCTGGTGGTGGCACAACGGCGAGGACGAGATCAGCCGCGGCACGCCGGTGCGCATCGTCTATCCCAAGGAGGGCTGCCCGTCTTCCGTGGATTGCGGCCCGTCGGTCTCGGCCAAGACCACCAACCCGGTGGCGGCGTTCGAGTTCGTCAAGTTCTACCATTCGGACATGGCGGACGAGCTCGCGGTGAAGCTGCACCAATACAACCGCATGCCCAAGATCGGCGAGAAGCCCAACGAGCACTGGGCGAAATTCGTCAGCTCGTCGAAGATCGTCTGGGCCGACGATTTCCGCGCGCTGACCATCGGGCCGAAATTCAACAGGCAGATCCTCGATCTCTACAACCGCGTGGTCATCCAGGGCGGTTGAGATGGAGCTGGCGGAAGGCGCGCTGCGGCGGCGCCGGCGGCGGCAGGACCTGCTGTTCTTCCGGCTGTGCACGGCGCCGGCGCTGCTGCTGACGCTGCTGGTGGGAATCGCCCCGCTCGCGCTGATGCTGGTGCAGAGCTTCATCGACCAGGACAGCGAGGCCTGGACGGCGCGCTACTACGTGGACTCCTTCACCAGCAGCTTCTTCACCCGCACGCTGATGACCACGCTCGCGATGGCCGCCGGTGTCGCCGCCTGCGCCATCGTGATCGGCCTGCCCATGGCCTATCTGCTGGCGCGGCGCAGCTGGGCGCGCAACCTGCTGATGCCGGTGATCACCGTGCCGCGCATGCTGCCCTTCGTCGTGGTCGGCTATGCGATGATCCTGCTGCTGGCGCCGATGACCGGTGTGCTCAACAAGCTGCTGGTGGATTGGGGCATCCTCGCGGCACCGCTGTTCATCCTGTTCGACTGGCCGGGCCAGGCGCTGGCCTTCGGCTATTCGGCGATCGTGGTGGCGATCGGCATTCTCACCGGCGTGCTCATGGCGGTCGATCCGCAGCTGGAGGACGCGGCGGTGAGCCTCGGCGCCTCGCGGCTGCGCGGCTTCTTCACCGTCACCCTGCCGCTGGGCATGCCCGGCGTGATCGCGGCGGGGGCGCTGATCTTCACCGCCGTCACCACGGCCTATTCGATTCCCGTCATGCTCGCCGGGCGCGTGCCGTACATGATTTCCATCGTGGTGGCGACCAACCTGCTCACGCTGGAGCAGCCGCATCTCGCCTATGCGCAGGCCGTGGTCGTCTCCGTCATCGCCGTCGCCGCGACGGCCTTCGCGCAGATCGTGCTGTCCCGCTATGGCCGCCAGTAGAATGCTCGCCCGGCTGGCCTGGGCGGTGTACCTCACGGTGCTGCTGGCCTGGCTCGTCTTCCCGATCGCGCTGGTGGTCATCGCCTCGTTCGAGGGTGACCTTCAGGTCAGTCTGGCGCTGCGCCAGTTCAGCCTCGATGCCTATCGCGCCATTCCCCGTGGCTACTGGGAGTCGTTCCGCTTCACCGTGTCCGTCGCCGCCCTCGCCACGGTCTGCTCGCTGCTGATCTCCGTGCCCGCGGCCTGGGGGCTGGTGCGCGGGCGGCTGCCGGAACGCGGCGTGGTGAGCAACCTGGTGCTGCTGCCCGATATCGTGCCGCAGCTGATCCTGGGCATCGCGCTGCTGACCGTGTTCATTCCGCTGCGCCTGTCCAACAGCTTCGCGGGCGTGCTGCTGGCGCTGATGGCGATGAATCTCGCCATGGGGCTGCGGTTTTCCGAAGCGCTGCTGTCGGGCATGGCGGAGGAATACGAGCAGGCGGCGCAATCGCTCGGCGCCGGCCGGCTTACCGTGTTCCGCCTGATCGTGCTGCCGATGATCGCGCCCGGCGTGGCCATCGCGGCGCTGTTCCTGTTCATGCAGAACCTGATCGTGTTCGAGCTGCTGTTCTTCATCGCCGGCCCCCGCGCCACGCCGATCTCCATCCTGCTGTTCAGCGACATCATCGACCGCGGCGTGGTGCCGCAGGCCATCGGCATGTCGGCGCTGCTGGTCTATGCCGGCATCGCCTTCTACGCGGCGGTGGCGATGCTGCTGGGACCGAAATATCTCGCGGGCACGCTGATGTCGCGAAAGGGATGACCATGGACGCGCACCCGCCCGGCCCCTCGCAATCCGTTTCCCTCAGGCACGTTCTGAAGAAATTCGGTTCTTTCCTCGCGGTGCGCGACCTGTCGCTGGAGGTGGCGGCCGGTGAGTTCGTCACGCTGCTCGGTCCCTCCGGCTGCGGCAAGACCACCACGCTGCGCATGATCGCCGGGCTGATGCCGCAGGATGGCGGGGAAATCCGCTTCGGCGACCGCCGCGTCGATCTGCTGCCGGCCAACCGACGCAATGTCGGGCTGGTGTTCCAGAACTACGCGCTGTTTCCGCACATGACGGTGGCCGAGAATATCGGCTTCGGCCTGCGCATGCGCGGCTGGCCGAAGGCGAAGCAGCAGGCGCAGATCGACCGCTACCTCGCTCTGGTGCGGCTGGAGGGGCTGGCCGGGCGCAAGCCGGGGCAGCTCTCTGGCGGCCAGCAGCAGCGCGTCGCCGTGGCGCGCGCGCTGGCCTTCGGGCCGGACCTCGTGCTGCTCGACGAGCCGCTGTCCAATCTCGACGCCAAGCTGCGTGAGCAGGTGCGCATCGACCTGCGCGCCATTCAGCGCGAGGCAAGGCAGACCACCCTCTTCGTCACCCATGATCAGGTCGAGGCGCTGGCGATGAGCGACCGGGTGGTGCTGATGAACCAGGGCGAGATCGAGCAGATCGGCGCGCCGCAGGAGCTCTACACCCGCCCCGCGACGGAATTCGCCGCCCGCTTCATCGGCGCCAACAATTTGATCGCCGGGCAGCTCGTGGAGGGCGGCGAGGCGCCGCGCGTCGCCATCGAAGGCCAGGACATCGCGCTGCGCGCTTCAAGTAGCGCAGGCGCCGTGGGGCAGACGGTCTGGCTGTGCGTGCGGCCGGAGCAGGTGAAAATCTCGGCCATTGCCGAAGGGCCGCCGGACGCGGTGGCGGCGCGGCTGACCGACATGATCTTTCAAGGCGGCACCATGCTCGTCGAAGCGGCCGCCCCCGGCATCGGCAAGCTGCGCGCCGAATGCCCGCCGGCCGAGGTCGCCCAGCTGCGGCCGGGCGACGCGGTGATGCTCAGCCTGGACGGCGGGCACGTCGTCGCGCGCTGATTGGATCAGGGCACAAGCACCGCCGCCCCGTCGAACCGTCCGGCGCGCAGATCGTCCAGCGCACGGTTGGCCTCGCGCAGCGGATAGGCGGTGGTCTCGATGCGCAGGCCGATCGTCGGCGCGAGGGCGAGAAAATCCAGCCCGTCCTGCCGGGTGAGGTTGGCGACCGAGAGCAGCTTCCGCTCCTCCCACAGCAGCGCGTAGGGGAAGCGGGGAATGTCGCTCATGTGAATGCCCGCGCACACCACCTTCGCGCCCTTGCGCACCGCCTTCAGCGCGGCGGGCACCAGCGCCCCCACCGGGGCGAAGATGATGGCGGCGTCGAGCTTTTCCGGCGGCGCCTCGTCCGACCCTCCGGCCCATACGGCGCCCAGCGCGCGGGCGAAATCCTGTGAGCCCGTGTCGCCCGGCCGGGTGAAGGCGAACACCTCGCGCCCCTGCCAGCGCGCCACCTGGGCGATGATATGCGCCGCCGCGCCGAAGCCGTAGAGGCCCAGCCGCCTCGCATCCCCCGCCATCACCAGCGACCGCCAGCCGATCAGCCCGGCGCAGAGCAGCGGGGCCAGCGATCGATCCGTTCCTGTCTCGCCCAGCGGAAAGGCGAAGCGGGCATCGGCGATGCAGGCGGTGGCGTAGCCGCCGTTGCGTGTGAAGCCGGTGAATTCGGGATCGTCGCAGAGATTCTCGCGCGACTCCCGGCAGTACGGACACACGCCGCAACTATGGCCGAGCCAGGGAACGCCCACCCTCTGCCCGATCTCCAGCCCCGAAACGCCCGCGCCGAGCGCCTCGATCCGCCCGACGATCTCATGGCCGGGAATGATCGGCAGGCGCGGGTTGGGCAATTCGCCGTCCACCACGTGCAGATCGGTGCGGCACACGCCGCAGGCCGCAACGCGCAGGCGGATTTCGCCGGGGCCGGGCTGGGGGTCCGGCAGTTCCGTCCACACCAGGGGCGTGCCCGGCGCGGTCAGCACCATCCCCCACATCGATCAGGCCTGGTAGTCGATGACGATGCGTCCCTCGATCGCGCCCTTGTGCATGCGGGCGAAGATGTCGTTGATGTTCTCAAGCTTTTCCGTGGCGATGGTGGCCTTCACCTTGCCGCCGCCGGCGAAGTTCAGCGCCTCCTGCAGGTCGAGCCGCGTGCCGACGATGGAGCCGCGCACGGTGATGCCGTTCAGCACCGTGTCGAAGATCGACAGCGGGAAGTCGCCGGGCGGCAAGCCGGTGAGCGAGACGGTGCCGCCACGCCCGACCATGCCCAGCGCCTGCGAGAACGCCGAGCGCGACACGGCGGTGACCAGCACGCCCTGGGCGCCGCCCACCTCCTTCTTCACGAAGGCGACGGGGTCCTGCGTCATGGCGTTCACCCCGAGTTCGGCGCCGAGGCGTTTGGCGAGGTCGAGCTTGGCGTCGTCCACATCCACGGCGATCACGTTCAGCCCCATCGCCTTGGCGTATTGCACGGCCATGTGGCCCAGCCCGCCGATGCCGGAAATCACCACCCAGTCGCCCGGCTTGGTCTCCGTCATCTTCAGCCCCTTATAGACCGTCACCCCCGCGCACAGCACCGGGGCGATTTCGGTGAAGGGCACGTTGCGCGGCAGATGGCCGACATAGTTGGGGTCGGCGAGGGCGTATTCCGCGAAGCTGCCGTTGACGGAATAGCCGGTATTCTGCTGCTCCGTGCACAGGGTTTCCCATCCGCCCAGGCAGTGGCGGCAATGGCCGCAGGCGGTGTAGAGCCAGGGCACGCCGACCCGGTCGCCCTCCTTCACCAGCTTCACCCCGGCGCCGATGGCGGCGACATGGCCCACCCCCTCATGGCCGGGAATGAAGGGCGGCGCGGGCTTCACCGGCCAGTCGCCCTCGGCGGCGTGCAGGTCGGTGTGGCACACGCCGGTGGCGGCCATCTTCACCAGGATCTGGCCGGGGCCGGGGGAGGGGACCGGCACTTCCTCGATGACGAGCGGCTGGCCGAGGGCACGGACGACGGCGGCCTTCATGGTCTGGGTCATGGTTTTCCCCTGAATGCGTCGGGCAGGATCAGCATGCGGCAACCGGCCGCCGGTGTCGCTGACCTGGATCAGCGCCCGCCGCCCACCGGCACGATGGCGCCGCTGACATAGCTCGACTGGCGCGACATCAGCCACACCACCACATCCGCCACTTCCGCCGCCGAGCCGGCCCGGCCCATGGGAATCTGCGGCGCCATCCGCGCCACCCGCTCCGGCAGGCCGGCGGTGGCGTGGAATTCCGTGTCGATCAGGCCGGGGGCGACGGCGTTGACGCGGATGCCCTCGGTGGCCACCTCGCGCGACAGGCCGATGGTCATCGTGTCGATCGCCCCCTTGCTGGCGGCGTAGTGGATCCACTCGCCGGGACTGCCGAGCTTGGCGGCGATGGAGGAGACGTTGACGATCGTGCCGCCCTGTCCGCCGTGGCTTGTGGACATCCGCCGCACCGCTTCCCGCGCACACAGCAGCGCCCCCGCCACGTTCACCGCGAGCATCCGCCGCAGCGCCTCGCCCTCCAGCGCGTCGAGCCGCGAGACCCCGCCGGACACGCCGGCATTGTTCACCAGCCCGGCGAGCGGCAGCCCCGTTGCATCCGCTGCGGCGAACATGGTGAGCACGCCGTCTTCCGTGCCGATATCCGCCTGGCACAGCGCGATCGTGCCGCCGGCTTCGCGGATGCGCGCCGCGAGCCGGCCGGCGGCGGCGTGGTCGGCGGCGTAGTTCACCAGCAC
>CAMFLK010000164.1 GCA_945957135.1 uncultured Rhodospirillales bacterium
CCCGGGTGGCGGCCATGCGCGCGGCGGGCGGGGCCGCGTCCGGCAGGTCCGGCGCCACGAAGGTGCCGCTGCCCACCCGCGCGCGGACATAGCCCTCCGCCGCCAGCCGCTCATAGGCCAGCACGACGGTCTGCCGCGCGACGCCCAGCTCATCGGCCATGTGCCGCGTCGGCGGCAGGCGGGCACCCGGCGCGAAGGTGCCCGCCATGATGCCGCCGCGCAGCCGCTCGAACACGCCGTCCTGCAGGGATTGGTCTGGATGAGACACCATATACCGGCCTTCCCTTTCAGACCATTTCTGGACCCATTCCCGACCGGCGCCAAGACGGGACGGCGTTCCCGCAGGCCGGGCGATGGGCTAGCCTGCCCGCAAGAAAATGGAGGGATGCATGTCCGGCTTCGCCTCGACCAACGACCTCGCCGACAAGACCGTCTCGTTCGACGAGCTGGGGCCCGGCCTCTACGCCTACACCGCCGAGGGCGACCCCAATTCGGGCGTCATCGTCGGGCCGGAGGGCGTGGTGGTGGTGGACGCCCAGGCCACCCCCGCCATGGCGGGCGAGGTGCAGGCGCGCATCGCCGAGGTGACGGACAAGCCGGTCGATCGCATCGTGCTGACCCATTACCACGCCGTGCGCGTGCTCGGCGCCTCCGGCTATCCCGCGCGGGAGATCATCTGCTCGGACGTCACCCGCGCGATGATCGCCGAGCGCGGCCAGCAGGACATGGACAGCGAGATCGGCCGCTTCCCCCGCCTGTTCCGCGGCCGCGACGGCATTCCCGGCCTGACCTGGCCGACGCTGACCTTCCACGGCCGCATGAGCCTGCTCCTCGGCGCGCGCGAGGCGCAGATCATCCAGATCGGCCGCGCCCACACCGCCGGCGACACCATCGTGTGGCTGCCGCGCGAGAAGGTGCTGTTCGCCGGCGACACGGTGGAATTCGGCGCCACCCCCTATTGCGGCGACGCCCATTTCACCGACTGGCCGGCCACCATCCGCAAGCTGCGCGAGCTCGGTGCTGAGAAGATGGTGCCGGGGCGCGGCCGGGCGCTGATGAACGCCCGCGAGGTGGAGGAGGCGCTGGCCGGCACCGAGGCCTTCACCACCCAGCTCTACGACCTCGTGCGCGCCGGCGTGGCCAAGGGCGGCGGGCTGGGCGCGATCTATGCGGAGGCGATGGCCACGCTGCGCCCGCGCTTCGGCCATTGGGTGATCTTCGACCATTGCATGCCCTTCAACGTCTCCCGCGCCTTCGACGAGGCGCAGGGCCACGACCACCCGCGCATCTGGACCGCCGAGCGCGACCAGGAGATGTGGCGCGCGCTGGAGGGCCAGAAGCCGGGCTGATGGCCACCGGCTTCGTCCATCCCCGCTACGCCCCGGCCGCGAAGCCGGCGGCGACGGCGCATCACGCGGTGGTGGTGGTGGGCGCCGGGCTGGTGGGGCTGACGGCCGCGCTCGACCTCGCCCAGCGCGGGCACGATGTGGTGGTGCTGGACGACGACGACACGGTCAGCGTCGGTTCGCGCGCCATCTGTTTCGCCAAACGCTCGCTGGAGATTTTCAACCGGCTGGGCCTTGGCGCCGCGATCGCCGCCAAGGGCGTGACATGGAGCGTGGGGCGGGTGTTCGCGGGCGCCGGTGAACTCTACGCCTTCGACCTGCTGCCCGAGCAGGGCCACCAGTTCCCCGCCTTCGCCAATCTTCAGCAATATTACGTGGAACATTGGCTGGTGGAGGCGTGCCGTGCCACCGGGCGTGTCGATCTGCGCTGGAAGCATCGCGTGGAGGATATCGCCAATCGCGCGGACGGCGTGACGCTCGCGGTGGACACGCCGGATGGCGGCTACGCCCTGTCCGCGGACTGGGTGCTGGCCGCGGACGGCGCCCGCAGCCTGCTGCGCGAACGGCTCGGCCTGCCCTTCGTGGGCAAGGTGTTCCGCGACCGCTTCCTGATCGCCGACGTGGTGATGCGCGCGGAATTCCCCGCCGAACGCTGGTTCTGGTTCGACCCGCCCTTCCACCCCGGCGGCTCCGTGCTGCTGCACCGCCAGGCCGACAATGTCTGGCGCATCGATTTCCAGCTCGGCGCGGATGCCGATGCCGAGGCGGAAAAGGAGCCCGGCCGCGTCGCGGCACGGGTGCGCGCCATGCTCGGGCCGGAGGTGGATTTCACGCTGGAATGGGTCAGCGTTTACAGTTTCCGCTGCCGGCGGCTGGAGAAATTCATCCATGGCCGCACGGTCTTTCTGGGTGACGCCGCGCATCAGGTGAGTCCGTTCGGCGCGCGCGGCGGCAATGGCGGCATCCAAGACGCCGACAACCTGGCTTGGAAGCTGGATCATGTGCTGCGCGGCCGCGCGGGCGCGGAGCTGCTGGCGAGCTACGAAGCCGAGCGCATTCCCGCGGCGGACGAGAACATCCTGCATTCCACGCGGGCGACGGATTTCATCACGCCGAAGAATGCCGCCGCGCGCGCCTATCGCGACGCCGCGCTGGACCTGGCCGGGCGCTATGAGTTCGCGCGCCGGCTGGTCAATTCCGGACGCCTTTCCCGTCCCGCGCGGCTGACTGCCTCGCCGCTCAACACGCCGGACGAGGAGGCGTGGGAGGGCGGCGCAGCGCCCGGGGAGGCCGCGCCCGATGCGCCCGTCGGCGACGCGGACTGGCTTCTGCGCCATCTGCATGGGCCGGGGTTCACGCTGCTGATCTTCGCGGCCCCCTTCGCCGTCGGGGTGCGCGATGTCCATTCGGTTTTCATCGACGACACCGCGCTGCGCGACGTCCAGGGCCTCGCCGCCGCGCGCTATGCCGCGCGGCCGGGCAGCGTGGTGCTGCTGCGGCCCGACCAGCATGTCGCGGCACGCTGGCGCCGGTTCGATCGTGCCGCCGTGCGGGCGGCCTTGCGGAGGGCAGGCGGATGCTGATCACCCACCCCAATCTCGACGATCCCGACGCGGTGTTCGCAGCGCTGATGGATGCGCATCGCGACCTGGACGACGACGCGGCGCGGCGCTTCGACGCGCGGCTCGTGCTGTTGCTGGCCAACCATATCGGCCGCGCGGACATATTGCGCGAGGCGATCGCCGCGGCCTACGCGCGCCCTTCCCACAGCGCCGCATAGGCCTCGAACATCACCGCCTGGTCGTAATCCCGCTCCGCCTTGGCGCGATTGGCGGCGCCGAGGCGGGCGCGCAGGCCGGCGTCTTGCAGCAGCGAGGTCATGGAAGCGGCCAGCGCGGCCTCGTCGCGCGCCACGATGAACGGCGCGTTCGCGGGGTCGAGCATCGCCTTCACATCGCCCACATCCGTGCCCGCCACCGGCAGCGCGGCGGCCATGGCCTCCAAGACCGAGATCGGCATCTGCTCGGTATCCGAGGACAGGGCGAAGATGTCGAATTGCGCGATCGCCGCGGCGGGGTCGGGCAGGTGGCCGGTGAAGCGCACCCGCTCCAGCAGACCGAGTTCGCCCGCCAGCGCCTCAAGCTGCGGCCGCTCCGGCCCGTCTCCGGCGATCACCAGCCGGCAGGGTGCGGCGACGCGCTGGAACGCGCGCAGCAACCGGGCGAGATTCTTCTCCGGCCGCAGCGCCGCCACCGTGCCGATCACCGGCAAATCCCCGCCGCCGGCATGGGAAAACCGCGCGAGGTCGATGCCGTTGGGAATGTAGCGCAGCCGCGCGGGGTCGAGCTTCCACACATCGGTGGCGATGGCCAGCAGCGTGCGCGAGGGCAGCGCCACGGTGGCGCGGCGCAGCACCAGCCGGCGCGTCAGCACCCGGCGCGGGATCTGCCGCGCCTGCTCCTCCGGCCCGAACCCGTCCTCCACATGCACGTGGCGCACGCGCGGGCCGAAGGGCACGGCATTGGCCATCGCCCATTCGATCGAGCCCCAGTTGCTGGTGATCAGCGCGTCCGGCGCCCATTCCCGCAGCAGGGCGCGGCAGCGGCGCAGATTGCCGCGCGTGTCGCCCTTGCGCAGGCCGGCCTCCGGGAAGGTCACGTCCAGCTCCGGCGACAGCCGTTCCCGCGCCGCGAGGTTGCCGTCCATCGCCACCACCAGATGCCGCCAGCGCCGGCCGAAATGGTTGGCGATGGCGGCGAAGCGCACCTGCGGGCCACCGATGGCGAAGGTGGCATAGACGTGCAGCAGGGTGGGCGTCACGGGACGTGAAGCGTGATCGCGCGGGCCTCGAACATGGCGGGATCGGCCACCGGCTGCCAGCCGAGGTCGCGCTTGGCGTCCGCGCAGTCGAAGCGCGCCGCCATGCCGCGCGAGAGGAAGTCGCGCCGCGACGGCATGGGCACGTTGCGCCCGGTGGCGCGCTTGACCAGCCATTTGCCGCAATCCTCCAGCCACAGCCAGGTGGCCGATTGCGGATGGAAGCGCAGCGGCCGATGCAGCGCCCGGCCCAGGGCCTGGGTGTAGTCGCGCGCGCTGGGGCGCACGTCGCCCACGATGTTGTAGCAGCGCCCGTCGATGCCCGGCGCTTGGCTGGCCAGGAAGATCGCCTCGGCCACGTCCTCCGCCAGCACGAAGGGCAGGGGGTTGCGCCCGGCGTTCCAGCCGATGCAGTGCTGCTCGTTGTTGTAGAAGCCGAGGCCGCTGTGGAACGGCGCGCTGCCCTCGCCCACCACCACGCCGGGCCGCAGGATCACCACCGGCAGCCCCTCGTCGCGATGCAGCGCCAGCAGCAGCCGGTCGCACAGCACCTTGGCCCGCGCGTATTCGGCGCGCTTCTCCGCCTGGGGGTCGGGCGGCGTGGCGCCGGTGATGGGGTCCGCCTGCGGGCCGAGATAGAGCGAGGCGATGGAGCCGACATGCACCAGACGCGTCACGCCGGCCTGCTGGCAGGCGCGCGCCACGGTCTCGGCGCCGCCCACCATCGCGGCGCGGATCGCCTCCCACCCGCCGCTGGCCCCGCCATGGGCGAGGTTGACCACCACCCCGGCCGAGCCGATCGCCCGCGCCACGTCCTGCGGGTCGCGGATGTCGCCGCGATGCAGCGTCACCGCGGGATGGGTGAAAATCTCCGGCAGGTTGCGCAGGTTGCGCGCCATCACCGCCACGCGCATCCCGGCCGCGACGAAGCGCCGCACGACATGCGTGCCGATGAAGCCGGTGCCGCCGAGGATGGCGATTTCGGCCGGTCGCGGATCGGCGGGCGGCGGGCTTGCCGGCCGCGCGGCCGGGGCGGGAAACAGCCGGTCGCGCAGCGCCTCGCACAGCTCCACCAGCTCGGTGCCGAACGCGCCGTCCAGCTTCGGCTGCTGTCCGGCGTCGAGCGCAGTGTGGAATTCGCCGATGCTCGCGCGCATGCTGGTGAAGAACGGGTCGCTGCGCCGCTTCAGCTTGGCGGTGGACAGGGCGTAGTTGGCGAAATTGCCCAGGCTGTCCCAGGCGATGGCGCCGGCGGTGCGCAGGCCGGAGGCCATGCCGTCCACCGCTTCCAGCCAGCGCGTGCGCCCGTAGGTGAACACCCGGTCGGCCAGGATGTCCGCCACGATCACCCCGTCGTCGCACACCACGCTCACCTGCCAGAACGGATAGGCCTGGCCCACGGCGAAGCGCAGCTGCGCCGGCAGGTCGCGGCAGGTGAGCGAGGCGGACAGGGTGGCGGTGAAATCCACCCCCGGCGCGATCGGCTGGCTCGGCCCGGCCAGCGCGGCGATGTCGCGCACCGGCCCGGCGAGGCGCAGGATCTGCGACAGCGGATGCACCGCCTGTTCCAGCAGGATGTTGCCCGGCGCCTGGAACATCCAATGGCCGAACTGCCGCGCCGCCAGCTGGCGCAGCACGACGTTATAGACGCAGCCGACGAAATTCGGCCGGCCGAGCGCCCCGCTCTCCACCTTGGCGCACAGCCGCGCGAAGGCGGGGTGGTGGACGAAATTCTGGTTCACCCCGATCGCCGCGCCATGCTCCGCGCCCGCCGCGATCACCCGCCGGCATTCCGCGCCATCCACCGCCATCGGCTTTTCCAGCAGCACGGGCTTGCCGGCCTGCAGCACCGTCAGCGCGGCGGTGGCGTGGATGGGCGGCGGCACCAGCACATGCGCGCGGTCGAACGCGTCCGCGGCCAGTGCCGCCTCGGTGGAGGCGAACACCGGGGGGTTGGCGAAATCGCGCGCCAGGGCGCGGGCCAGATCCTCGTTGGGATCGACGATAGCGGCGATCGGGCGGCCGAGGCTGCGCAGTGCTTCGGCGTGGGTGCGCGAAATATAGCCGGCGCCCACCAGGCAGACTCTGCTCATGAAATCCTGTGTCTTTCGGGTCGGTTGAGGTGGTCAGGCCGCGGCCACGAACGCCGTGGCCGGGCGCGCGGCGGTCTGGCCGAGGCCGGCGAGGAACCCCTCGAACACCAGCAGCGGCCACAGCGCCCCGGCGTGGTCGGACAGCCCCCCCGCATGGGAGTCGATCAGCCGGGCGATTTCGGCGCGGTTGAACAGGCCGCAATCCATCATCGGCCCGTCCAGCAGCCGCGCGCGCAGCCGGTCCGCCCCCGCGCGGAACGGGGTGGCGAGCGAGGTGGCGAAACCCTGCTTCGGCCGGTACAGCACCTCGTTGGGCAGCCGGTCCTCCAGCGCGCGCTTGAAGACGTATTTGCCTTCCCGCCCGCGCAGCTTCAGGGAAGCGGGCAGGCGCAGGCCGAACTCCACGAAGCGGTAGTCCAGCAGCGGCGCGCGCACTTCCAGCGAATTGGCCATGCTGGCACGGTCCACCTTGGTCAGGATGTCGCCGACCAGCCAGGAATTGATGTCGGCGTACTGGGCCTGGGCCAGCGCGTCGTCCGTGCCGGCTTCCTCCATCAGGGCTGCGATGCGGGCACCGGGGTCGTGGCCGGCGACGGTGGCGGCGAAGCCCGGCGCATACAGGGCGCGGCGGCGTTCGCGATGCACCTTGGTCACCATGCGGAAATAGCCCAGCGCGCTGTCCAGGCTGAGTTCGGTCAGCGTGTATTTCGCGCGCATCCAGCGCGGCGCCCAGTCCATCTTGGGATAGGCGCGGGCGAGCTGGCCGATCACGTTGCGGCGCACCGGGGCGGGCAGGTAGGCGCGCACCGCCTCGGTCATGCGGTGCCACTGGTAGCGGCGGTAGCCGGCGAACACCTCGTCCCCGCCATCGCCCGAGACCGCGACCTTGGCGTGGCGGCGGGCCAGGGCGCAGACCGCATGGGTGGGCACGGAGGACATGTCGCCGAACGGCTCGCCGAAGATGCGCCCCTGCATGCGCGCGGCCTCGATATAGTCCACGCCGGCGGCGGTCTCGTTGTGCTGCACGGTGCCGTAGCGCGCGGCGACCATGGCGGCGTAGGGCGTCTCGTCCTCGCCGCCGGGAAAGCCGATGGTGAAGGTGTCGAGCGGGCTGGCGCGCAGGCCCGCGGCGGTGGCCACCACGGCGGAGGAATCGACGCCGCCCGAGAGGAAGGCGCCGAGCGGCACGTCGGCGATCAGCCGCAGCCCCACGCATTCCGCGAGGCGGGCGCGCAGCTCCTCGATGCACGCGGTCTCGTCGATCGCCAGCGCCCCGGTATCCGCCCGCCAGTAGCGCGCGGGGGCGGGCACCGGCCGGCCGCGTTCGATCAGCAGGGAATGGGCGGCCGGCAGTTTCAGCACGCCCTGGTAGATGGTGGCGGGGTCGGGCACGTAGCCGAAGGTGAAGAAATCATCCACCGCCCGCGGATCGAGCCTGGGGGCGGGGGCGGCGAATTCCGCCAGCGGGCCGAGTTCGGAGGCGAAGGCGACATGCCCGGCCGGGCTGATCGCGTAGTGCAGCGGCTTCTTGCCGAGCCGGTCGCGCGCCAGGAACAGGGTCTGGCGGTTGCGGTCCCAGATCGCGAAGGCGAACATGCCGTTCATGTGGCGCAGGCAGTCCGGCCCCCATTTCTCCCAGGCATGGATGATGGTCTCGGTGTCGCATTTGGTGCGGAAGACGTGCCCCTCGGCGGCCAGCTGGTCGTGCAGCGCGTGGTAGTTGTAGATCATGCCGTTGAAGACGATCGCGACCGAGCCGTCCTCGTTGTACATCGGCTGTTCGCCGCCTTCGGGGTCGATGATGGCCAGCCGGCGATGGCCCAGCCCTACGCCCGGTTCGATATGGAACCCGTCGCCATCCGGCCCGCGATGGGCCAGCAGCGCGGTCATCCGCCGCAGGCCCTCGGCGTCGATCGGGGCCTCGTCGGTCGGGTTGAAGATGCCGGCCAGGCCGCACATGGCACGCTCCGTGCTGAACTCGTCCGTCCTTACGCCAAACCCTTCCCGTTCGGAAAGCGCGCAACAGATGAACATGTCACGATAACCAAATCGTCAAGCATCCGTGGGCAGGTAGCGCCGCGCGGCGGTTTGTGCTGAACAGGCGCGGCCAGCGGAACAAGGCCGGCGGAACAAGGAACAGGCGCTTCGATGAAGATCGCGATGATTGGCGGCGGTTATGTGGGCCTGGTCTCGGGCGCCTGCTTCGCCGAATTCGGCGTGGACGTGGCGGTGGTGGAGGCCGATGCGGGCAAGCTCGGCGCCCTGCGCGAGGGGCGCATGCCCATCTACGAGCCGGGGCTGGACCGGCTGGTGGCGGAGAACGTGGCCGCCGGCCGCCTGTCCTTCGGCGACGACCTCGCCGCCGCGGTGAAGGATGCCGAGGCGGTGTTCATCGCCGTGGGCACCCCCACGCGGCGCGGCGACGGGCATGCCGACCTCACCTATGTCTATGCCGCGGTGGAGCAGGTGGCGAAGGTGCTGACCGGCCCCACGGTGATCGTGACCAAATCCACCGTGCCCGTCGGCACCGGGCGGCGCATCGGCGAGATCGTGCGCGAGGTGCGGCCCGACCTGGCGCTGGACGTGGCCTCCAACCCCGAATTCTTGCGCGAGGGCAGCGCCATCGGCGACTTCATGCGCCCGGACCGCGTGGTGATCGGCTGCGACAGCGAGCCGGCGCGCGAGGTGCTGCGCCGGCTGTATCGCCCGCTGTATCTGATCGAGGCGCCGATCGTGTTCACCACGGTGGAGACGGCGGAGCTGGTGAAATACGCCGCCAACGCCTTCCTGGCGATGAAGGTGACGTTCATCAACGAAATGGCCGATCTGTGCGAGCGCGTGGGCGCCGACGTTCACGACGTGGCGCGCGGCATCGGGCTGGACGGGCGGATCGGCCGCAAGTTCCTCCACCCCGGCCCCGGCTTCGGCGGCAGCTGCTTCCCCAAGGACACGCTGGCCCTGGTGCGCATCGCCCAGGACGCCGGCGCGCCCAGCCGGCTGGTGGAGACCGTGGTGGCCGTGAACGACGCGCGCAAGGCCGGCATGGCCCAGCGGGTGGAGACGGCCTGCGGCGGGTCCGTGCGCGGCAAGACCATCGCGGTGCTGGGCCTGACCTTCAAGCCCGAGACCGACGACATGCGTGACAGTCCCGCGATCCCCATCGTCTCGCGCCTGGCCGAGGACGGCGCCACCGTGCGCGCCTTCGACCCCGAGGGCATGGAGCAGGCGTGGCCGCTGCTGCCGCCCGGCGTGGTCTATTGCACCGACGCGATGGACGCCGCGGCGGGGGCCGACGTGCTGGTGCTGGTGACGGAATGGAACGAGTTCCGCGCCCTGTCGCCGGAGCGGCTGCGCGCGGCGATGAACGGCACGATCGTGGTCGATCTGCGCAACGTGTACGACCCCGAAGCAATGCGCGCCGCCGGGTTCAACTATCACGGCATCGGCCGGGGCAACGACCAGGCGATCGGGCATAACACGCGCTGATTCTGGGGGCGGGGGCTCCTTCGCTTTTTTGATTGTGCTTGCGTTTCGCCGGGCGCTGTCAAGGCACGCTTCGCTCAAGAGCCTTGACAGCGCCCGACCCAACCAAACGAGGGGCGACCGACGTAGGTAAGGAAGCAAGTTGGCCCCTCGTAGGTTCCAGTGTAGGCGG
>CAMFLK010000165.1 GCA_945957135.1 uncultured Rhodospirillales bacterium
TCGTTGCGGGGGACGGGGTCAAGGCTCTTGAGCGAAGCGTGCCTTGACGCCGTCTTCCGCAACGCAAGCACAATCATGCGTGCGAAGGAGCCTGCTCCCTATATCGCCAGCGTCCCCGCCTTCGCCGCCGCGTAGCGCCCGGCCACCTTGGGCCAGTCCACCACGTTCCACCAGGCGGCGAGGTAGTCCGGGCGGCGGTTCTGGTATTTCAGGTAGTAGGCGTGTTCCCACACATCGTTGCCGAACAGCACGCGGCCGCCTTCCATCAGCGGCGTGTCCTGGTTCGGCCTTGCGACCAGCGCCAGCTTGCCGTCCGCCGTCACCGTCACGAACACCCAGCCGGAGCCGAACTGCCCCACGCCGGCGCGGTTGAACTGGGTCTGCAGCGCTTCCAGCCCACCGAAATCGCGGGCGATCGCCGCGGCCAGATCGCCCTCCGGCGCGCCGCCCTTGCCGCCCATCACCTGCCAGAACATCGTGTGGTTGGCGTGGCCGCCGCCATTGTTGCGCAGCGCGGTGCGCACCGCATCCGGCATCTCCGCCAGCCGCGCCAGGATTGCCTCCACCGGCAGGGCGGCGACCTGGGAATGATCCTTCACCGCCGCGTTGAGATTGGCGACATAGGCCGCGTGGTGCCGGTCGTGATGGATCATCATCGTCTGCGCGTCGATATGCGGCTCGTTGGCGTCGAACCCGTAGCCCAGCGGCGGCAGGGTGAAGGGACCGGGCGCCGATTGCGCCAGCGCCATGCGCATCCGCGCGCTGGCGGCCAGCGCGACGGCGCCGGTGAAGAAGGCACGGCGGGACAGGGTGGGCATGGCGTGACCTCCAGGATGGGATGCGAAGTCTATCAGCTTTCCACCACCCCGCTCTCATCCGCCTCCAGCGCGAAGGCGGCGGCCATCAGGGCGCGGGTGTAGTCCTCGCGCGGATCGGCGAACAGCGCCTGGGCCGGGCCTTCCTCCACCACCTTGCCGTGGCGCAGCACCACCACGCGATGGGCCAGCGCCCGCACCACCTTCAGATCGTGGCTGATGAACAGGTAGCCGAGGTCGTGGTCCTGTTGCAGCCGGCGCAGCAGATCGACGATCTGCGCCTGCACCGTCATGTCCAGCGCGCTGGTCGGCTCGTCCAGCACCACGAAGCGCGGCTTGAGCACCATGGCCCGCGCGATGGCGATGCGCTGGCGCTGGCCGCCGGAGAATTCGTGCGGGTAACGCTCCGTGCAGTCCGCCGGCAGCCCGACCTCGGCCAGCACCTCCGCCACGCGCGCCTGGCGCTCGGCGCGGGAAAGGTCGGGCGCGTGCACCGCGAGCCCTTCGGCGATGATCTCGCCCACGTTCAGCCGCGGCGACAGGCTGCCGAACGGGTCCTGGAAGACGATCTGCATGTCCCCGCGCAGATGCCGCAGCCGCGGCTTGTCCATGCCCAGCAAATCCTCGCCGGCGAAGCGGATCTCGCCATCCGCCTGCTGAAGCCGCAGCAGCGCGTAGCCCATGGTCGATTTGCCCGATCCGCTCTCGCCCACCAGCCCCACCGTCTCGCCGGCATGGATGCGCACGGACACGCCGTCCACCGCCCGCACCGCGCCCACCACGCGCCGCAGCAGGCCGCGGCGGATGGGGAAATGCACCCGCACGTCGCCCCCTTCCATCAGCACCGGGGCGGCCGGCGGCAGGGGCGGGGGCGTGCCCTTGGGTTCGGACTCCAGCAGCATGCGCGTGTAGGGATGGGCGGGGGCGGCGAACACCTCGGCCACGCTGCCGGCTTCCACGATGTTGCCGTCCTTCATCACGCAGACATTGTCCGCGTAGCGGCGCACCACCGCGAGGTCGTGGGTGATCAGCAGCATCGCCAGGCCCCGTCTCGCCTTCTCCGCCGCCAGCAGCTTGAGGATCTGCGCCTGGATGGTGACGTCCAGCGCGGTGGTCGGTTCGTCGGCGATCAGCAGCGCGGGGTCGTTGGCCAGCGCCATGGCGATCATCACGCGCTGGCGCTGGCCGCCGGAGAGCTGGTGGGGAAACGCGTCCAGCCGGTGGGCGGCATCGGCGAAGCCAACCTCCGTCAGCAGCCCGATCACCCGGGCCCGCAACTCCGCCTTGGGCAGCGGATTGTGCAGCTGGATCGCCTCGCCCACCTGCTGGCCGATGCGCGCCAGCGGGTTCAGGCTGTTCATCGGCTCCTGGAACACCATGCCCGCGGTGCCGCCGCGCAGCCGCCGCAGCGCCTGCTCACTGGCGCCGATCACCGGCAGCCCGTCCACCACCGCCTGGCCGTCGGCGCTGGCACCCGGCGGCAGCAATTGCAGCAGCGACAGCGCGGTGAGCGACTTGCCCGATCCGCTCTCGCCCACCAGCGCCAGCGTCTCGCCGCGCGCCACCGCGAAGCTCACCCCGTGCACCACCTCGCGCGCCCCGAACCGGACCGTCAGGTTTTCCACCGACAGGATGGTCATGGCCGCGGCTTCACCACCTTGCGCGGGTCGAACGCGTCGCGCACCGCCTCGCCCACGAAGATCAGCAGGGTCAGCACGCCGCCGAGCACCACGAAGGCGGTGATGCCCAGCCATGGCGCCTGGAGGTTGTTCTTGCCCTGCGACACCAGCTCGCCCAGCGACGGGCTGCCCGGCGGCAGGCCGAAGCCGAGGAAGTCCAGCTGCGCCAGGATCGTCACCGAGCCCGACAGGGTGAAGGGCAGGAAGGTGAGCGTCGCCACCATCGCGTTGGGCAGGATGTGCCGCCACATCAGCGCGAGGTCGGAGACGCCCAGCGCGCGGGCCGCGCGCACATATTCCAGGTTGCGCCCGCGCAGGAACTCGGCGCGCACCACGCCGGTCAGGCTCATCCAGCTGAACAGCAGCAGGAAGATCAGCAGCACCCAGAAACTCGGCGCGATGATGCTGCCGAGGATGATCAGCAGGTAGAGCTGCGGCATGCCCGACCAGATTTCGATGAAACGCTGGAACAGCAGGTCGGTCAGCCCGCCGCGATAGCCCTGGATGGCGCCGGCGGCGATGCCCACCGCCGAGGAGATCGCCGTCAGCGTGAAGCCGAACAGCACGGAGAGGCGGAAGCCGTAGATCACCCGCGCCAGCACGTCGCGCGCCTGGTCGTCCGTGCCCAGCAGGTTGCGCCACGAGGGCGGCGCGGGGGCGGGGCGGTCCATGTTCTTCACGATCGTGTCGTAGCTGAACGGGATCGCCGGCCAGATCATCCAGCCATGCTTGCCGATCGCCGCGGCCACGTCCGGGTCGGTGTAGTCGGCCTCCGTCGGCATGAACTCCGCGCCGAAGGTGGTCTCGCTGTAGGTGTGCAGCACGGGGACGTAGAAATGCCCGTCGAAGCGCACCAGCAGCGGCTTGTCGTTGGCGATGAACTCGGCGAACAGGCTGAGCACGAACAGAACGGTAAATATCCAGAACGACCACAACCCGCGACGATTGGCGCGGAAGCGCGCGAGCCGTCGCTGCGTGATCGGCGACAGCTTCACCTCAGCCCCGCGCCTCGAAATCGATGCGCGGATCGACCACCGTGT
This sequence comes from uncultured Rhodospirillales bacterium, assembly GCA_945957135.1. GTDB lineage: Bacteria > Pseudomonadota > Alphaproteobacteria > Acetobacterales > Acetobacteraceae > CAMFLK01. The sequence goes on from CAMFLK010000165.1 coordinate 3,535, forward strand.
ACATCAGGTCGCCGACGATCTGCATCAGCAGCCCGATCAGCGTGAAGATGTAGAGCGTGCCGAACATCACCGGGTAGTCGCGCCGGATCGCCGATTCGAAGCCGAGCAGCCCCAGCCCGTCGAGCGAGAACACGATCTCCACCAGCAGCGCCGAGCTGAACAGGATGCCGATGAACGCCGCCGGAAACCCCGCCACGATCAGCAGCATCGCGTTGCGGAACACGTGGCGATACAGGATGCGTTGCTCGCCGCAGCCCTTGGCCCGTGCGGTCACCACATACTGCTTGCGGATTTCCTCCAGGAAGCAGTTCTTGGTCAGCATGGTCAGGCTGGCGAAGCCGCCCACCACCAGCGCGATGGTGGGCAGCACCATGTGCCACAGATAGTCCGCGACGCGCGCCGGCCAGCTCCAGTATTGCGAGCCTTCGCTGGTCAGCCCGCGCAGCGGGAACCACTGCACGAAGCTGCCGCCGGCGAACAGCACCACCAGCAGGATGGCGAACAGGAAGCCCGGCACGGCATAGCCGATCAGGATCGCCGCCGAGCTCGCCACGTCGAACCGGCTGCCGTCGCGCACCGCCTTGGTGATGCCGAGCGGGATGGAGACGAGATAGACCAGCAGCGTGGACCACAATCCGATGGAGATGGAGACCGGCATCTTCTGCAAGACGAGTTGCAGCACGCTCTGGTCGCGGAAGAAGCTGCGGCCGAAATCGAAGGACAGGTAGTCCTGCACCATCAGCAGGAACCGGCGCAGCGGCGGCTTGTCGAAGCCGAACATGCGCTTGATGTCCTCGACCACGTGCGGATCGAGCCCGCGCGCCCCGCGATAGGCGCCGCCCGTGGCGCTCACCTCGGCACTGCCCGCGCCGGTCAGCCTCGTGCCGACCTCGCCCTTGCCCTTCAGCTCGGCGATCATCTGCTCCACCGGCCCGCCCGGCGCGAACTGCACCACCACGAAATTGATGGCGATGATGCCGAACAGCGTGGGGACCACCAGCAGCAGGCGGCGGAGGAGATACCACGCCATCGGCCGGCGATCAGTTCCCGCCGTTGCGCGCGGCGATCGTCGCCTCGGCGCGCGCCTTGTCGTACCACCAGCTGTCCAGCGCGAGCCCGATGCGCACCTTCTGCGCCGGCCGGCCGAACAGGTCCCACCAGGCCACCCGCACGTTCTGCAGATGCCAGTGCGGCACCAGGTACCACCGCCACAGCAGCACGCGGTCGAGCGCCCGCGTCGCGGCCACCAGGCGCGCCCGGTCGCGCGCGTTGATCACCTCGTCCACCAGCGCGTCCACCACCGGGTCGCACACGCCCATCAGGTTGTCGCTGCCCTCGGCCTTGGCGGAGCGGCAGGTCCAGTAGCCGAGCTGCTCGTTCCCGGGGCTGTCGGACTGGCCGAACGAGGCGATGGCCATGTCGAAATCGAACGCGTCGGTCAGCCGCTGATACTGCGCGGGGTCCACCGTGCGCACATGCGCGTCGATGCCCAGCCGCCCCAGCCACTGCACATAGGGCAGCGCCACCCGCTCGAAGGACGGGGAATCCAGCAGGATCTCGAAGCTCATCTGCTGGCCCTCGGCGTTCACCAGCTTCTGGCTCTTCACCGACCAGCCGGCCGCCTCCAGCAGCTTCAGCGCGCGCATCGCCTCGCGCCGGTTGTTGCCGGACCCGTCGGTCACCGGCAGCTTGAACGGCTGGGTGAACAGATCGGGCGGCAGCTTGTCGCGGAACTTCTCCAGCAGCGCCAGCTCGTCGCCCGTCGGCAGGCCGGTGGAGGCCAGCTCGCTGTTGCTGAAATAGGAATCGGTGCGGGCATAGGCGCCGTAGAACAGGTTGGCGTTGGCCCATTCGAAATCGAACACCAGGGCCAGCGCCTCGCGCACCCGCACGTCGGCGAACAGCTTGCGCCGCGTGTTCATGGCGAAGCCCTGCATGCCCGTGGGCATGAAGTGGCGGATCTCCTCCTTCTTCACCCAGCCCTTGCGCACCGCGGGAAAGTCGTAGGCGGTGGCCCATTCCTTGGCGATGTTCTCCTGCCGCAGATCGACCTTGCCGGCCTTGAACGCCTCCAGCGCCACGGTGGAGTCGCGGAAATACTCGGTGCGCCGCCGGTCGAAATTGTCCAGCCCGCGCGCGGTCGGCAGGTCCTTGGCCCACCAGTCGCGCACCCGCGACAGGGTCAGCGTGCGGCCGAACTCGTAGCTGTCCACCTCATAGGCGCCGGAGCCCACCGGCTTGTCGGTCAGCGGCCGCGTGAAGTCGCGCCCGGCGAACCAGTGCTTGGGCAGCACGGGCATCTGGCCCAGGATCATCGGCAGCTCGCGGTTGCCGCCGCTCTTGAAATGGAACACCACCCGCCGCGGCCCGTCGGTCGCCACGTCCTTCACGTCGGCGTAGTACTGCCGGTAGAACGGCTTGCCGTGCTCGCGCAGCGTGTCGAAGGTCCAGGCCACGTCCTCCGCCGTCACCGGCTTGCCGTCGCTGAACCGCGCCTGCGGCCGCAGCACGAAGGCCACCCAGGTGTTGTCGGCCGGCACCTCGATCCATTCGGCGAGATGGCCGTACCCCGCCTCCGCCTCGTCGGCATTGGCGCGGGTCAGCGTGTCCCACACCCGGCTGATATCGGTGGGCGCCGTGCCGCGCACGATGAACGGATTGAAGCTGTCGAACGTGCCGACGGCGCCGAGCGTGATCTCCCCACCCTTCGGCGCGTCCGGATTCACGTAGGGGAAGTTCTTGAAGTCCGGCGGCAGCGCCGGCTTGCCCATCAGCGAGATGCCCACGGCGCGCGTCACCTCGTCCGCCGCGCGGGCATGCGGGGGCGCGGCGCAGCCGATCGCCACCGCCAGCATGACAGCCAAGCCTCGCATCGCCCCGACCCCCTGTGGTCTTATATTGTTAGGCGCGCCGCCGCCGGCCAACCCGGCGCGCGTTCTCCCCTATGGGCCATCAGCGCGCCCGCAGGTCAAGTTTCCCCTGGGTGAATTGGCGAAGAGGTCAGCCGGCCAGCAGGGCAAGCGCCGGCGCCAGCAGGCGCGGGTCGCCCACCGCCAGCACCCGCCCGTCGCCGTCCGGGCGCAGCGCGGCCCCGCGCCAGTCCGTCACCCGCCCGCCCGCGCCCTCGATCACCGGGCCGAGCGCCGCCCAGTCCCACAGCTTCATGGTCGATTCCGCGATCACGTCGATCTGGCCGAGGGCGAGCAGCCCGTAGGCGTAGCAGTCGCCGCCATAGCTGGTGCGCCGGCAGGACGACGCCAGTGCCTGCCACGGGCCGGCATCCGCCGGCGTGAACATCTCCGGGCTGGTGCAGGACAGCTCGGCCTCGGCCAGCGCGGCGCAGGGGCGCGCGCCGGCGGCACCGCCGAACCTGCCGCGAAACACCGTGGGTCGTCCCGCCACGCCCACCCAGCGCTCGCCGGTCACGCACTGGTCGATCACGCCGAGCACCGGCGTGTCGCCGTCCAGCAGCGCGATCAGCGTGCCGAACACCGGCCGCCCGGTGATGAAGGCGCGCGTGCCGTCGATCGGGTCCAGCACCCAGCGCAGCCGCGCGCCGGGATTCACCGGGGGGAATTCCTCGCCGAGAAGGCCGTGATCGGGGAACCGCTCGCCCAGCACGGCGCGGATCGCCAGCTCGGCGCTGCGGTCGGCGATGGTGACCGGGCTGGCGTCGCCCTTCAGCTCGGCGGCCAGCCCCGCGCGGAAGAACGGGCGGATGACCGCGCCGGCGACATCGGCCGCCGCCTCCGCGCCCGCGACGAACGCGTCGAAATCCGCCGAACTCACGGCGCGACCCACGAAGCACGCCTCACGGCGATCCACAAAGCACGCCTCACGGCGTGAGACGAAGCACGCCTCACGGCGTGGGCAGCGGCGCCGGGCTCTTGGACAGGCTGCGCAGATAGGCGATCACCTCGGCGCGCTGCTTGGCGCTGGAGATGCCGGCGAAGGCCATGCGGGTGCCCTTCACCACCGAGGAGGGCTTGTGCAGCCAGGCGTTCAGCTCCTCGTAGTTCCACGGGCCCTCGATGCCCTTCAGCCCCGGCGAGTAGTTGAACCCGGGCGCGTGCCCGTGCGGCGCGCCGACGATGCCGTAGAGGTTCGGCCCCACCCCGTCCTTGCCGCCTTCCAGCGGCGTGTGGCAGGCGGAGCACTGCTTCTTGAAGGTGGCGGCCCCGGCATCGACATCGGCGGTGGCCAGCAGCGGGGAAATCGGCTCCAGCGGCGCCTCGGCCGGCGCGGGCCCGCCACCGGCGGCGGGCAGCCCCTCCACCTTGATCGCCATCTCCTTCAGCGGGTGCGGATGCACCAGGGTCTCGGCGATCAGCCCGGTCACCATGAAGGTGATGCCGGCCACCAGCACCGCGGCGCAGGCCTTGTTGAGTTCCAAGCTTTCCATTCGCCGCATTCCCTGCGAGAGAGACCCGCGCCCCGGCCGCATTGCGCCGCCCGGACACGCTACTTAAGCTGCGGCGCACCATAGGGAACCGCACCGCCAGCTTCAACCCACGGCCGAAACGCCCACCACGAAAAACATGAACCCCATCGTCCTGATCCCCTCCCGCATGGCGGCCACCCGGCTGCCGGGCAAGCCACTCGCCGACATCCACGGCCTGCCGATGATCGTCCATGTGCTGAATCGCGGGCGGGAGGCGGGCATCGGCCCCGTCGCCGTGGCCTGCGCCGAGCGCGAGATCGCCGAGTCGGTGCGCGCGGCCGGCGGCACCGCGGTGCTGACCGACCCCTCCCTGCCGCGCGGGTCGGATCGCGTCCACGCCGCCCTGTCGATTCTCGACCCGCAGGGGCACCACGACACGGTGGTGAACCTGCAAGGCGACCTGCCGACCATCCCGCCCGACTACCTGCGCGCCGTGCTCGCCCCGCTCGCCGACCCGGCGATCGACATCGCCACGCTGGTGGCCCCGATCACCGACCCGGCCGAGGCCGCCGCCCCTTCCGTGGTCAAGGCCGCCTGCGCCTTCGATGGCGGGCGCGCGGTGTCGCCGGCGCTGTATTTCTCCCGCGCCGCCATCCCCTGGGGCGAGGGGCCGCTATGGCACCATATCGGCATCTACGCCTTCCGCCGCACGGCGCTGGCCCGCTTCGTCGCCCTGCCGGAATCGCCGCTGGAACGGCGCGAGAGCCTGGAACAGCTGCGCGCCCTGGAAGCCGGCATGCGCATCGCCTGCGCCCGCGTGCCCGAAGCCCCGTTCGGCGTGGACACGCCGGCCGATCTGGACCGCGCCCGCATCGTCCTTTCCCCCGCCTGACGGATGCCCGCATGACCAAGACCCCCCATGGCTAAGACAATCGCCTTCCAGGGCCGCCCCGGCGCCTATTCCGACCTCGCCTGCCGCACCGCCTATCCCAGCTGGACCACGCTGCCCTGCGACACGTTCGAGGCGGCGATGGAGGCGGTGCGCCGCGGCGAGGCCGATCTCGCCATGATGCCCACCGAGAACAGCCTGGCCGGCCGGGTGCCGGACATGCACCAGCTGCTGCCCGAATCCGGCCTGTACGTGGTGGGCGAGGCGTTCCAGCGCGTGGAACACTGCCTGCTCGGCGTGAAGGGCAGCACGCTCGCCACCATCAGGCGCGCCCATTCCCACGCCGTGGCGCTCGGCCAGGTGCGCAACGTGCTGCGCGAACTCAACCTGCAGGCCGTGGTGGAAGCCGATACCGCCGGCTCCGCCGAGCAGGTGGCGCAGTGGAACAACACGGAGGACTGCGCCATCGCCTCCTCCCTCGCCGCCGAGCTGTTCGGGCTGGAAATCCTGCGCCGCAACGTGGAGGACGCCGCCCACAACACCACCCGCTTCTACGTGATGGCCCCCAAGCCGCTCACGCTGCCCGCCGGCACGCCGAACCTGATGACCACCTTCGTGTTCCGCGTGCGCAACGTGCCCGCCGCCCTGTTCAAGGCCCTCGGCGGCTTCGCCACCAACGGCGTGAACATGACCAAGCTGGAAAGCTACATGGTCGATGGCCACTTCACCGCCACCCAGTTCCTCTGCGACGTGGAAGGCCACCCCGAAAGCCCCCCCCTGCGCCGCGCCCTGGAAGAACTCAGCTTCTTCTCGCGCGAAACACGGGTGATGGGGGTGTACCCGGCGGCACCGTTCCGGCTGGAACAGCGGGCGGCGGGGGACGACTGAAGAAAGGAAAGGGAGGGGTAAGAAAGCGCTTCTTTTTTGAAAAAAAGAAGCAAAAAACTTTTCTATATTTGAAATCGTGCGTCGGCAAAATTGTGCGCCGCTACCGACC
>CAMFLK010000166.1 GCA_945957135.1 uncultured Rhodospirillales bacterium
GCGGTGCGCCAAACGAAGACTCATATCAACGGTCATTCTTCATGGCCGTTGATATGAGTTCAAGGACCGGCCCGCCACGGCGGACCGGCGCGTGCAAACGCAAAGCCCCGGCGCGAGCCGGGGCTTTTTCTTTTTCCGCTCCAGTCGGAGCCGCCGGCACGGATTTACCCTTGCCGTCACACGCCGGATGACCGCCAGGGCGCGTTGTCGGACAGGCGCTACATGCCGAGCGCGCGGCGATACACGTCCAGCAGCGTCTCCTGCTCCTCCACCTCCGCCGGCTCCTGCTTGCGGATGCGGATGAGCTGGCGCATCACCTTCACGTCGAACCCGGCCGATTTCGCCTCGGCAAAGATGTCCTTGATGTCGCTGGACAGCGACTTCTTCTCCTCCTCCAGCCGCTCGATCCGCTCGATCAGGCTGCGCAGCCGGTCGGCGGCGATGTTGCCCCACTGGGCGGCGTCTTCGACCTTCTCGACGGCATCGGCGGGCATCGCGGACCTCGTTCTTCCAGGGCGGGGGGACGTAGCGGCGCGCGCCATCGGGGTCAATGGCCTGATTTGGCGAAGGCCGCCTTCTGCGCCTCCGTCGCCTCGGTCTGGTACTTCGCCTGCCACTCCTTGTAGGGCATGCCATATACCAGCTCCCGCGCCGCCGAATCCGCGATCGTCACGCCGCGCGCCGCCGCCTCCTCGCGATACCAGCGCGACAGGCAGTTGCGGCAGAAACCCGCGAGATTCATCAGGTCGATATTCTGCACGTCCGTGCGTTCGCGCAGATGCGCCACCAGCCGGCGAAAGGCGGCGGCTTCGAGCTCGGTGGTGCTGGGCGTGTCGGCCATGGGTCACTCTCCTGCAATGCTCCCTACATGGCGCGTTCCCACCGGCTTCGCCATACTCGCATCGTTTTGCGCGCGGCCGCCGGCCAACCCCGCGCGCGGGGGGAGAGACGATGGAGTTCGACGATGCCGGCGCGCGCGCCGCCCTGCGCCAGGTGTTCGCCGCGGCCGTGGCCGCCGCCGATCCCCGCGTGGTGCTCGCCCCGCATCTGCCGGCCAGGCCCGCCGGGCGTTGTGTGGTGGTCGGTGCCGGCAAATCCGCCGGCGTCATGGCCGCCGCCCTGGAAGATGCCTGGCCGGACGTGCCCCTCTCCGGCGTGGTGGTCACCAGCTACGGCCACCGCGTGCCCACCCGGCATATCGAGGTCCTCGAGGCCTCCCACCCCGTGCCCGACGCCAACAGCGAGGAAGCGGCCCGCCGCATCCTCGCCGCCGTCCAGGGCCTGTCGGCCAACGACCTCGTCATCGCCCTGATCTCCGGCGGCGGCTCGGCGCTGATGGCCCTGCCCGCGCCGGGCCTGACGCTCGCCGACAAGAAGGCGGTCAACGCCATGCTGCTGCGCTCGGGCGCCACCATTTCGGTGATGAACGCGGTGCGCAAGCACCTCTCGGGCATCAAGGGCGGCCGCCTCGCCGCCGCCGCCGCCCCGGCGCGCATCGTCACCCTGGCGATCAGCGACGTGCCCGGCGACGACCCAGCGGTGATCGCCTCCGGCCCCACCGTGCCCGACCCCACCAGCTTCGCCGAGGCCCGCGCCCTGGTCGCCCAATACGGCATGGACCTGCCGCCAGCCGCCGCCGCCCGCCTCGCCCAGGATTCGGACGAAACCCCCAAGCCCGGCGCGCTGCCCCACGCCGAATTCCGCATGATCGCCACCCCCGCCATGGCGCTCGCCGCCTGCGCCGCCACCGCCCGCGGCCTCGGCCTCGCCCCCCTGATCCTCGGCGACGCGCTGGAAGGCGAGAGCCGCGAGATGGGCACCGTGCTCGCCGGCATCGCCCGCTCCGTGCGCGCCCACGCCCAGCCGCTGCCCGCCCCCGCTTTGCTGCTGTCGGGCGGCGAGACCACCGTCACCATCGGCGCGGAAGGCGCCGGCGGCGGCGGGCGCAACACCGAATTCCTGCTCGCCCTCGCCCTCGCCTTGAAAGCCACGCCGCGCATCTGGGCCATCGCCGGCGACAGCGACGGCATCGACGGCAAGTCCGACGCCGCCGGCGCCCTCGTCGCGCCGGACACGCTCGCCCGCGCCCGCGCCGCCGGGCTCGACCCCGCCGCCCTGCTGCGCGGCCACGACAGCTACCGCCTGTTCGACACGCTGGGCGACCTGCTGCGCACCGGCCCGACCCTGACCAACGTGAACGACATCCGCGCCATCCTCATCGCCTGAACGGAACCCCGCATGGCCGCCCGCATCAAGATCCGCCGCCGCCGCCGCACCCGCATCATCGCCACGATCGGCCCGGCCAGCTCCACCCCCGAGGTGCTCACCCGCCTGTTCCAGGCCGGCGCCGACGTGTTCCGCCTCAATTTCAGCCATGGCAGCCACGACGACCACGCCGCGCGCATCGCCATGATCCGCGACATCGAGAAGAAGTTCGACCGCCCCATCGGCATCCTCGCGGACGTGCAGGGGCCGAAACTGCGCGTCGGCCGCTTCGGCGGCGGGCGGGTGCAGCTGCAGACCGGCCAGCCCTTCACCCTCGACCTCAACCCCACGCCGGGCGACGTGCGCCGCGTCAACCTGCCGCACCCCGAAATCATCGCCGCCGCCTCCATCGGCACCTCGCTGCTGCTCGACGACGGCAAGCTGCGCCTGCGCGTCACGCGGGTGCGCGACGATCACCTGGAGACCGAGATCGTGGTCGGCGGCCCGCTGTCGGATCGCAAGGGCGTCAACGTGCCGGACATGGTGCTGCCCATCCCCGCGCTGACCGAGAAGGACCGCGCGGATCTCGACTTCGCGCTCGCCCACGGCGTCGATTTCATCGGCCTGTCCTTCGTGCAGCGGCCGGAGGACGTGGCCGAGGCCAAGGAGATCGCCGCCGGCCGCGCCTGGATCATGACCAAGATGGAAAAGCCGCAGGCCCTGGAAAACCTCGATTCCATCCTCGCCTTGTCCGACGCTGTGATGGTCGCGCGCGGCGATCTCGGCGTGGAACTGCCGCCCGAGGAAGTGCCGCTGGCCCAGAAACGCATCGTGCGCGCCGCCCGCCTGCGCGGCCTGCCGGTGGTGGTGGCGACGCAGATGCTGGAAAGCATGATCAGCGCCCCCGCCCCCACCCGCGCCGAAGCCTCCGACGTCGCCACCGCCGTGTTCGACGGCGCGGACTGCGTGATGCTCTCGGCCGAAACCGCCGCCGGCCAATACCCCTACGAGGCGGTGAACATCATGGACCGCATCATCGCCCGGGTGGAGCAGGACCCCGGCTGGCGCAGCGCCATGGACGCCAGCGCCCCGCCGCCCGAACACTCCTCCGCCGACGCCATCGCCACCGCCGCCCGCCAGGTGGCCCAGACCATCGACGCCCAGGCCATCGTCGCCTACACCTCCTCCGGCAGCACCGCGCTGCGCGTGGCCCGCTTCCGCCCCCCCGCGCCCATCCTGGGCATGACCGCGAGCGAACAGACCGCCCGGCGCCTCGCCGTGGTGTGGGGCGTGCACGGCTTCGTCACGCCGGACGTCCACTCCATGACCGAAACCGTCAGCCGCGCCTGCCGCGTGGCGCTCGCCGAGAACTTCGCCGACCACGGCAGCGAGATCGTGGTGATCGCCGGCATCCCCTTCGGCCAGCCCGGCACCACCAACGCGCTGCGGGTGGCGCATGTGAAGTAGCCCGGCTTGCCCGAGGACGACCCGACCCGGCGGGACGGCGAGGGGCGGCAGCTGGTGGGGCCGCTGCTCCCCATCCCCGCCACCCTGCGCCGGTTCGGCGTCGCCCCCGCCCAGGCGCTGGCCGCCGCCGGTCTGCCGGCGGACGCGCTGGACGACCCCGCCGCCACCATCCCCTTCGCCGCCCTCACCCCGCTGGTCACCGCCTGCGTGGCGCTCACCGGCTGCCCATGGTTCGGCCTGCTCGCCGGCCAGGGCATCCGCGTGGCGAATTTCGGCCCGGTCGGCGCGCTGATGCGCAGCGCCCCCACCCTGGGCGAGGCGCTGCTGGACTTCACCGGCAACCAGCACCGCCACACGCGCGGCGCCATGCCCTATCTGCTCGGCTTCGGCGAAACCACCATGTGGGGTTACGCGGTGCTGCAGCCGGGCATGGCCGCGCTCAGCCAGATTCTCGACTACTCCCTCGCCGCCGGCTGCGCCATGCTGCACGAGCTGGCCGGCCTGGCGCCGGAGGAGGTGCTGCTGGCCCACGCCGCGCCGGCCGACGCCACGCCCTATCGCCAGGCTTTCCCCGCCCCCGTGCGCTTCGACGCGGAGCAGAGCGCGCTGGTGCTGCCCACCGCGCTTCTGTCCCGCCCGCTGGCCTGGTCCGACCCGGCGCGGCGGCGCGCGCTGCTCGAGCAGGTGGCGCACTACTGGGCGGTGCGCGAGCCAGGGCTGGCCGCGCGGGTGCTGCGGCTGCTGCGCCCGCGCGTGGTGGTCGATCCGCCCGACGAGGCGGGCGCCGCGGCGCAGTTCGGCCTGCACCCGCGCACCTTGCGCCGGCGGCTGCGCGCGGAGGGCACCAGCTTCCGCCGCCTGCTCAACCAGGCGCGGCTGGAGGCGGCGCGCCAGCTGCTCGCCGCCACGCGCATCGAGGTGACGCAGATCGCCATGGCGTTCGGCTACGCCGATGCCAGCGCCTTCACCCGCGCCTTCCACCGCAGCACCGGCCTGGCGCCGCGGCAATGGCGCGCGGGCATGCGGGCCGATCCATGATGGTCCCCGCCTGTCCCGAAATGCCAAGCGCGGCCGTCCCGGCCACCGCACCCTGACCCGGCCATGCAGCCTCCCCTGCCCGCGGCCGACCCCTTTGGCATGCCCCACCCTGGCATGCACTGGATTCCCGGCGGCACCTTCCGCATGGGCGCCGACGACGCCTATCCGGAGGAGCGCCCCGCCCACGACGTGCGGCTGAGCGGCTTCTGGATCGACGAACATCTCGTCACCAACGACGATTTCGCCGCCTTCGCCGCCGCCACCGGCCATCGCACCATCGCCGAACGCCCGCTCGACCCCGCCCTCTATCCCGGCGCCGACCCCGCCCTGCTCCAGCCGGGCAGCGCCGTGTTCGTCATGCCCCGCCACCGCGCCAGCCTCGCCGACATCACCAGCCGCTGGGCCTTCGTCCTCGGCGCGGACTGGCGCCACCCGGAGGGGCCGGACAGCACGATCGCCGGCCGCGGGCGCGAGCCGGTGGTGCATGTCGCCTTCGCCGACGCCGCGGCCTACGCCGCCTGGGCCGGCAAGGACCTGCCCAGCGAGGCGGAATGGGAGTTCGCGGCGCGCGGCGGGCTCGATGGCGCGACCTATTGCTGGGGGCAGGACTTCACGCCCGGCGGCCGGCACATGGCCAATACCTGGCAAGGCCCCTTCCCCTATCGCGACGAGGGGCTGGACGGATTCTCCGGCCGCTCGCCGGTCGGCGCCTTTCCGCCCAACGGCCATGGGCTGTTCGACATGGCCGGAAATGTCTGGGAATGGACCGCCGACTGGTACACCGGCAGCCACCGCGCGGCCGCCGGCACCGCCTGCTGCGCGGCGCGCGACCCGCGCGGCGGGCCGGAGGCGGGCAGCCACGACCCCGCCCAGCCGGCCATCCGCATTCCCCGCAAGGTGATCAAGGGCGGCTCCTATCTCTGCGCGCCCAGCTACTGCGCCCGCTACCGCCCCGCCGCCCGCCACCCGCAGATGATCGACACCGGCACCTGCCATATCGGCTTCCGCTGCGTCCGGCGCGTGGCCGCCGCCCCGCCCCAAATCCAGCAAGGAGCCTTTCCGTGAACCGGCGCACCCTGTTCCTGACCACGGCCAAGGCCGCCCTGGCCACCGCCTTCGCCGCCCTGCGCCCCACCGGCGCCGCCCAGGCCCAGCCGGCGGCGGCCACCCCCGCCGGCCCTTCCTCCACGGGTCGCCCGATCGGCTCGCCCGCGGGCACCCGCACCATCCCCGGCGACGTGCTGCCGCCGCGCGACCTGCCCTGGGGCGGCACCGCCAACCTCAACGCCGCGCAATCCACCCCCTGGTGGCAGCCCCGCGTGGTGCCGCCGGAAGGTGCTCCCAACATCCTGCTGATCATCACCGACGACGTGGGCTTCGGCGCGCCGGGCACGTTCGGCGGCGTGATCCCCACCCCCAATCTCGACCGCATCGCCCAGGCCGGGCTGCGCTACACTCAGTTCCACTCCACCGCCCTGTGCTCGCCCTCGCGCGCCGCGCTGATCACCGGGCGCAACCACCACGCGGTGGGCTTCGGCGTGATCTCCGAACTCGCCACCGGCTTCCCCGGCTACGACAGCTTCATCGGCCGCGACGCCGCCACCGTGGGCGAAATCCTCAAGCAGCACGGCTACAGCACCGCCTGGTTCGGCAAGGACCACAACACCCCGGCCTTCCAGGCCAGCCAGGCCGGCCCGTTCGACCAGTGGCCGATCGGCATGGGCTTCGAATATTTCTACGGCTTCGTCGGCGGCGACACCAGCCAGTGGCAGCCCAACCTGTTCCGCAACACCACCGAAATCTACCCCTATGTCGGCCAGCCCGGCTGGAACCTGACCACCGCCATGGCCGACGACGCCATCGCCTGGATGAAGCGCATCAACGCGCTGGACCCGGCCAAGCCCTTCCTCTGCTACTACGCCCCCGGCGGCACCCACGCGCCGCACCACCCCACCCCGGAATGGATCCGCCGGATCAGCGACATGCACCTGTTCGACGACGGGTGGAACGCCCTGCGCGAACGCATCTTCGCCAACCAGAAACGCCTCGGCGTGATCCCCGCCGACGCCAAGCTGACCCCCTGGCCCGACGACCTGCTGAAGCGCTGGGAGGCGCTGACGGCGGACGAGAAGAAGATGTTCATCCGCCAGGTGGAAGTCTATGCCGCCTACCTCGCCTATACCGACGAGCAGATCGGCCGGGTGATCCAGGCGGTCGAGGACATGGGCAAGCTCGACAACACGCTGATCATCTATATCAGCGGCGACAACGGCGCGAGCGCCGAAGGCACGCTGAACGGCACGCCCAACGAGGTGGCGATGTTCAACGGCGTGGACGTGCCGGTGGCCGACCAGCTCAAGTATTTCTACGACGCCTGGGGGTCGGACCGCACCTACAACCACATGGCCGTGGCCTGGTCCTGGGCCTTCGACACGCCCTTCACCTGGACCAAGCAGGTCGCCTCGCATTTCGGCGGCACCCGCCAGGGCATGGCCATCGCCTGGCCCCGCGTGATCAAGGACAAGGGCGGCATCCGCCACCAGTTCCACCACCTGATCGACATCATGCCCACCATCCTGGAAGCCGCCGGCGTGCCCGCGCCCAGTATGGTGAACGGCATTCCGCAGAAGCCGGTGGACGGGGTCGGCATGGCCTACACCTTCGCCCCCGCCAACGCCGCCGCCGCCTCCACCCGCAAGACCCAGTATTTCGAGATGTTCGGCGACCGCGCGCTGTACCACGAGGGCTGGATCGCCAGCACCAAGGTGACCCGCCCGCCCTGGGCCAACGCGCTGGACCCGACCAACCCGGACCCGGCCAACACGGTGGAATGGGAACTCTACGACCTGACCCGCGACTGGACGCAGTTCGAGGACGTGGCGGCGAAATTCCCCGCCAAGCTGCGCGAGCTGCAGGAACTGTTCTGGATCGAGGCCCAGAAGAACGGCGTGATGCCGCTCGACAGCTCCACCGTGGCGCGGCTGATCACGCCCAAGCCCAGCCTGGCCGCCGGACGCAGCGAATTCGTCTGGACCGCGCCGCTCACCGGCACACCCAACGGCGACGCGCCCAGCATCCTCAACGCCTCCTACCTCTTCTCCGCCGATATCGAGGTGCAGGCCGGCGGCGAGGGCATGATCGTCACCCAGGGCGGCCGCTTCGCCGGCTACGGCTTCTACCTGCTGAAGGGCCGGCCGGTGTTCCTGTGGAACCTCGTGGACCTCGAACGCGTGCGCTGGCAGGGCGCCGACCCGCTCACCCCCGGCCGCCACCTGGTCGAATTCGACTTCCGCTACGACGGGCTGGGCATGGAAACCCTGATGTTCAACGATGCAAGCGGCATCGGCCGCGGCGGCACCGGCACGCTGAAAGTGGACGGCAAGCCGGTGGCCACCCGAACCATGGCACGCACCCTGCCCTTCATCCTGCAATGGGACGAGAATTTCGACGTCGGCGCCGACACCGGCACGCCGGTGGACGACGGCGACTACCAGGTGCCCTTCGCCTTCACCGGCACGCTGCACAAGCTGACCTTGAAGGTGGACCGGCCCGTGCTGTCCGAGGCCGACAAGCAGCGGCTGATGCGCGCCCACCGCAACAACGCGGTCAGCCAGTGATACCGACGGCCCGAAGCGATGACTCTTCCATCGCGAAGGGCCGGCGGTATCGCGCGCCGGGTTGGCGGGCGGCGGCGCGCCAAACAAAGACTCATATCAACGGTCATTCTTCATGACCGTTGATATGATACCCGCCGCGCGGGCATATTCGGGATTGCGGAACCACTCGAAGGTGAACTCCGAATCCCGATAGCCCGGCTGCGCCGACTCCCCGAACGCCGCCTTCAGCGCCGCATGCCGCTCCTCGATATGCCCCAGATATTCCGGATGCGGGATGATGTACATCGCGTTCCCCGCGATCGCGCGCAACACCATCTCGCCCACCCGCACCGGGTCCATCCGCCGCGCCTGCTCCTCGCGCTGCGCCTGGGAATTGACCGTCGCCATCCCCTCATTGCCGCCCAGCAGACGCTGCCGCACGCCCGCCGAACTGCCGAACAGATTGCTGCGCACGCCGCCGGGACACAGCACACTCACCCCGATCCCCGCCGGCGCCAGCTCCGCCCGCAAGGATTCCGACAGGCCGACCACCGCGTATTTCGACGCGCAATACGCCGCCAACCCACCCGGCGCCATCAACCCACCCGTGGACGCCGTGTTGACGATGTGCCCACCCCGCCCCCGCGCCAACATGCGCGGCACCACCGCCCGCGCGCCCAAAAACGGCCCGGTGGCATTCACCTCCATCACCATCCGCCACAACGCCTCCGGCATCTCCGCCACCTCGATGCCCCGCCCGTCGGCGAACCGCCCCTGCGCCACCCCGGCATTGTTGCAGAGGATATCGACCGGCCCCAACGCCGCCTCCACCTCCCCAACCACCCGCTCCCACGCCTCACCCCGCGTCACATCCAACACCAGCGCCGCCCCCAACCCCGGCACCGCCACCCCCGCCAACGCCGCCTCATCGATATCCGCGATCGCCACCCGCAAACCCGCCGCCACGAACGCCCGCGCCATCCCCAACCCAATGCCGCTCGCCCCCCCGGTGATCAACGCCACCCTGCCCACCAAACCCTCCATCACCCGCACCCCTCCGGCTCCCAATGCCCCGCGATTGTGGAACGGGCTGCGGGCGAAGGCGAGACAAGGCATAGGCAAAGGAAGGCGGGGGCTTCGCCCCTCGACCCCACTGGGGCCTTAGGCCCCAGACCCCGCTACGTCAGGCAACCGCGTGCCGACTCAGCACGCCGCGCGGGGTGGAGAGAGGGGTTTTGATGGGCCTTCGGCCCGAAGGAAGACAGTTACAATTTGATACGATTTCTTGGTGGGTAGTTTGTTGACTCAGCGGGTGGTGGTAGTTATGTAGTGAGTATGATAGAGAACCAGGAGCCCCACCCCAACTACCCCAATCTCAAGACACCCCTCGTCCGCGCCCTCTCCTGGCACCTCTACGCCATCCGACAG
>CAMFLK010000167.1 GCA_945957135.1 uncultured Rhodospirillales bacterium
CTTCGCGGCACTCGCCCGTGAATGCTCCGCCTGCCCCTCCGCCAGCCTCGGCGGCAGCCTCGGGCAGATCGGCCCTGGCGATACCACCGCCGAATTCGAGGCCGCGTTGAAGGCGCTCGATCCCGGCACGATCTCGGCGCCGGTGCAAACGCGCTACGGCATGCACCTGATCCGCCTGCATCGCCGGATCGACGGACGGACATTGCCGTTCGAGGCGGTGCGCGAACGTATCGAATCCTACCTGAACCGGCGCGTCCGCCACCAGGCCACCGCGCAGTATATCGCCGTGCTGGCCGGCAAGGCGGACATCCAGGGCGTCGCGCTGGACGGCGCCGCCTCGCCGCTGGTGCAGTGAGACCGCCATGTTCGGCCGGTTGATCGATTCGCTGGACGACCCCGCCATCGCCGCGCGCGTGCTGGCGGCCCTGCGCGACACCCCGCTTCCCCAGCGTCTGGCGGAAGCGGCCGACGCGGCGGGGTGCTCCGTCGTGGAGATGCTGGCCGCCTCGGTGCGCGGCTTTCTGGACACCGCGTCGGACAACCATTTCGTCCAGCTCATCGGCATCATGAACGGGGCTGATGACCCCGGCCTCGCCGCCATGCGCGCGATCCTGGAGAAGGCCCTTCCCGCCCCGGCGGGGGGGACCTGACCATGCCGGCCATCCGGCAGGACGGCTGCTTCCGTCCCGGCGCGCGGATGGTTCCGTTCGATGCCGCCCGCGCCGTCGCGATGGAACTCGCCCGGCCGGTGGTCGGCAGCCAGACGGTGCCGATCGCGGATGCGGCCGGCCGCGTGCTGGCGCACGACATTCGCGCGCCCCGCTCCCTGCCGGAATTCGACCAGGCCGCGATGGACGGATATGCCGTCCGCCTCGCGGGGCGAACGGGCGTGCCGCTGGTGCTGCCCGTGTCCGCCCACGCCTATGCCGGCGACGCGCCCGGCGTGCTGGCGCCGGGCACGGCGCGGCGGATCATGACCGGCGCTGCCTTGCCCGCCGGCGCGGACACCGTGGTGATGCAGGAGCAGGCCATCCCGCGCGGCGAACGGGTCCAGTTCGACGCCGCCATCCAGCCCGGCACCCATATTCGCCGGGCGGGCGAGGATGTGCGGCGGGGGGATGCCGTGCTGCCGGCCGGAACCGTCCTGGCATGGCCGGAAATCGCCTTGCTGGCGGCGCTGGGCATCGCGTCGGTCGTGGTGGCGCGGACGGTGCGCGTGGCGGTGCTGACCACCGGGGCGGAGTTGCGCGCGGCGGGAGACTCCCTGCCGATGGGGGCGATCCACGATTCCTGCGGCCCGCTGCTCACTGCCCTGCTGGCCGCCCCCGCCGTTGAGGTCGCATCCTTCTCAGTGGGGGACGATGCCGTCGCGACCGAAGCGGCGATCGCCACGCTGGCCGGCCACGCCGACCTGCTGATCACCGTCGCGGGCATGTCGGTGGGGGAAAAAGACCATGTACGGGGCGCCGTGCTGCGCGCGGGCGGCCAGCTCGACGTGGTGAAAGTGGCGATGAAGCCCGGCAAGCCGCTGGGCCTCGGGCGGATCAGCGATTCCTGCTTCGTCGGCCTGCCCGGCAACCCCCAGGCCGCCGCCTATGGCGCCCTGGCCTTTGTGCGGCCGATGCTGGCGATCATGGTGGGCGAGGCGCCGGCCCCGGCCCTCACCGCCCGTGCCGCCTTTGCCCGCGCGCGTCGGCCGGACCGCACCGAGCTGCTGCCGGTCCGGTTGGCCGCCGGGCATGGCAGCGTGACGGCGTGGCGCGTTCCGGGCGAAGGCTCCCACCGCATGATGCCGATGGTCGGGGCGGATGCCGTGGCCATCATCCCCGGCGCGTCGGCGCCGCTGGAGAACGGGTCATCGGTGGAAATCCTGCCGTTCGGCCGGCCCGCCGCGCGAGGGTATCGCCGGGTAGGCCCGTGATCCCCGCGCGAGGGCGATGTCACGCCGCGTCACCGGGCGGCCTCCACCCGAGGCCCCCACAGCATCGGCCCGTAGATCCAGACGAACAGGCCGAACGCGGCCACCCACAGGACCGAGGACAGTTCGAGCAGGCCGATCGACGCCCCGCTCCAGAAGGCCGCGGTCACCCGGGCGGCTGCGGCCACTGTGATCAGAGCATAGCTCGCCGTGGTCGCATGGTCGGCCTTGAGCGGCCGTCCGGTATGGCCGCGCGCCACCCGGGTCATCACCGCGAGGATCATGGTTCCGATCGCGCCGGCGGTCAGCGCGTGGATCGCCGCCGTTTCGGGGATGCGGTCAACCAGCAGGCTCGCGCCGAGCAGCCCCGTTCCGATCGCCAGCCAGAAATAGCCGAGATGGAGGATCGCCAGCAGCGGTTCCGCCGTGGTGGCGAGGCCCCTCCAGCGGCCGAGGCGCCACAGATTGCACGCGGCGGCCAGGACCAGCAGCGGTCCGACCGCCTGCCAGGCGGGGGACACGGCCCACAGCATCAGCCCGGCGTGAAGCGTTGCCAGCGCCAGCCGGTCGGGCCAGCCGGACGCGCCGGGCAGCGCGCGCACCCCGCGTCCCACCAGCCAGTTGCGGGTGAACGCGGGAATGATCCGCCCGCCAATCACGGATATGAGGATGACGATCATGACAAGTGCCAGCCGCCAGCCGAATCCGGCCGGCACTGCCCACCCCGCCAGGTCGAGATATATCAGCAGGTCGGCCACGCCGAGGAGCGCGACAGGAACCGGGATCATCACGTTGCGCCAGTTGCGCGCGGCGACGATCTCCCACGCCGCCACGGCCGCGAGCGCGACAGGGAAGGCGAGGTCGAGACTCGCGGCCAGCCACAGCGGCATGAATTCCGAAACGAGGCAGGCGGCGCGGCCAGCCAGCCAGAGTGTGACGAGCGCCACGAGAAGCCCGCCCCGCACCGGCCGGCGCCCCGTCCAGTTCGGTATCGCCGTCAGCAGAAACCCCGCCATGGCTGCGAGCGTGAAGCCGAACAGCATCGCGTGGAGGTGCCAGGTCAGCGGATCGAACCGGCTGGGCAGGGTTTCGCCGGTGACGAAAAGACCGATCCATACGGCCAGGGCCGCCGGCGCCCACAGGCCCGTGGCCAGAAAGAACGGCCGAAATCCCAGCGACCAGAAGGCCGCCGGCCGCGCGGCCAAGCCCGATACCGCTACCATGTGCCCACTCCAGCGAGTGATCGTTCTTCTCCACGTCCATCGCACCGATGGCCACACGATGGAAGGGCCGCGCCATGGATGATGTGATCCTCGCCCGCGCGCTCCATGTGCTCGCCGTCGTCATCTGGATCGGCGGCGTCGCGATGGTGACCACGGTTGTGCTGCCGGCCGTCCGGCGCACACAGATCGGGGAGGATCGGCTTCGGTCCTTCGAGGCCGTGGAACGCCGTTTCGCGTGGCAGGCACGTTCGGCGATCGTCCTCGCCGGCCTGACGGGGTTCCACATGTGCTGGCGGCTCGACCTCTGGGAGCGGTTTCGGGAAGCCGGATTCTGGTGGATGCACGCCATGGTGGGAGTCTGGACGCTGTTCGCCCTGGTGCTGTTCGTCGCTGAGCCCCTCATCCTGCATCGGCATTTTCGCAACTGGGCGACAGCCAAGCCGGTCGCGGCCTTCGCATGGCTGAACCGGGCGCATTGGCTGCTGGTCCTGTTGAGCGTCGTAACCATCCTGGGCGCGGTCGCCGGCAGCCATGGAGGGTCCATTTTCTGAGGTGGACCGAGGTAAACCGGGAGCGACCCCCAGATCGCAGCGCAGGCCGTATCGACTTCCGGTTGACCGGGCTGGTCGCGGTAGCGGCAAGGCTGGGCTGCGGAGAGATTGGGTCATATATTCCCTGGCCGGTCGGTTGATTCCGCGCGCGAGATCGATCGGGAGAGCCCATGGTGCTGCTGTGGGGAATGCGAACCTCTGTGACCGCTGTGAAGAAACGGAAATGCACGTTCGGTAAAGGCGTCTCCAGGCCCCTCGACCCCGCTGGGGCCTTAGGCCCCAGACCCCATTCGTTTTTCTTGCTTGCTTGGCGAAGCCTATAATTCGGTTTGCCCCAAAGGTGATTTTGGCCTTCGGCCAAGAAAGTAAGCGGGGTCTGGGGCCTAAGGCCCCCGCCGCGACCTCTTGTCGCGGCCGTTGGTCGAGGGGCAGAGCCCCCGCCTTCCTTGCTTTCTTCTTCGCCTTCCTGACCAGCACGGCGCTGATCCTGGACCGGCTCTATCCCCCCGACCTGTCGCGCCTCGCCGTGACCGGAAGCGAGATCGTGGATCGGCAAGGGCGGATCGTGGCGTTGAAGCCGGCGCCGGGTGGCGTGTGGCGGTTTGCAATCGCAGCCGATGAAGTCGCCCCGGTCCTGGTCGAGACGCTCGTTGCCACAGAGGATCGGCAGTTCTGGCGGCATCCGGGGGTGAATCCGGTCGCCTTGGCGCGGGCGGCTTGGCAGGACCTGCGGGCGGGACGGGTGGTGTCGGGTGGGTCCACCTTGACCATGCAGACGGCGCGGTTGCTGGAGCCGCGGCCGCGGACGGTGCGCAGCAAGATCATCGAGATCGCGCGGGCGTTTCAGCTCGAGGCCAGGTATTCCAAGCGCGAGATACTCGGCATGTGGCTGACCCTCGCGCCGTATGGCGGCAATCTCGAAGGGGTTCGGGCAGGGGCGTTGGCGTGGTTCGGCACGTCGCCGCGGCTGCTCGATCCGGCGCAGGCGGCGTTGCTGGTGGCCATTCCGCGGCGGCCGGAGGCGTTGCGGCCGGACCGGCATCCGGCGCGGGCGCGGGCTTTGCGCGACCGGATCCTTCAGGCCGATGGCGGCGATGTGCCGGCGGCGCGGGTGAAGTTGCCGCGGCATGCGCGGCAGGCAGTGGCGGGGGTAAGCGGGCCGCGTGTGGTCACCACGCTCGACCTGCCGTTGCAGATCGCGCTGGAGCGGCTGGCAGCGACACGGCTGGAGGTCCTGCCGGAGCGGGCCTCGCTGGCCCTGCTGGTGGCCGATCTGCAAAGCCGGGAGATTCGCGCGGTGGTCTCGGGCGGCGGCGGCCGGCAGGAGGCGCGGGCCGGGGCGCTGGACCTGACACGGGCGGTGCGTTCGCCGGGTTCGGCGCTGAAGCCCTTCGTGTACGGCTATGCGTTCCAGGACGGCATCGTCGGCCCGGAGACGCGGCTGGATGACCTGCCCCGCCGGTTCGGCGCCTACGCGCCGGAGGATTTCGACCGCAGCTTCGCCGGCGTGGTGACGGCGGCGGAGGCGTTGCGCCGGTCGCTGAACCTGCCGGCGGTGGCGTTGCTCGACAGGGTGGGGCCGCTGCGTTTCGCGCTGGGGCTGCGGGGGGCGGGCATCGGCCTGCGCCTGCCGCCCGGCGCCGACCCGTCGCTGCCGCTGGCGCTCGGCGGGGCGGGCATCACCATGCGCGACCTCGCCGCCCTCTATGCCGGGCTGGGCACGGATGGCGCGGTCGCCCCGCTCGGCCTGTTCGCGGCACCCCCCGCCACGCGCCCGCTGCTGTCGCCGCGCATCGCCGCGACGGTGGCCGAGGTGCTCACCCAGCCCTTCCCGGAAGGCGGGCCGCCCGGCGTGGCCTGGAAGACCGGCACCAGCTGGGGCGGGCGCGATGCCTGGGCGGTGGGGTTCGACGCGAAGCACGTCGTCGCCGCCTGGGTCGGCCGGCCGGACGGCACGCCGCTGCCCGGCGCCACCGGCCGCGGCCTGGCCCTGCCGCTGGTCGCCCGGGTGTTTGACATCCTGCCCCCCGCCCCGCGCCCGGCCCCGCGCGCCCTGGCCACCGCCCGCCTGCCCCATCCGGCCGGCGCCGATGCGCTGCGCCTGCTGTTCCCGCCCCCCGGCGCCCAGCTCAGCGACGAGGGGCCGGTCACGCTGCGCGCCATGGGCGGCCGCCGGCCGCTGACCTTCCTGGTGGACGGCACGGTGCTGCCCACCGACCCGGCGCGGCGCGAGGTGAGCTGGACGCCCCCCGCCCCCGGCTTCTACCGGCTGACCGTGCTGGACGCCGATGGCGGCGCGGTGCGGGCGGGGGTGCGCATCCGCGAGGCGAACTGACCGCTCGCTTGCCGGCCCCACCCCCCGCGCATACGGTTCCGCCAAGTGATTCGGGGAGCGCCGTCCATGCCGGAAGCCTTCATCTGCGACTTCGCGCGCACGCCCATCGGCCGCTATGCCGGCGCGCTGAAGGACGTGCGCACGGACGACCTCGCCGCCCACCCGCTGCGCGTGCTGCGCGAGCGCAACGCGGGGGTGGACTGGGCGGCTCTGGACGATTGCTATCTCGGCTGCGCCAACCAGGCCGGCGAGGACAACCGCAACGTCGCCCATATGGCCACGCTGCTCGCCGGCTATCCCGTGGACGTGCCGGGTGCCACCGTCAACCGGCTGTGCGGCTCCGGCCTCGATGCCGTGGGCACCGCGGCGCGGGCCATCCGCGCGGGCGAGGCCGAGCTGATGCTGGCCGGCGGGGTGGAGAGCATGACCCGCGCCCCCTTCGTCACCGCCAAATCCAGCGAGGCCTTCGGTCGCGCCGTGGAAACCTTCGACACCACCATCGGCTGGCGCTTCGTCAATGGCGCGATGAAGGCGAAATACGGCACGGATTCCATGCCGGAGACCGGCGAGAACGTCGCCGAGGCCTTCCAGGTGTCGCGCGAGGACCAGGACAGATTCGCGCTGCGCAGCCAGCAGAAATGCAGGGCGGCGCAGGAAGCGGGCTTCTTCGCCCGCGAGATCGCGCCGATCACGCTCAAGACCCGCAAGGGCGAGACCGTGGTGGACACCGACGAGCATCCGCGCGGCGACACCACGCTGGAGATGCTGGCCAAGCTGCGCACGCCGTTCCGCAATCCCGGCACCGTCACCGCCGGCAACGCCTCGGGCGTGAACGACGGCGCCGCCGCGCTGATCCTGGCCAGCGAGGCTGCCGCGCGCCGCCACGGGCTGACGCCCCGCGCCCGAATCGTCGCCATGGCCACGGCGGGGGTGGAGCCGCGCCTCATGGGCATCGGCCCGGCGCCGGCGGTGCGCAAGCTGCTGTCCCGCGCCGGGCTCGCCATCGGCGATATCGACGTGATCGAGCTGAACGAGGCCTTCGCCAGCCAGGGCATCGCCGTGCTGCGCCAGCTCGGCCTGGCCGACGATGCGGAGCACGTGAACCCGCATGGTGGCGCCATCGCGCTGGGCCACCCGCTGGGCATGAGCGGCGCGCGGCTGGCGATGACGGCGGTGAGTGCGCTGGAAGTGCGCGGCGCCCGGCGGGCCATCGCCACGATGTGCATCGGCGTGGGCCAGGGCATCGCGGCGCTCGTCGAGCGCGTGTGAAGGCAAGGAGGGGTCTTCTTTTTCTGAAGAAAAAGAAGCAATAATACTTTTATTCATAAGCGGATGCAGGTGGGTGGTCAAGGCTCGGGACATGGGCCCCGGTGAAGGGATGGGTGGATGATAAATATGTTGACACGCGCGGCTCTGGCGATAAGATGGCGGAGCCATCCAGGCCAGTAATCTTTTATCCTCCGGATAAAAGATTACTGGCCTGGAGTGATGTTCTCCGCAAAATGGCCCAACGTTTGGCGAGCAGCGCCCTCCCTGTTTCCATCAGCCGCACGAAGCTCGCGGACGGCGTACTCGCTCGGCTGGTCGGCGAGCGTCGGCCGGTCGTCACCCAATACGACCTGTTCCGGATGTTGTACGACCTCTTCGCCCCGGAGCATCGCAAGCGCTTACACCTTCGCCACGACACGCCCGGAATGGACGATCTGCGCAAGGTCGTGGCGAACCTGTTCGCGACCAAGGGGCTGGAGATCGACCGGGACTACGGGCGCAGCCTCTATCGCGTCGTGCCGGCCGGCGAGGCCGCCGCCGACGAGGTAACGGCACTGGCCAACCCCTTCGGCCATATTTCGCACCTCTCCGCCATGCAGCGCTGGGGCCTGACCGAGCGGCGCCCCGAGGCGCTTCACCTCACCATGCCGCCCGCCGCCGCCGCGCCGCCCCTGATCGGCGCGCGCATGGCGGCGGACAACCCCGAGGGGACTTCCACGGACGGGCCGAAGCTGAAATTCATCCGTCACCCCAAAACGGTGCGCGGGCGGACCATCGCCGTGTACGAGACCCGTCACCCCGGCCAGTGGCTGCGCGTGCGCGACTCCCATGCCCGGCTGGCAACGGTCGGACAGACCTTCGCGGATATGGTCGAACGCCCGCAATATTGCGGCGGAATGGCGCATGTGATCGACATATGGCGCGATCAGGCGCCGGTGTTCCGGGAAGAACTCGTCGCGGCGATCGAGGCCGTGGGCACGCCGATCGCCAAGGTCAGGGCAGGATACTTGCTGGATGAGCTGCTGCCGATCGGCGACGATCCACGCATCCAGGGATGGACACGGTTCGCGCAGCGCGGCGGCTCCCGCGTCCTGGACCCATCCAAACCCTTCGCGACGCGCCATTCGGCGAAATGGATGCTGTCGCTGAATGTCTGACCCCGCCCCGCGTGTCATCGACATCGACAGATGGGTGCGGCAGGCGAGAAGCGACCCCCTCGCCTACCGGGAGCGGCAGGCCATCGAAATCGTACTGTCCGCGATCGGGAGCCTTCCGGACCTCGGAAGCCAGATCTTTCTCAAGGGCGGTATTCTCATGGCCATCTTCTATGGCAGCCCACGCACCACCGCGGATATCGATTTCACGACCCGTTTGGCCGCATCGGCCGACCTGCCCGGCAAGCTGCGGGAAGCGCTCGACAAGGAGCTTCCCCGCGCGGCGGCCCGGCTGGGTTTCGCTGACCTGGTGCTGCGCGTTCAGAGCGTGAGGGAGCAGCCCCGCCCCTTCGCCCGCGCCCGTCTCAGCTTCCCCGCGCTTGAGGTGACGATCGCCTACGCGGAACGCGGCAGCGCAGCCGAACGCCATTTCCGGCAAGGACAAGGGCAACACACCGTCAATTTCGACATGAGCTTCAACGAACCCGTCCACGCCATTGAAGTCGTTCGGCTCGGCGAGGGCGGGCCGCTGTTCCGCGCCTATGCGCTCACCGACCTCATCGCGGAGAAATTCCGCGCGCTTTTGCAGCAGGTGACGCGCAACCGCTATCGTCGGCAGGACGTGTACGACATCGCCTTTCTCGCGCGGCACTTTCCGCCCGGCGCGGACCAGCGGGCCGACATCCTCGCCGCCTTCCGGGAAAAATGCGCCGCGCGCGGCATCGTGCCATCGGCGGATTCGCTCAGCCAGCCCGCGGTGCGGGAACACGCGCGGGCCGAATGGGACACGCTGAAACAGGAACTTGCGGACGTTCCCGAGTTCGACGCGTGTTTCGCGACGGTGCAAGCCCTTTACCGCGCGTTGCCGTGGACCTGAACCCGATAGATTTCGCCAGATAACACATTTATTTTTTGATATTTATCTGAATCCGGCCGACGCCTCTGGAACTTTCAAAAACTTTCGGATTTTTTGCATTTTCCCTTGCAGCGGTCTTGGTTCCGTGTATGTTCGAAGTTCCACAGATAGAACCCCCACAATCCAGGAGATTTCGGATGAACCCGCCCGGTCACTTCACCCTCTTCGCGCAGATGCTGTCCGCGCTGTTGGGCGTGTGGGGCCGGTTGTTTCTCGGGCGGGCCGAACGGGCGATGGCGACCGCCGCGATGGCGCAGGTCAATGCCACCATGGCGGCGCTGGACGAGTTGCTGGCGCAATGGCGCGCCGGCACGCTGGTGCCGGAGGCCGTTGCCGAGGAGGTGTGGGCGGCCGGGGAGGACG
>CAMFLK010000168.1 GCA_945957135.1 uncultured Rhodospirillales bacterium
TCGCCTGCATCTGGCCCTTCAGGCGGCGCAGGTTGAAGAACAGCTTCTTCTGCGCGGCGGTGGTGCCCATCTTCACCAGCGACCAGCTGTGCAGGATGTATTCCTGGATGGCCGCGCGGATCCACCACATCGCGTAGGTGGCCAGGCGGAAGCCGCGCTCGGGGTCGAAGCGCTTCACCGCCTGCATCATGCCCACATTGCCCTCGCTGATCAGCTCGCCCAGCGGCAGGCCGTAGCCGCGATAGCCCATGGCGATCTTGGCGACGAGGCGCAGATGGGAGGTGACGAGCTTGTGCGCCGCCTCCATGTCCTGGTTGTCGCGCCAGCGGCGCGACAGGCTCAGCTCCTCCTCCGGAGTGAGCATCGGGAATTTGCGGATGTCCTGCAGGTAGCGGGTGAGGTTGCCCTCGGGCGCCATGTTGATGACTGCAGAGGCCATGTCAGGCTCCTTTCGTCGCGTTCCGCCGCTGCCTGCCCGGTGTGGCGCAGGGTCTGGCGGGAACGGGGGACAGGACCGAAGGTTCGGGCCTTGTCCGGCGGTGCATCGAATACCATCTCACGCCCGACAGGGCCCCGCTCGCGGCAGCCTCCGCCGGATGGTCCCGCACCCCCGCGCACCGTGGGGATTGTGCAGTTGCGTTCTTCATACCGGACAAATCTGGTCCAGTCAATATTCCGGACCTATGGAGTCGGGATTAAACTTCCGTCAGCCGCTTGACGGGGGAAGCTTGAACCCCAGCAAGTCCAGCAATTCCGCCATGTCCGGGGGCGGATCGGTGTGGAAGCTCATCCGCTCGCGGGTGCGCGGGTGCAGGAAGCCCAGGCTGGCGGCGTGCAGCGCCTGGCGCGGGAAATCGAGCAACGCGCCGCGCGGCGGGTCGGGCAGCAGCTTCGCGGTGGGCGGCAGGCGGCGGAGATAGAGCGGGTCGCCGACGATCGGGTGGCCGATGCTGGAGAGATGCACCCGTATCTGGTGCGTCCGCCCGGTGGCCAGCCGGCAGGCGAGCAGCGCCACCGCGTTGTCGCGCTGGGCGAGCGTGCGGTAGCGGGTCAGCGCCGGCTTGCCGTCCGTCCCCGCGCGCACGGCCATGCGTTTGCGGTCGAAGCGGTCGCGCCCGATATTGGCCATGATCTCGTCGGCGGCGGGGTAGGGCGCGCCCCAGCACAGGGCGAGATATTCCCGGTCCACCATCCGCGCCGCGAAGGCGCTGGACAGGGCGGCCATGCCCAGCTCGCTCTTGGCCACCACCATCACGCCGGACGTGTCCTTGTCCAGCCGGTGGACGATGCCCGGGCGCAGCTCGCCGCCGATGCCCGGCAGGTTCGCGCCGCAATGGGCGATCAGCGCGTTGACCAGCGTGCCGTCCTCGTTGCCCGGGGCGGGGTGCACCACCAGCCCGGCGGGCTTGTCGAGCACGATGAGGTCGTCGTCCTCGTAGAGGATGGCGAGCGGGATGTCCTGGCCGACCGGCTCCGCCGGCACCGGCGCCGGCGGGTCCAGCACGTACACGGCGCCCTCGCGCACCGGTTCGGCCGGCTGCATCAGCAGCATGCCGTCGCGCGTCGCCCGTCCTTCCTCGATCAGCGTCTTGACGCGCGAACGGGAATAGGCGGGGAAGGCCTCGGCCAGGAAGCGGTCGGCGCGCTTGCCGGAATCCGCGGCGGCGGCGGTGATGCGATGCTCGGACATGGCGCGAGCATAACCGATTCGGCGGCGGGCGGGGGGTGGGCGCCGCGTGGCGGGGGTCTGGCCATCCCGGCCCGCTCCGCTACCATCGCGCCGACATTGGTTCAGGAGCGTTTCAGCATGGCCACGCTTTCCCGCCGCACCCTTCTCCAGGTCGCGGCCACCGCCCCCCTGGCTGCCCCGGCCATCGCCCAGCCGGTGAAGCCGCTGCGCTTCGTGCCGCAGGCCAACCTCACCTCGCTCGACCCGATCTGGACCACCGCCACGGTCACCCAGAATCACGGCTACTACGTGTTCGACACGCTCTATTCGCTCGACTCGCAGAACGTGCCGCGCCCGCAGATGGCCGAGGGGCACGAGGTGCTGGACGACGGCAAGCGGGTGCGCATCACCCTGCGCCAGGGGCTGAAATTCCACGACGGCTCGCCGGTGCGCGCCCAGGACTGCATCACCAGCCTCAAGCGCTTCTGCGTGCGCGACACGTTCGGCCAGCTCGTCGCCGCGGTGGTGCAGGACTGGAAGGCGGTGGACGACCGCACCATGGAACTGCGCCTGGCCCGCCCGTTCCCGCTGCTGTTCGCGGCCATCGGCAAGACCGAGAACCCCGCCTTCATCATGCCCGAGCGCCTGGCCAGCACCGACCCGATGAAGGCCGTCACGGAGATGGTCGGCTCCGGCCCCTACCGGTTCATCGCCGCCGAATACAATTCCGGCAGCCGCGCCGCCTACGAGAAGTTCGACGGGTATGTGCCCCGGACCGAGGCGCCGGACATGGCGACGGGGGCCAAGATCGCCAATTTCCAGCGCATCGACTGGCAGATCATCCCCGACCCCGCCACCGCCGCCGCCGCCCTGGTCAACGGCGAGGTGGATTGGTGGGAACGCCCGCTGTCCGACCTTCAGCCCATGCTGGCCAAGGCGGCCGGCGTGAAGCGCGAGGTGCTGGACAAGGCCGGCCGCCTGTCGCTGGCCCGGCTCAACTGCCTGCAGCCGCCGTTCAACGACGTGAAGCTGCGCCAGGCGGTGCTCGCCGCGGTGGTCCAGGAAGACTACATGCGCGCCAGCCAGGGCGACGACACCAGCATGTGGAAGCTCTCGCGCAGCATCTGGCCGGCGGGCACGCCCTATTTCCAGGACCACAAGGACCTGATGCCGGGCGACCTCAAGCGCGCCCAGGCCATGCTGAAGGAGGCGGGCTACGCCAACCAGAAGGTGGCGATCATCAACCCCAGCGACTTCCCGGATATCGGCCCGCTCGGCCAGGTGACGGCGGACACGCTGAAGCGCATCGGCATGAACGTCGATCTCCAGGAGATGGACTGGGGCTCCGTCATCCAGCGCCGCGGCTCGCGCGAGCCGGTGGAGAAGGGGGGGTGGAGCATCTTCCACACCACCGGCGGCACCGGCACCTATGGCAGCCCGGCGATCTCGCCGCTGTGCCGCGGCCAGGGCGAGGCCGGCTGGTTCGGCTGGTGGAAGAACGACGAGGCGGAGGCGCTGACCCAGCAATGGCTCACCGCGCCGGACGAGGCCGGCCAGAAGAAGGCCGCCTTCGCCCTCGGCCGGCTGGCGCTGGAGCAGGTGGCGACCGTGCCGCTGGGCGTGTTCACCCTGCGCACCGCCTACCGCGCCGACCTCACCGGCCTGCTGCCCGGTGTCGCGCCCTATCCCTGGAACGCCCGCCGGAGCTGAGCCATGCGGGCGATGCTGGCGCTGGTGATCGGCATGGGCGTGCTGATCGTGGCCGGGGTGATCGTGCTGGGCGTGACGGTCATGCACCGCCTGGGGGGGGGCGCGCCGGCCGCCCCGGTCACCCTCGCCGAGCCCGCGGGCACCCGCATCGCCGGCAGTTCGGCGAGCGGGGACCGGCTGGTGCTGCAACTCCAGGGCGGCGGGCCCGATCGCGTGGTGGTGCTCGATCTGCGCGACGGGCGGGTGCTGGCGCGGGTGGGGCTGGGGTTGTAGGCAGGCGGGATGCCGATCCCCTTGCCACGCGGCACGGAACGGTCTTCTTAGCCGTCCCGCTCCCTCGAACCGAGTCCTGCCATGGCCGACGAATTCCACCGCATCCGCCGCCTGCCGCCCTACGTGTTCGCCGAGGTCAACAAGGCCAAGGCCGCGGCGCGCACTTCCGGCGAGGACATCATCGACCTGGGCATGGGCAATCCCGATAGCCCGACGCCGCCGCATATCGTGGCCAAGCTGGTGGAGACGGTGCAGGACCCGCGCAGCCACCGCTATTCCGTCAGCAAGGGCATTCCCGGCCTGCGCCGGGCGCTGGCCGGCTACTATGCCAAGCGGTTCGGGGTGACGCTCGATCCGGAAACGGAGGTGGTGGCGACCCTCGGCTCGAAGGAGGGGCTGGCCAATCTGGCGGCGGCGATCACCTCGCCGGGCGACACCATCCTGGTGCCCAACCCGTCCTACCCGATCCACCAGTTCGGCTTCATCATCGCCGGCGCCTCGGTGCGCTCCGTGCCGGCCACGCCGGATGACGCGATGCTGGAGGCGCTGGATCGCGCGGTGCGCCATTCGGTGCCGAAGCCGACCGCACTGATCGTGAACTTTCCTTCCAATCCAACGGCGTATCTGGCGGATTTGGACTTCTACAAGAAGATCGTCGCCTTCTGCCGCAAGCACGAGATCTGGATCATGTCCGACCTCGCCTATGCGGAAATCTATTTCGGCGACACCCCGCCGCCCTCGCTGCTGCAGGTCGAGGGTGCCAAGGACATCGCGGTCGAGTTCACCAGCCTGTCCAAGACCTATTCCATGCCCGGCTGGCGCATGGGCTTCGCGGCGGGCAATCCCAAGCTGATCAACGCCCTGACCCGCATGAAGTCGTATCTCGACTACGGCGCCTTCACCCCCATCCAGGTGGCCGCGGCCGCGGCGCTGACCGGGCCGCAGGACTGCGTGCAGGAGATGCGCGACCTCTATCGCGAGCGGCGGGACGTGCTGATCCGCGGCCTGCACGCCGCGGGCTGGGAGGTGCCGAGCCCCGAGGGCTCGATGTTCGCCTGGGCGCCGATCCCGGAGCGCTTCGCCCATCTCGGCAGCGTGGAGTTCAGCAAGCTGCTGCTGGCCCGCGCCAAGGTCGCGGTGGCGCCGGGCATCGGCTTCGGCGAGCATGGCGACGATCACGTGCGCATCGCCCTGGTGGAGAACACCCACCGGCTGCGCCAGGCGCTGCGCAACATCCGCACCTTCCTGATGGCCGACAATGCCGGGCCCGTGGATGCCCCGGCAGAAGGGGTGTCGGCATGACCCGCCCGCTGTCGGTGGCGCTGGCCGGGCTGGGCACGGTCGGCGGCGGCGTCCTCACCATGCTCCGCACCAATGCCGATCTGGTCGCCGCCCGCGCGGGGCGGCCGATCGCCGTCACCGCCGTCTCGGCCCGCGACCGGGGACGCGACCGGGGCATGCCGCTCGCCGGGCTGCACTGGTACGAGGACCCCGTCGCCCTCGCCGCCGATCCCGGCATCGACGTGGTGGTGGAGGCGATGGGCGGCGCCGAGGGGCCGGCCCGCGCCCTGGTGCAGGCCGCGCTGGCCGCCGGCAAGCCGGTGGTGACCGCCAACAAGGCGCTGCTCGCCGTGCACGGGGCGGAACTGGCCGCGCTCGCCGAGCAGAAGGGCGTGGCGCTGGCCTTCGAGGCGGCGGTGGCCGGCGGCATCCCCGTCATCAAGGCGCTGCGCGAGGGGCTGGCGGGCAACCGCATCACCGCCGTCGCCGGCATCCTCAACGGCACCTGCAACTACATACTGACGGTGATGCGCGAGCGCGGGCGCGAATTCGCCGAGGTGCTGGCCGAGGCGCAGAAGCTGGGCTACGCCGAGGCCGACCCCTCCTTCGACATCGACGGCATCGACGCCGCCCACAAGCTGGCCATCCTCGCCGCGCTGGCCTTCGGCCGGCCGGTGGCCTTCGACGCGGTGCATGTCGAAGGCATCCGCGGCGTCTCGGCGCTGGACATCGCCTTCGCCAACGAGCTCGGCTACCGTATCAAGCTGCTCGGCCTGGCAAGGCGCACGGAGGCGGGGATTTCCGCGCGGGTGCATCCCTGCATGGTGCCGCTCGCCTCGCCCATCGCGCGGGTGGACGGGGTGTTCAACGCGGTGGTGGCGGAGGGCGATTTCGTCGGCCAGGTGATCCTGCAGGGCAGGGGGGCCGGCGCCGGCCCCACCGCCTCGGCCGTGGTGTCCGACCTCATCGACCTCGCGCGCGGGCGCTACACCCCGGTCTGGGGTGCCGCCTCCGGCGCGCTGTCCAACGCCCCCTCGCTGTCCATCGAAACCCATGCCGGCGCCTACTACCTGCGCCTGATGGTGGTGGACCGGCCCGGCGTGATCGCCGACGTCACCGCCGTGCTGCGCGATGCCGGCGTCTCGCTCGAATCCATGCTGCAACGCGGCCGCAGCCCCGGCGAGGCGGTGCCGGTGGTGCTGGTCACCCACGAGACCGGCGAGGCCGCCATGCGCACGGCACTGGCCCGGCTCGACGCGCTGGACGCCGTTCTGGAACATCCCGCGGTCATCCGCATCGAACCCGGCTGAGGAGAGCTCGCCATGTCCGACACGCTGCCGCGCAAGATCGAGAAGGTCCTCGATCGCAACCTGGCCCTGGAACTGGTCCGCGTCACCGAGGCCGCGGCGCTGGCCGCCAGCCGCTGGACCGGCATGGGCCGCAAGAACGAGGCCGACGGCGCGGCGGTGGAGGCCATGCGCCGCGCCTTCGACACGGTGGCGATCGACGGCACCGTGGTGATCGGCGAGGGCGAGATGGACGAGGCGCCGATGCTCTATATCGGCGAGCGCGTCGGCGCCGGCGGCCCGGCCATGGACATCGCGGTCGATCCGCTGGAGGGCACCACCCTCACCGCCAAGGGCGGCCCCAACGCCATGGCCGTGGTGGCGCTGGCCGAGCACGGCAATTTCCTCCACGCGCCCGACATCTACATGGAGAAGATCGCCGTCGGCGGCGGCCTGCCCGCGGGGGTGGTGGATATCGATGCGCCGGTCGCCGAGAACCTGCGCAACCTGGCCCGCGCCCGGCACTGCGAGGTGTCCGACCTCGTCGCCTGCATGCTCGACCGCGACCGCCACCAAGAACTGATCGCCAAGACCCGCGAGGCCGGCGCCCGCATCGTGCTGCTCAGCGACGGCGACGTGGCCGGGGTGATGTCCACCGCCCAGCCCGCCGCGGGGATCGACATCTTCATGGGATCCGGCGGCGCGCCGGAGGGCGTGCTGGCCGCCGCGGCGCTGCGCTGCATCGGCGGGCAGATGCAGGGCCGCCTGCTGTTCGAGGACGAGAGCCAGGTGGCCCGCGCCCGGGAGATGGGGGTGAGCGACCCGCGCCGCGTCTATGCCGTGGACGAGATGGCCCGGGGGGACGTGATGTTCGCCGCCACCGGGGTCACCACCGGCGCCATGCTGCGCGGCGTGCAGCGCCACGGACAAGGGGCGATCACCCATTCCGTGGTGATGCGCAGCAAGTCCGGCACCGTGCGCTACGTGGAGGCGCATCACAACTTCACCACGAAGACCTGGGTCTGGAACTGACCGCCTCCCTCGCGCTGGGCGTCGGCGCCAGCCTCACCGGGCGGCGCTGGCTGTTCCGCGAGGCGGAGGAGCGCGTCGGCCTCGGCATCGCCCAACGCCTCGGCCTGCCGGAAATCCTCGGCCGCATGCTCGCCGTGCGCGGCCTGGGCATCGACACCGCGCCCGATTTCCTCGACCCCACCCTGCGCGCCCTGCTGCCCGACCCCTGCGTGCTGCGCGACATGGACCGTGCCGCCGCCCGCATCGCCCAGGCCGCCCAAGCCGGCGAGACCGTCGCGGTGTTCGGCGACTACGACGTGGACGGCGCCTGCAGTGCCGCGCTGATGACCGGGCTGCTGCGCGAGCTCGGCTGCCCCGTGCTGCCCTACGTGCCCGACCGCATGGCCGAGGGCTACGGCCCCAACGCCCCGGCCCTGACCCGCCTCGCCGACCAAGGGGCCACGCTGGTGATCTGCGTGGATTGCGGCACCGCCGCCGCCGACGCCCTGGCCGCCATCGCCGACCGCGCCGATGTCGTGGTGCTCGATCACCACAAGGCGGACGGGCACAAGATGGGGGGGGCGCCGCCCATCACCGCCATCGTCAACCCCAACCGGCTGGATTGCGAATCCGGCCTGGGCACGCTCTGCGCCACCGCCATCGCCTTCCTCGCCGCCATCGCCACGCTGCGGGTGCTGCGGCAACAGGGCTTCTTCGCCACCCGCCCGGCGCCCGACCTGATGCGGGCGCTCGACCTCGTGGCCCTCGCCACGGTGTGCGACGTGATGCCGCTGGTCGGCCTCAACCGCGCCCTGGTCGCCCAGGGGCTGAAGATCATGGCCCAGCGCCGCCGCCCGGGCATCGCCGCCCTGCTCGACGTCGCGATGGCGCGCGACCGGCCCTCGGCCATGACGCTCGGCTTCACCCTCGGCCCGCGCATCAACGCGGGTGGGCGCATCGGCGATTCCGGCCTGGGCATGCGCCTGCTGCTCGCCGCCGACGAAACCGAGGCCCGCCCGCTCGCCGCCCGGCTCGACGCGGTGAACCGCGAACGCCAGCAGGTGGAAGCATCGATGCTCGACGCGGCGATGCAGTCCGCCGAAGCCCAGCTCGCCGCCGGCCACGCCGTGGCCCTGGTCGCCGGCCCCACCTGGCACCCCGGCGTGGTCGGCATCGTCGCCGGCCGCATCAAGGAGAAATTCAACCGCCCGGCCTGCGTCGCCGGCATCGCCGACGGCATCGCCAAAGGCTCCGGCCGCTCGGTGCCCGGCCTCGACCTCGGCGCCGCCATCATCGCCGCCACCCAGTCCGGCCTGCTCGCCACCGGCGGCGGCCACGCCATGGCCGCCGGCTTCTCGCTGCCCGAGGCCAACCTGCCGGCGTTCCACGCCTTCCTCGATGAACGCCTCGCCGCCGCGACAAACCTGCCCTCGGCCGTCGATCTCGCGGTGGAAGGAGCACTCGCCGTGCCCGGCTGCACCGTGGAACTCGCCCAATCCCTCGCCCGCCTCGCCCCCTTCGGCGCCGGCAACGACGAACCCATGCTGGTGCTGCCCCGCATCCGCGTGGTCCGCGCCGACCGCGTGGGCAAGGAAGCCCGCACCATCCGCGCCTTCATCGAAGGCGAAGACGGCGGCAGCCGCCTGAAAGCCGTGATGTTCCGCGCCGACGACGGCCCCCTGGCCTCCGCCCTGCTCGCCCGCGACGGCACCCCCCTGCACCTCGCCGGCCACCTGCGCGCCGAAGAATGGAACGGCAACGTGACCGCCGGCTTCTTCATCGCGGATGCGGCGCGGGTGTAGGAAGGAAGAAAGGAAGCGGTTCTTTTTTGAAAAAAAGAACCAAAAAACCGAAGTGGCCGGGCTCTTGTCCCGGCCATCCACGCGGGAAAGACAGTAAGAAAGCGCGTTCTTTTTTGAAAAAAAGAACCAAAAAACTTTTTCTCTTTTGGCTGCGCCGTGGCTTGTTCTTCCATACCCCCCATTTCGTCTTGGCCGGGCTTGTCCCGGCCACCCACGCCGGGCCGGGCCGCCGGCGGTTGGGGCACGCCCACGCGCCATCGCCTCGGGAATGACCCAAGGTAAAAATTTTTCGGGATAGCCGGTTCGAATTGACGAAAAGGCGCGAAACGGGTGCGGGCCGGGCCGTCATCCCGACCACTCGTCCGCGCGCGGCACGGTGATTGTCCGCCGTTTGCGGCGGGACCCGATCTTTCGCGGAATGACCGCCCAGTTGACTGGCCGGAGGCGGATGATCCGCCGCCGAACCTCCGGCTCGGCCGGCCGGGGACCACGGGGAGACGCGGAGCGCGTGCGGGGACCGGCCGAGCGGGTCTTCCGGACACGGACCGGTGTCTCGGCCTCCACCTCCGGCACCAGCGTGCCCGCCCGCCACTGGGCGAGGAGTTCGTCGAAGGCGCGCATGGCCTCCATCAGGACATTCGCCTCGGCCCTATCTTTCCGGCTGAGGACCAATCGACCCCATACCCCGC
>CAMFLK010000169.1 GCA_945957135.1 uncultured Rhodospirillales bacterium
GCGCGGGCGATGGCCGCGCGCAGGCGGGCGGCGACGGCGCGCCCGTCGATGCGCAGCGCGGTCAAAACAGCAGGCCCTGCATGTTGCCGAAGGCGATGGCCGCGTAGAGCCGGGCGAGCACCGCCTGGGCGATGTAGATGAGGAAGATCAGCACCAGCGGGCTGAGGTCGATGGTGCCGAAATTCGGCAATACGTTGCGGATGGGTCGCAGCGCCGGTTCGGTGATGCGTTCCAGGAAGTCGCCGATCGACCACATCAGCCGGTTGCGCATGTCCAGCACGCCGAAGGCGGCGAGGGTGCTGACCACGGCGGCGAGGATGACCGCCCATTTGTAGAGATTCAGCGCCTCATTCACAATCTGGAACAGGATCGATATCACGCGCGATGCCCCCGGAAGTTGCGCCGGAAGCTAGCGATGCGGATCAGCGGGAGCAACCTCGGCGCCGTGAAGCCATGCCGGAATGCGGCTTGACTTCACGGCGCCCGGTGCTCATGTTCCGCCCCCTCGCGGCCCGGCTTCGTCAGGGGTGCGAGGGTGAAGGAACGGGGCTGTAGCTCAGTTGGGAGAGCGCGTCGTTCGCAATGACGAGGTCAGCGGTTCGATCCCGCTCAGCTCCACCATTCCTTCCGAACTCAGCTTCCCTTGGCCTTTCCAGCCCCTTCCGTGCCACGCGGTGGCGTGGTCGGCGTTCCCGTCTGCGCTTGCGGATTGACGGATTGGGTGGTCTGGCCGGGGGCGGCCATCACGCCCGGCGCGGTGCCGGGAACCGAGGTGCCCGGCGCCACCGGCGCGGCCTCGGATTTCGCGGCGCTGTTGCCGCCGCTGGCGCCGCCGGTATTGGCGATGCCGGCCGGACCCTGGGTGGCCGGAGCCGGGGTCTGGGCCAGCGCCAATCCGGCCGAAAGAAAAACCGCAGCACCCGCCAACAGAATTTTCGACATGGACGATGTCTCCTTGCCCTGCCTGCCATGATGGAAGGCTTGCGGGAGAAACCACGCCCCTGTCTGGGGGTTCCGGCTTGATATCAGCCCGTGACGATCACGGGTTCATGGAGAACCGGGAAATTCACCGAGCGGGCGATGAAGCACATGCGATGCGCGGATTCGTGCAACGCCTCCGCCGCGTGCGCGTCGCTGCCGGGGGCGATGGTCACGCGCGGGCGCAGCACCACGCGGGTGAACTGGCCCTCGCCGCCGGTCTCCTCCGCCATCTCGCCCTCCGGCCCATCCTCATAGGCCGTCACCACCACGCCGGCGCGGGCGCACAGGTCGAGATACCAGAGCTTGTGACAGGCGGAGAGGCTGGCCAGCAGCAGCTCCTCCGGGTTCCAGCGCGCGGGGTCGCCACGGAAGGACGGGTCGGAACTGCCTTGGATGGGCGGCTTGCCCTCACCCGCGATCGTGTGCGCCCGGCTGTAGCCGCGCGGGCTGCGCGTGCCCTCGCCGGTATTGCCGGTCCAGGTCACGCGCAGGCGGTAGCGATGCAGCTTGGCCATCGCGCTCAGCCGGGAAAGAGGGTGGCCCCAGGCACCGCCCCCTGCAACGCGCCGGGAATGTCGCCCTTGTTCAAGGCCACCAGCGCCTCCGCCAGCCCGCCCATGGCGCGGCGATACAACGCCCCGCCCAGGCTCACCCGCCGCACCCCGGCCGCCGCCAAAGCCTCCAGCTGCACGCCCGGACCGATCAGCACGTTCACCGGCTTCGGCGCCACCGCCCGCACCACCTGGCCGATCGCCTCCATGTCCGGCAAGGCCGGGGCATACAGCACGTCCGCCCCCACCTCGGCGAAGGCCACCAGCCGGCGGATCGTGTCGTCCAGGTCGCGCCGCCCGTGCAGGAAATTGTCGGTGCGGCCGGTCAGCACGATCCGCCCGCGCGCCACCCGCGCCGCCTCGCGCACCCGCGCCACCGCATCGTCGAACCCGTG
Organism: uncultured Rhodospirillales bacterium; assembly: GCA_945957135.1. Taxonomy (GTDB): domain Bacteria; phylum Pseudomonadota; class Alphaproteobacteria; order Acetobacterales; family Acetobacteraceae; genus CAMFLK01. The sequence goes on from CAMFLK010000169.1 coordinate 1,928, forward strand.
GATCGGGTTGGCCGGGTCCGCCGTGGTGTCTTCGATGCCCAGACCGCCGAACCCGCCGGCGATCGCCGCCTCCACCGTCGCCACGCAATCCGCCGGCGCCGGGCCGAACCCGTCCTCCAGATCGCCGTTCACCGGCAGGCCGGACACGCGCGACATCACCACGCCATTGTCGATCGAGGCCGCCAGGCTCACCGCATGCCGCCCATCCGGCACCCCCATCGCCGCCGCGATGGCATAGGAGGACGTGCCGACCGCCGCGAACCCCGCCCGCGCGCACATCAGCGCCGAGGCGCCATCCCACGCGTTCGGCATCACGAAAATGCCGGACTCGTGCAACGCCAGAAACCGCTCATACCCCGCAGACGCCGCCATGGAATTTCCCCTTCCTTATTCTTGCGTGGTCCTGACCACGAACTCTCCAAACACGTCATGCAGCCCGTTGATCACCACCTGCACGCCAATGCACAGCAACAGAAACGCCATCAGCCGCGCCACGGTGCGCCTTGCCGACGCCCCCATCCACACCCCCAACCGATCCGCCGAGCGATAGCCCAACCACACGATCGCCGCGATGCACAACGCCGCCAGCGACACCCCGGCCAGAAACCCCACCGCCCGCCCCGCCTCGCGCGGCCGCTCCGCCGACAGCGCCACGCACACCGCGATCGTCCCCGGCCCCGTGGTGAACGGCAAAGTCAGCGGGAAAAACGCCACATCCTGCGCCGGCCCGATGCCCGACTCCGCCTGCTCCTGCTTGCGCGCCTCCCGCACCTCCGGCGCCGTCAACAGCCCCCACGCCTGCAACGCCACCGCGCCACCCCCCGCGATGCGCAACGCGCCCACGGAAATGCCGAAAAACGTGAGAACGAACGCCCCCAGCCACAACGCCCCGATCATCACGCAAAACGAATAAACCCCCACCCGCGCCGCCAGCATCCGCCGATCCGCCGCCGGCCGGCCGGCGGTGACCTCATTGAAGATGAAAGCTCCGCCCAACGGATTGACGATCGAAAACAACGCCGAAAACGCCGCGAGGAAGGCGGTGAGGGCGATGGTCATGGAGGTGGGTCAGGGAGAAGGAAGGGGGAAGGCAAGGCGAGGGGCGCTGCCCCTCGACCCCGCTGGGGCCTTAGGCCCCAGACCCATTCGCTGGGAGGAGTACGAGCTATCCAGGCTCCCTGGCGAAGCCAAGAATCTTGTGTTTGCCAAAGAAAGTGATGAGGCCTTCGGCCCGAAGAAAGAAGACATAGGTAGCGGGGTCTGGGGCCTGAGGCCCCAGCGGGGTCGAGGGGCAGCGCCCCTCGCCTTCCTTCATTCCCCAAAGAAATTTAGCTCCCCATGAAGTCGCGTTTGCCGATGTCCACGCCGTTATGGCGGAGGATGTTGTAGGCGGTGGTGCAGTGGAACATGACGTTGGGGATGACGAACCACTGGAGGTAGCGCAGGCCTTTGAAGGTCTGGTCACCGGCGCGCATTTTCAGGGTGATGTCGCGGTCTTCGCTGCCTTCGATCTTCTCCGCCGGCACGGAGTCGATGAAGGCGAGGGTGGAGGCGATGCGGGTTTTCAGTTCGGCGAAGGTGGTTTCGGTGTCCGGCGCGCTGGGCACCTCCATGCCGGCGAGGCGGGCGACGCCGCCGCGGGCCATGTCGGTGGCGATCTGCACCTGGCGGGCCAGGGCGAACATGTCCGGTGCGATGCGGGCGTTGATCAGCACGGAGGGTTCGATCTTCTTCGCCTCGCAGAAGGCGGCGGCCTTGTCGAGCACGGCCGACAGGGCGGTGAGCTGGGTCTTGAACAGCGGGACGCTGAACGAGTACATCGAGACGGTCATTACAGGCTTCCTCCCTTGCGGCCGGCCGAGGCGCCGAGGCGCAGGCGCAGCGCGTTGAGCTTGATGAACCCTTGCGCGTCGAACTGGTCGTAGGCGCCCTGGTCCTCCTCGAACGTCACGACCTTCATGGAGTAGAGGCTGTTCGGGCTTTCGCGCCCGATGCAGCTCACGTTCCCCTTGTAGAGCTTGAGACGCACGCGGCCGGTGACGGATTTCTGGCTTTCGTCGATCAGCGCCTGCAGCATGCGCCGTTCGGGGCTGAACCAGAACCCGTTGTAGATCAGCTCCGCGTAGCGGGGCATGATGCTGTCCTTGAGGTGCGCGGCCTCGCGATCGAGGGTGATCGATTCGATGGCGCGATGGGCGGCGAGCAGGATGGTGCCGCCGGGCGTTTCGTACACGCCGCGCGATTTCATGCCGACGAAGCGGTTCTCCACCAGGTCGAGCCGGCCGATGCCGTTGGCCTTGCCGAGCGCGTTCAGCTTGGTGAGCAGGCTGGCGGGGGAGAGTGTCTCGCCGTCGATCGCCACGGGGTCGCCGTGTTCGAAGTCGATGGCGATCACGGTGGCTTTGTCCGGCGCGTCCTCCGGGCGGATGGTGCGCTGATAGACGATCTCGTCGGCCTCGATGGCCGGGTCCTCGAGGATTTTGCCTTCGGAGGAGGAGTGCAGCAGGTTGGCGTCCACCGAGAAGGGGGCTTCGCCGCGCTTGTCCTTGGCGATGGGGATCTGGTGCTGTTCGGCGAATTCCAGGAGCTTGGTGCGGCTGGTGAGGTCCCATTCGCGCCAGGGGGCGATCACCTTCACGTCCGGCTTCAGCGCGTAGTAGGAGAGCTCGAAGCGAACCTGGTCGTTGCCCTTGCCGGTGGCGCCGTGGGCCACCGCGTCCGCGCCGACCTGTTCGGCGATCTCGATCTGGCGCTGGGCGATCAGCGGGCGGGCGATGGAGGTGCCGAGCAGGTACTGGCCCTCGTACAGCGCGTTGGCGCGGAACATCGGGAAGACGAAGTCGCGCGTGAAGGTCTCGCGCAGATCGTCCACGAAGATTTCCTTCACGCCGAACATCTCGGCCTTGCGCCGGGCGGGTTCCAACTCCTCGCCCTGGCCGAGATCGGCGGTGAAGGTGACGACTTCGCATTGGTAGGTGGTTTGCAGCCAGCGCAGGATCACGCTGGTGTCGAGCCCTCCGGAATAGGCGAGCACGACCTTCTTGACGTCTTTCACGCGCATGGGCGGCGGATCTCCAAGCCTGCGAGGTTGGGCGGGAGGTAACGCCGGTGGAAGGGTTTAGGCAACCCCGGCCGCGGTATAGGCTGGGGCCATGGATATGTTGCGAATCGTCTCGCTGCTGGTGGCGCTGGCGGTGGCCGCGCCGGTGCGGGCGCAGGTGCCACTCCTGGACGGCGCGCTGCCCGGCGCGGGCGAGCGCGCGCGGGCCGCCTATGCCGGCGAGTTCCTCATCGGCAATCTGGCGCGCGCCTTCGCCCTGTCGTCCACCGGTGGCTATGGCGCGTCCTGGGGGGCGAAAAGCGAGGAGGAGGCGCGGGAGCGGGCGCTGAATTCCTGCGGCGGGGCGGCCAAGGGCTGCGCGCTGTATGCGGTGGGGCTGGCGGTGGTGGGGCCCGGCCGCGCCTGGGCGCCCGCGCCGCCGCCGCCGGGGCCGCTGCTGTCCGGGCCGGGTTGGGCGATCGCCACGGATGCGCGCTATCTGTGGTTCGGGCCGCGCGCGGCGAAGGGCGTGGTGGTGTGGGGCCACGGGTTCAACGGCAACATGTCCGACAGCCGCGGGCAGCAGGCGCCGGGCTTCATCCGCGCCTTCAACAATGCCGGGTACGACGTTCTGCGCTTCGACCGCGACCCCGCCTATGACCACCAGCGCGACGAGATGGGGCAGGCGCTGCGCGGGGCGCTGCGGACGCTGCGCGGCCAGGGCTGGGCGCGTGTCGTGGTCGGCGGCCAGTCGCGCGGCGGGTTCAACAGTTTGCAGACGCTGGACACGGCGGGGCTGGCGGAGGTGGTGATCGCGCTGTCCGAGGCGGCGTTCGGCACCTCGCCGGGCCACCAGATCCTGATGGGCCAGACCGATACCTACCGCCTGTTCAGCGCGGCGGCCGCGCCGGCGACGCGGCTGGTCTATATCCAGTTCGCCGACGACCCCTATACCAGCGACCCCGACCGCATGGCGGAGATGGTGCGCGACCTGCTGCGGCCGCGCGTCGGGCGGCTGCTGATGATCGACCGGCCGGAGGGCTTCCAGGGCCATGGCGCCGGCTATTCCAGCGCCTTCGCCCAGCGCTACGCCGCGTGCATCCTGCGCTTCGCCACCGCGGCCGATCCGCCGGCGGGCTGCTGACGCTCAGAGCGGGATGGCATCGCTCGCGCTCAGCCATCCCGCTCCATGCCCGTGTTCGATCGCGTGATTCAGACGTCTTTGGCGATTCCGCCAAACGCCATCACGCTCAGCGGCGGCGGATCAGCCCGAGGGCGGCGAGGCCGGCGCCGAGCAGGGTGAGCGACATCGGCTCCGGGATCGGCCGGACGGACATGCCGTCGAAGGTGATCTCGCTGACGAACACCCAGGGGTAGGGGTCGCGATAGGTGAAGCCGATCGTGTGCTCGTCGCCGGTCAGCGACAGGCCGGAGATGGTGATGACGTCCTGCAACCCGTCGATGGTGGCCGGGCCGGCATAGAGGGTGCCGTCGATGCTGACGAAGGCGGGGGCCGCCACGCCGCCGGCGCCGGAATTGTCGGCATAGATGGAAATGGAGGTGATGAGCGGCGAGCCGGTGAAGAAGAACTGGATGGCCAGGGCGGGGGTGGTCTCCTTGCGCCAGCCGACATGCGGGCCGGTGCCGGCGTTGTTGGAGACGTTGTACCAGTTGTCGGTGGCGATCACCCCGTCGGTCAGCTTGCCGAGGCCGCCGACCAGCCCCGCGCCGTCGGTGGTGGTGCTGCCGACGCCGGAATAGGTGACGTCCCAGTAGTTCCACGAGCCGGAACTGGCCACGCCGGAGCCGTTGGGCTCGTCATAGCTCGTGGGCGCGACCGGCGCGGCCTGGGTGGCGCCGGCGAACCCGGCGGCGAGGAGAGCGGCGAGGACGAACGGACGGACGGACATCGAACAGCTCCTTTTGCCTGCGAAAGAAATACAGGCAAAATCGGGGCCACTCGCCAAGCCATTGAGATGGTTAAGCCGCCCGGCGCACCTGCCGGCGCATCTGTAAAGATTGCCGACAGGTAACCGGGAGGACGTCAGCTCACCGCCGGCTGCTGGCCCTGCTGGCTGCGGCGCTGCTGCCACAGGGCCAGGAAGTCGATCGGCTGCAGCATCACCGGCGGGAAGCCGCCGTCGCGGGTGACGTCGGCCAGCACGTTGCGGGCGAAGGGCATCAGCAGGCGCGGGCATTCCACCAGCAGCACCGGCTCCACGGACTCGTCGGGAATGCCCGTCAGCGTGAACACGCCGGCATAGGACAGCTCGGCCAGGAACACGCGCGGCGGCGCGGAGCCGTTACCGGTGGCCGCCCCGCTGTCCACCGCCTCGGCGCGGATCACCAGCGTGACCTCGAACACGGTCTGGCCTTCCTGGATGCGGCGGGCCTGGACGTCGAGATTGATGTCCACGCGCGGAGCGGAGCGCAGGGTGGTGAACACGGCCGGCGCGTTCGGCACCTCGAAGGACAGGTCCTTGATGTACTGGATGTTGACCACCAACGGCGCCGTGGGCGCGGCGGCCGGCTGCCCAGCGGTTTCGGACATGTCGCTCTCCATATCGATGCAAATCGCGCGGCGGCGGTAGCACAGGCGGGGAGAGGGCGAAAGCCCATCGCGACCGTGGCTTGCCGGGGCGGGAACGATGGCGGCGGCGTGCCGAACACGGACGCATATCGGGGTCATTCTTCATGACCCTGGATATGAGACGCTGGGGGGCATGGCGGGACGATGGCCTCTAGGGAACCCGCGCCGCCATCCCTAGATTACCGCCGAGCAACCTGGAGGCGTTCCGATGTCCAAGCTCACCGCCCGCCGCGCCACGCTGGGCGCGATCGTCGCCCTCGCTTCGCTGGCCGGCTGCGCCACCCCGCCCGCTCCCCCGACGCCCCAGCCGGTGGCCGGCGATCCCACCGAAGGGTCGGTCTCGTTCAGCGGCGGCGCGGTGGCGGCCGGCATCGGCTTCCAGTGGGGCAGCGGCGTGCTGACCTTCCGGGGCCAGACCTATCCGTTCCGCGTGCGCGGCCTGTCCGTGGTGGATGTCGGCATCACCCGGACGAGCGCCGCCGGGCGGGTGCGCAACCTGCGCCGGGTGGAGGATTTCAACGGCAACTACGTGGCCGCCGCGGTGGGCGCCACCGTCGCCGGCGGGGTGGGGGCGGCCACCATGCAGAACCAGAACGGCGTGGTGATCGAGAATGTCACCACCTCGCAGGGCGCCCGCCTCACCCTCGCGCCGGCCGGGGTGAACATCCAGCTCACCGGACCCTGATCGCATTGAGGAAGTTGGTCGTCCGTGGCCCGCGCGGGCCGCGGGCGTTCAACCGGACGGTGGGCGCGCGCGGCGCCCCCTTCTCCCTCTTCTTGAGCGTATGCGCCGCCAGCAGCGGGCGCAGCAGATCGGCCAGCGCGGCGCGCTGGGGCGCGGTGAGGGCGTGGAGCCATTGCCGCTCCATCTCCATCTCTTCCTCCACCATCCTGAGCGCGAGCTCCCGCCCTTTCGGCGCCAGCTGGATCAGGGACGAGCGCAGGTCCTCCCGGCCCGGGCGGCGCGTGAGGAACCCCTTGGTCCGCAGTTCCTTGAGCTGCCGGCCCAGCGTGCCGGCGCCCACGCCCACCGCCCAGCAGATGTCCACCGGCTGCATCTCGTAGGGCGGGCCCCGGCGGCATAGCGTGGCGAGAATGTCGTAATCCGCGCGGCTCACGCCGTTCCTGCGGCAGAGCGAATCCAGATAGGGCGACCATATTCGATGCAGGCGCTGCATCCGCCCGATGATGTCGATCGGCGTGGTATCGACCCGGGGCGCCTCCTTCGCCCATTCCTCCCGGATCTCGTCGATAAGGTCAGGGGGAGAGGGCGTGGCCTCCGGGGCCTTTTCAGGCTTTTTTCCTGTTGACATGCGACCGCTCCGAATCGAAAGAAGTCCCTGAAAAGTACCTTTTTTCTCTCGAAAGAGAAGCAAAAACGCATTCGCGATGACGGACTCCCCTTCTTCGCGCCCGCCGCCCTGCGAGACGCACGTCACCGCCCTTGGCGCGGAGGGTGACGGGCTGGCCATGGCGCCCGACGGCGCGCGGCTGTTCCTGCCGCTCACCCTGCCGGGCGAGACCGTGCGGGCCACGCCCATTGCCCCGCGCGGCGGCGGCTGGGTGGCGGCGGCGGAGGTCATGCTGCCCTCGCCGGATCGCGTGGCGCCGCCCTGCGCGCATTTCGGCGCGTGCGGCGGCTGCGCCGTGCAGCACATGGCGGACCCGGCCTATGCGGCCTGGAAGGCCGGCCTGCTGGCGGATGCGCTGGGCCGGGCGGGGTATGGGGAAGCCACACTGGGGCCGCTGGCCCGCACACCCGCGCGGGCACGGCGGCGGATGGACTTCGCCATCCGCCGTCAGGGCGGGGCCGTCATGCTCGGCCTGCACGCGCCACGCGGGGCGGCGGTGGTCGATCTGCGCGAATGCCATGTGCTGCACCCCGCCCTGGCTGCGCTGCTGGCGCCGCTGCGCGGCCTGCTGGCGCGGCTGGAGGGGCTGCGGCGCGAGGGCTCGGCCATCGTCAACCTGCTGGAATCCGGCCCCGATCTGCTGCTGCGCACGGATGCGCCGCTCAGCGTGGGCGACCGCGCGCGGCTGGCCGCCTTCGCGGCGGAACACGGCCTGCCGCGCGTCGCCCATGCGCGCGGGACGCAGCCGCCCGAACCCGCCGCCACGCTGCGCCCGGCGGTGACCCGCTTCGGCC
>CAMFLK010000170.1 GCA_945957135.1 uncultured Rhodospirillales bacterium
GCTTGTTGTCCGCTTGGCGCGGCGCGCATAGTTGTTATTGTTTTTTGTGCCACGCGTGCCTTGACCTCGGCGAGCACGGCGCCACAATCCAAGAAAGGCGGCGCCGCTATTGCTGCCCCGCCTCCACATTCACCACGCGAAACACCAGCTGCGTCGCGTCCGGCCGCGACAGGGTGACGTATTCGCCCGGCCGGAACACCCGTCCCTCCAGCGCCCAGAGCGGCGCGTCGTCGCCATCCGCCCCGCGCAGCGCCCAGGCGCCGTCCGCCCGCACCAGCTCCACCTCGCGCTCCCGCCCGTCCGGCAGCATGCGCCGGCCGAGCCACGGCGCCGGGTCGGACTCATAGGCGAATTCATCGATCTGGCCCTGCGGCGACAGGGCGATGTTCAGTTCCAGCCGGTCGTCCACGTCACCGTCCGGCTGGTTCGGCGCATAGGCCAGGGTCAGGAAGATCAGGCTCATCGGAATTCCCGGTTCGGTGCATGCCCCGCATGGTCAGATGGCCACGCGCACGCCCAGCTCCACCACGCGGTCGCTGGGGATACGGAAAAACTCCGTGGCGGACACGGCGTTCCGCGCCATGACCAGAAAAAGCCACAATCTCCACACCGGCAGCTTCGGCACCGTGGCCGCCACCAGCGTGTCGCGGCCGAGGAAATAGCTGGCCTGCATCGGGTCGAACGCCACGCCCTGGTCGCGCAGCGCCAGCAGGTCGCGCGGCAGGTTGGGGCTCTGCATGAAGCCGTAGCGCACGATGACGCGATGGATGCCCGGCGCCAGCTCGCTCACCGTGCTGCGGCTTTCCTGCGGCAGGTCCGGCACGTCCTCGTTGACGACGGTGACGAACAGCACCTTCTCGTGCAGCACCTTGTTGTGCTTCAGGTTGTGCAGCAGCGCGCCGGGCACGTAGTCCGGGTTGCCGGTCATGAACACCGCCATGCCCGGCACGCGGATGGTGCGGGACTGCGGCAGCCGCGCGAGGAAGGAGGCCAGCGGCAGGCTGTCCTGCTTCCAGCGTGCCAGCATCAGGTCGCGTCCCTGCTTCCAGCTGGTCATCAGCGCCAGCAGGGCGAAGCCCAGCGCCAGCGGCACCCAGCCGCCCTCGGGAATCTTCAGCACGTTGGCGGCGAAGAAGGTGAAATCCATCACGGCGAAGAAGCCGAACACCCCGATGGTCAGCCGGCGCGACCAGCCGAACTGGCGGCGGAACACCACGGCGGCCAGGATGGTGGTGCAGATGAAGGTGCCGGTCACCGCGATGCCGTAGGCCGCCGCCAGCGCGTCCGACGAGCGGAACATGAACACCAGCGCCATCACGCCCAGCAGCAGCGCGGTGTTGATCTGCGGCAGGTAGATCTGCCCCTCCTCGGTGGCCGAGGTGTGGCGCACCGTCATGCGCGGCAGGAAGCCGAGCTGCACGCATTGCCGCGCCACCGAATAGGCGCCGGAGATCAGCGCCTGGCTGGCGATCACCGTGGCGATCGTGGCCAGCACCACCATGGGCAGGCGCAGCCAGCCGGGGGCCAGCAGGTAGAACGGGTTTTCCACCGCCGCGGGGTTTGCGAGCACCAGCGCGCCCTGGCCGAAATAGTTCAGCGCCAGGCAGGGCAGCACGAAGGCCGTCCAGGCCACCCGGATTGGCCGCGGGCCGAAATGGCCCATGTCGGCGTACAGCGCCTCCGCCCCCGTCACCGCCAGCACGACCGAGCCGATCGCCACGAAGGCCAGCCATTGGTAGTGGATCAGCACATACAGCGCGTAGCTGGGCGCCAGGGCCAGCAGCACGAAGGGGTGGCGCGCCACCTCGACCAGCCCCAGCACCCCCAGCACGGCGAACCAGACCACCATGATCGGCCCGAACACCCGGCCCACGGATTCGGTGCCGCGCCACTGGATGAGGAACAGCGCCACGATCACCACCACGGCGATGGGCAGCACGAACTCGTTCAGATGCGGGCTGACGATCTGCAACCCCTCCACCGCCGACAGCACGGAAATGGCCGGGGTGATGACGCCGTCGCCGAAGAACAGGCAGGCGCCCCCCAGCCCCACCATGGCGAGCACGGCGCGCATCCGCTCGCCGGTGCAGCTGCGCTGGGCCAGCACCATCAGCGCCAGGATGCCGCCCTCGCCGTGGTTGTCCGCGCGCATCACCAGCAGCACGTATTTCACGGTCACCGACAGGAACAGCGACCAGAAGATGAGGGACAGGATGCCCAGCACCTCGTAGCTGTCCACCCCGCCATCCTTGAAATGCTCCAGGCTCGCCTTGAAGGCGTAGAGCGGGCTGGTGCCGATATCGCCGTACACCACGCCCAGCACCGCCAGCAGCAGCCCTGCCGGCAGGGCCGCCTTGCCGGATGCCGGGTTGCCGGCGGTCGCGGCCGTCATGCGCGTGGGCGAAGGGTCATCGGCGTCTGCCGCGATGCGGGATCATGCTGCCCGGATACGCCGCGCCTCGGCCGCGTGCAAGCATGATGGTTCAGGCGAGGCCGATGCCGCTGATCGCGCTCAGCGCTTCCGCGACACCGGGGGCGGCGGCCAGGATGGGGTTGCCGGCCACCAGCCCGTCCCCCTCCAGGAACGGGGACAGGCGCGCGCCCGCCTCGGCGAGGATGGCGAGCGCCGCGGCCACGTCCCACAGGTTGATGTGCAGCTCCATATAGGCGTCGATCCGCCCGGCCGCCACGTCCGCCAGGCCCAGCGCGCCGGAGCCGCCGGCGCGCAGCATCGCCCCCGCCCCCATCACCCCCTGCACCAGCTGGAAATAGGCCGCGTTGGGCCGGCGGGGGGACCAGCCGCACTCCACCGCCCCCCGCGCGAGGTCGGTGGTGCTGGCCACCCGGATCGGCGCGCCGTTCAGCGTCGCGCCCCCGCCCTGGCGCGCGGCGAAGGTCTCGCCCAGCGCGGGGGCGACGAGCACCCCGAGCAGCGCGGTGCGCTCCTCGACCAGCCCCAGCGAGACGCAGAAGCGCGGCGTGCCCCGCGCGAAGTTGGAGGTGCCGTCGATCGGATCGACCACCCAGCGCAGCCGCCCGGCGCGACCGCTGCCGGTTTCCTCGCCCTGGAACCCGTCCTCGGGGAAGGCGCGGGCCAGCTCCTCGGACAGGAACGCCTCCACCCGCCCATCGGCCTCGGTCAGCCAGTCCTGCGCGCCCTTCAGGCTGGCCACCGGCGCGCCGGGCGGCGGGCGCAGCGACAGAGCGAGCTGCCCCGCCTGCTGGGCCAGCCGCGTCGCCACGTCCAGCCGCCGATCGAGTGCGTTCATCGAATCCCCGCCCGCATGAAGCTCTGCACGAACTGGCGCTGGAACAGCAGGAAGGCCAGCAGCAGCGGGGCGCTGGTCATGAGCGTCGCGGCCGTGATGATCGACCAGTCGATGCCCTGATCGGTGGAGGCGAACACCGACAATCCCACCGTCAGCGGCCGTGTCGTGACCGAGTTGGTGATGACCAGCGGCCACAGGAAGTTGTTCCAATGGTAGCTGACCGAGACCAGCCCATAGGCGATGTAGGTCGGCTTGGCCAGGGGCACATAGACGCGCCACAGCCGCCCCATCAGCGAGCTGCCCTCCAGCCGCGCCGCGTCGTCCAGCTCCTGCGGCACCATGCGGAAGGTCTGGCGCAGTAGGAATATGCCGAAGGCGGAGCCGAGATAGGGCAGCGCGATGGCCAGGATGGTATCGACCAGGCCGAGGCTGGCCATGCTGCGGTAATTGCCCACCAGCAGCACGTCCGGCATCACCATCAGCTGCAGCAGCACGATGGCGAACACCGTGTCGCGGCCGGGGAACTCCATGCGCGCGAAGGCGAAGGCGGCCGGCGTGCACAGCACGAATTGCGCGACGAGGATCAGCGTCACCAGGATGGTGGTGTTGAGGAAGTAGCGCGCGAAGGGCGCCGCCTCCCACGCGCGGGCGAAGTTGGCCAGCGTCAGCGGCGCGTCCGGCGTGAAGCTGGTGGCGTAGGCGGCGGGGTGGAAGGCGGTCCACACCGCATAGAGCAGCGGCAGCACCCAGATGATGCCCAGCACCCAGGCGCCGAGAATCTCCAGCACCCGCGTGGGGAGTTGGGTGCGCGTCACCGGTAGTGCACCCGCCGCCCGAGCACGCCGAATTGCAGCCACGCCAACGCCGCGAGCAGCACCAGCAGCACCACGGTCAGCGTCGCGGCCATGGCGGTGTCCCAGAAGCGGAAGCCGGTCTCGTAGATGTAGTAGAGCAGCAGCGTGGTGGCGTTGTCCGGCCCGCCCCGCGTCATCACCACCACATGGTCCACCAGGCGGAAGGCGTTGATCACCGCGTTGACCAGCACGAACAGCGTGGTGGGCATCAGCAGAGGCAGGGTGACGCGGCGAAAGAAGTTCCAGCGCGACGAGCCTTCCAGATCCGCCGCCTCGCGCAGGTCGGGCGGCATGGCCTGCAGGGCGGCGAGGTAGAAGATCATGAAGAATCCTGCCTCCTTCCACACCGCCACCACGATCATCGCCGGCAGGGCGGTGGCCGAATCGCCCAGCCAGTTGTGCCGGCCCAGGCCGAACAGCCCGGCCACCTGGTCGAACAGCCCGTAATCCGGCGTGAAGAAGAACAGCCAGATATTCGCCACCGCGATCATCGGCAGCATGGTCGGCGTGAAATAGGCCATGCGCAGCAGCGGCCGGCCGGGCAGCGCGGTGTTCACCGCCAGCGCCATCAGCAAGGCGAGGATAACGGAGGCGGGAATGGTCGCCGCGGCATAGATGAAGTTGTTGCGCAGCGCCGTCCAGAACACCCGGTCGTCCAGCAGGCTCGCGAAATTCTCGAGCCCGATGAAGCGCGGCGGCCGGCTGCCGCGCGGGGTGGTGTAGAGGCTGTCGATCAACGTCGCCACCGCCGGCCAGTGCGTGAAGGCGACGAGCAGGAGCAGGGCGGGGAGAAGCAGGGCCCAGGCCTGCCAGGTTTCGCGGCGGATCATGAAGGGGAGAAAGCGTCTTCTTTTTTTGAAAAAAAAGAAGCAAAAAAACTTTTATCGCCGGTCCTTCGCGCGGGAAGATCAAGGCGCCGCCTTAAACGAATAAAAGTTTTTTGGTTCTTTTTTTCAAAAAAGAACATGCTTCCTTCCTTACCCTTTCTTGAACGGCTTGAGCAGCCGCTCCGCCTCCGCCTGCGTATCCGCCATCGCCTGCTGCGGCGTCTTCGTGCCGGCCAGGCAGGCCTGCACGTTGTTGGTCAGCGCGGCATAGACGCGCTGGTTCTCGAAGGTGGAGAGTTCGCCGGTGGCGACGGGCAGGAAGGTGCGGGCCACGTTGGCGTCGGGGAATTTCGCGATGAACTCCTTCATCGCCGGGGTCTCGTAGGCGTCCGGGCGGGTGGCGATGTAGCCGGTCTTCATCGACCAGTCCGCCGCGCGCTCCGGCACGGTGAGGAAGCGGGCGAAATCCAGCGCCGCCTTGCGTTCGGCGGGCGAGGCGGATTTGAAGAAGTAGATGTTGCCGCCGCCCACCACGGTGCGCGGCCCGTCGCGGCCGGGCAGCCCGGCCACGCCGAAGGGGAATTTCGCGTTGGTGCGGATGTTCGTCAGGTTGCCCGTGGTGTGCTGGATGATCGCCGCATTGCCTTCCAGGAAATCGGGCGTCAGCTGGCCCCAGGCGGAGATGCCCTCGGGCGTGGATTTGCCGTCGAACGGGAAGGAGCGCCAGTAGGCCATGGCGTCGATCGTCTTGGGCGCGGTGAAATAGGTCTCGGTGCCCGCCTCGTTCATCAGCACCTGGCCGGCCTGGTTGGCCATGGCGCCGAAGGTCCATTGCGCGTTGCCGATGTCGCTGGCGAATTTCACGCCCCAGCGCGTCACCTTGCCCGCACCGTCGCGCTTCACCAGCTTCGTTGCCGCCGCCTGCAACTCCGCCCAGGTGGTGGGGAATTTCTCGGGGTCGAGCCCGGCCTCGGTGAAGGCGGTCTTGTTGTAGTACATGATGGCGGTGGAGCGCTGGAACGGCACCGACCACAGCTTGCCATCGGCGCGGCTGTTGGCGAGGAAGGCGGGGTAGAAGCCCTCCATCCACGCCTTGCCCGCGGCATCGAGGCCGACATCGTCGAGGGAGGCGAGGATGTCCATGTCCTGCAGGCTGTGCATCTCGGCGGCGAGCAGCACGGCGAGCTGCGGGCCGCTGCCGCCGCGCAGCGCGGTGACGGCCTTGGTCAGCGTCTCGCCGTAATTGCCGGCATAGACCGGCGTGACCTCGACGCCGGACTGGGCCTTGAAATCCTTGCAGTAGCCGTCGATGACGGCGGGGATCGGCCCGCCCACGGCGATGGGGTAGTAGAAGCTGAGCTTCACCCCCTGGGCGCGGGCGATGGCGGGCATGGCAAGCGCGGAGCCGGCGGCGAGCAGCGTGCGGCGGCGGATCATGGCGGGCACTCCCGTTTTGCGTTTCGCGTTCAGCGAACGAAGGGCTTCAGCAGGCGGGTGGCGTTGGCCTGGGCGTCGTCGAGCGCGGGCTTGGGCTGCTTGCGGCCGAGCAGGGCGGCCTGCAACTCGTCGTTCAGCGCCTGGGTCACCCGCTGGTTGTCGTGGGTGGAGAGTTCCGGCACGGCCACCTGCAACTGGTCGCGCGCCACGGCGGCGGGCGGGAAATCGGCGACGTATTTCTTCATCGCCTCGGTCTGCCAGGCATCCGGGCGGGTGGCGACGTAGCCGGTGTCGATGCCCCATTGCGCGGCGCGCTCGGGCGAGGTGATCCATTTCAGGAAGGTGATGCTCGCCTCCTGCTGGGCCTTGGAGGCGCCCTTGAACAGGTGGAAATTGCCGCCGCCGGTGGGGCTGCCGCGCCGCTTCATTTCCGGAAGCATGGCCACGCCAAAGGGGAATTTCGCATTGGCGCGGATGTTGGAGAGGTTGCCGGTGGTGTGCCAGATCATCGCCGCCTTGCCCTCCAGGAAGTCGCGCGGCGCGGTGGCCCAGTCGGCGATGCCCGGCGGGTGGGCCTTGTATTTGGCGGTGAGGTCGATCCAGTACTGCAACGCCTCCACGCAGGCGGGGTCGTTGAAGTTCACCTTGGTGCCGTTGGCGTTGGCCAGTTCCGCGCCGGCCTGGGCCACCAGCGCCTGGTACAGCCAGTAGGTGAAGCCGGTGCCGGGGATTTCCACGCCCCAGCGCGTCACGCGGTCGCCGTCGCGCTTCGTCGCCTTCTCGGCGAAGGCGGCGTGCTCGGCCCAGTTGGCCGGCGCCTTCTCGGGGTCGAGCCCGGCCTCGCGGAACGCGTCCTTGTTCCAGTAGAGCACGATGGTGGAGCGCTGGAACGGAATGCCCCAGGTATGGCCATCGATCTGGCCGTTGCGCATGAAGGCGGGATAGAAGCTGGCGAGCCAGGCCTTGCCCTCGGCATCGGCGGCCAGTTCGTCGAAGGGCAGGATCAGCTCGTCATCGACCAGCGAGTAGGCATCGACCGCGAGCAGCACGGCCATCTGCGGCCCCTTGCCGGACTTGGTCGCCGTCACCGCCTTGGTCAGCGTGTCCACATAGCTGCCGGCATAGACCGGGTTCACCTTGATGGACGGGTGCGCCTTCATGAAATCGGCGGCGTAGGCATCGACGATCTTGGTCACCGGCCCGCCGACGGCGACGGGGAAGTAGAACTCGATCTCGGTGACGCCCTGGGCGATGGCGGGGAGGGCAAGCGTGCTGGCGGCGCCGGCCAGGAAGCCGCGGCGGGTGGGGCGGATCATGGGGGTCCTCATCGATCTCGGGTTGCAATGCGGGCGCCGGTCTCGGCGTCGAACAGGTGGATGTCGGCGGGGTCGGCGGCGAGGTGGAGCGGGGTGCCGGCCGCCAGCGCGGCCCGGCCAGGCAGGCGGGCCAGCACGCGGCTCTCGCCGGCCTGGCAGGCCACCACCGTGTCGGCGCCGAGATATTCGGCGTGGGTGACCCGGACGGGAATGCCGGTCTCGCCGACGCGCAGCGCCTCCGGCCGGATGCCGGCCAGCCGCGCGCCCCCCTCGCCCAGCACCGGCCCGCCGGCGCCGGCCACCGTGCCGTCCGGCGCCAGCTTCAGCAGATTCATCGGCGGCGTGCCGACGAAGCCGGCGGCGAAGCTGGTGGCCGGGCGGGCGTAGAGCTCGGCCGGCGGCGCGTCCTGCTCGATATGCCCGCCGCGCAGCAGCACCACCTGGTCGGCCATCGCCATCGCCTCGGTCTGGTCATGCGTGACGTAGAGCATGGTGATGCCCAGCCGCCGCTGCAGGCCGAGGATTTCCGCGCGCATCTCCGCCCGCAGCTGGGCGTCGAGATTGGAGAGCGGCTCGTCCATCAGGCACACCGGCGCCTCCGCCACGATCGCCCGGCCCAGCGCCACGCGCTGCTGCTGGCCGCCGGAGAGCTGGCCGGGGCGGCGGGCGAGCAGCTGGCCGATGCCCAGCGTCTCCACCGCGCGGGCCAGGCGGCGGCCGCGTTCCGGGGCGGGAACGCTGCGGGCCTTGAGGCCGAACAGGATGTTCTCCTCCACCGTCAGATGCGGGAACAGCGCGTAGGACTGGAACACCATCGCCACCCCGCGCGCGGCCGGCGGCAGGGCCGTCACGTCCCGCCCGCCGATCTCCACCCGCCCGCTTGTGGCGCTGTCGAGCCCGGCGACGATGCGCAGGCAGGTGGTCTTGCCGCAGCCGCTGGGGCCGAGCAGCACGCAGAAACTGCCGGCACGCACATGCAGCGACACGCCCCCCAGCGCGGTGACGCTGCCCCAGCTGCGGGTGACGTCGATCAGGCGCACCTCGGCGCCGGTAGATTGGGTCGTGCTCATGCGTGCGGCCGGTGCTGTAGCGCCCCAAGGCGCGGAAGGCGCGTGACAGTCTCGTGGCGCGCAGGTTCATCGCGGACGGGCTTGCGCGACGCGGCGGCGGCATGCTCCTTCGGCCCATGCGGATCGTGGGGCTGACGGGCGGCATGGGCATGGGCAAGACCACCGCGGCGGACGCGTTCCGCCGCGCGCGCATCCCGGTGTTCGACGCCGATGCCGCGGTCCACGCGCTCCAGGCCAAGGGCGGGGCGGCGGTGCGACCGATCGGCGCCGCCTTTCCCGGCACGGTGCAGGACGGGGCTATCGACCGCGCCGCCCTCCGCCGCGCCGTGCTCGGCCAGCCCGACGCGCTGCGCCGGCTGGAGGGGATCGTCCACCCGCTGGTGCGCCGCCGCCAGGCCGCCTTCCTCGCCCAAGCCCGCCGGGCCGGGGCGCGGGCCGCGGTGCTGGACGTGCCGCTGCTGTTCGAGACCGGCGGCGACGCGCTGGTGGACCAGATCGTGGTGGTCTCCGCACCCCCCGCCATCCAGCGCGCCCGGCTGCGGGCCCGCGGCCGGATGACCGACGCGCAGATCGACGCGGTGCTCGCCCGGCAGATGCCGGATGCCGAGAAACGCCGGCGGGCGGATGTGGTGGTGCGCACCGGCCTGTCGCGCCATCATGCCCAACGCGCCCTCAAACGACTGATCCGGGAGCTGCGGGCATGAGCCGTTCCGTGCTGTTCGATACCGAAACCACGGGGCTCGACCCGCTGACCGGCGACCGGGTGATCGAAGTCGCGGCAATCGAGCTGGTGAACGACCTGCCCACCCGCCTGTCCTTCCACCGGCTGATCCACCCCGGCCGCGACATCCCGGAAGACGCCACCCGCATCCACGGCATCACCCTCGAC
>CAMFLK010000171.1 GCA_945957135.1 uncultured Rhodospirillales bacterium
GAGCATCTGCACGATCTGGGTGAAGGGGCCGGGGCGGGGCATCGGGGTCTCCTGCATAACGCTAACAATGACTATCTGACAGATACGCGCCCCACAAAAGCGCTGCAACAGGAAAATGCAGAGAAAATAGTAACAAATTGTATCTAATCCGATTGTGCCATACCCCAGGGGGTGCGGGGTGCCCGAGAGGCTTCGGTCTTGTGCGAAGCCATCGCCGTATGGCGGAGCCTCACCCCTGCCGCGACAAGGGGTCGCGGCGGGATGGCCGGAACAAGCCCGTCCATGACGAATCTGAGAAATTTGGAAGATAAAGCCACGGCGCAGCCAAGTATCAAAAAGTTTTTGGTTCTTTTTTTCAAAAAAGAACACGCTTTCTTTCTGTCTTAACCCCTCCAGCAAATCCCCCAGCGAGATCGCGTTCTTCGCCCGATCGAAGATGTCGTCCGGTGTCGGCCCTTGGCGCCCGAGGTCCAGCATGTCCTGGTTGGCCAGCGCGAAGGGCCGCACCCGCGCCTCGTAGCGGGCGAAGGCGGCTGCGTGGTCGCCCGGTGAGCGCGCCAGTTCGCGGGCCAGCACGAAGGCGCTGACCAGGGCGAGGCTGGTGCCTTGGCCGGTGAAGGGGGTGGGGCAGTGGGCGGCGTCGCCGATCAGGGCGATGCGTCCCCGGGTCCAGGCGCTCATGCGCACCTGGGCGAGTGGGCCGAAATAGATGTCGTCCGCCGTCGCGAGCTGGGTCAGCAGGGCCGGGATGGGGCCGCCGATATCGGCGCAGCGCGCGGCGATCAGCGCCTTCTGGGCGGCGAGGTCGTGGCGGGGGAATTCCTCCGCTTCCATGGCGAAGCCGATATTGACGCGCAGTTCGCCGTTGTCCGGCGTGGGATAGACCACGTAGCCGGCGGTCGCGTCGCGGAAGGCGAGCTGCCAGTCCTCCAGGCCCAGCGTGTTCGGCGCGCTGAAGATGGCCATGCCCACGCCGAGCGGGCGCAGGAACGCCGCCTCCGGCCCGTGCGGCCGGTCTCGTTGCCCGCCCGGTCCAGCGTGGTCATGCCCTTCAGATGGGTGCGCGCCGCCTGGATGTCCGGCAGCAGCCCCATCGCGCCGACAACCGCGAGCGCCGGGCCGCGGATGTCGATCGCCTGCCCGCCCTTTCGCGGCGCCGGCGCCCGTTCCACCAGCGTGGTGGCGAAGCCGGCCCGGTTCAGCCAGTGCGCGACGGCGGGTCCGGCGATCGAGTTGCCGGAAATCAGCGCCGTCGGCACGGGGTCAGGCGCGGCGGATCAGCGACAGGATCACCAGGATGATCACGCCGCCGAGCGCCGCGCTGAGCACCGAGCTGATGAAGCCGCCGCCCATGTTCAGCCCGATGGCGGGCAGGATCCAGCTCGCCACGAAGGCGCCGACGATGCCGATGACGATATTGCCCACCAGCCCGAACCCGGCGCCGCGCTGGATGACGCCGGCCAGCCAGCCGGCCAGCGCGCCGATGATCAGGGTGACGATGATGCCGCGTGGTTCCATGTCGCTCTCCGTTCGATGGATTTCGTGGGGCCACCGGCTTGACCGAGGCCGGTCCGGCTGGTGCAGTGACGGCCATTCAGCCGGAGAAATCCTGCCATGGCCAAACACATCGGCGCCAGCGCCTTCGCCATCCTGCTGGCGCTCACCGGTCCCGCGCTGGCGGCAAAGGACACGCTCAGCCTGGGCATGGTGCTGGAGCCGCCGCATCTCGACCCCACCGCCGGCGCGGCCGCGGCGATCCGCGAGGTGGTCTATGCCAATATCTTCGAGGGGCTGACGCGCATCGACGCCAAGGGCGAGGTGCAGCCGGGCCTGGCGGAAAGCTGGACGGTTTCGCCGGACGGGCTGACATACACGTTCAAGCTGCGCGCCAACGCCGCGTTCCATGACGGAACGAAATTCGATTGCGGCATCGTCAAGTTCTCCTACGAGCGCGCGGTGGCGGCGGACAGCGTGAACGCCCAGAAGGGCTTCTTCGAGCCGATCGTCTCCACCGCCTGCCCGGACCCGGCGACGGCGGTGGTCACGCTCAAGCGCCCCACCGGCCTGTTCCTGTTCAACATGGGCATGGGCGACGCGGCGATGGTGGCCCCCAACACCGCCGCCACCAACAAGGCCAACCCGGTGGGCACCGGCCCCTTCGTGTTCAAGCGCTGGGTGAAGGGCGACCGGGTGGAGCTGGAGCGCAACGCGAGCTACTGGGGCAAGGCGCCGGCCCTGCGCGCCGTGACGTTCCGCTTCATCGCCGACCCCTCGGCCGCCGCGGCCGCGGTGTTCGCCGGCGACATCGACGGCTTCGCCAATTTCCCCGCGCCGGAGACGCTGGACCGGCTGCGCGGCGACAAGAACTTCGCCGTGGTGATCGGCACCACCGAGGGCAAGACCATCCTGGCGCTGAACAACACGCGCAAGCCGTTCACGGATATCCGCGTGCGCCGCGCCCTGGCCCATGCCATCGACCGCAAGATGCTGATCGAGGCGCTGTCCGGCTACGGTGCGCCGATCGGCTCGCATTTCATTCCCACCGATCCCGGCGCCGTCGATCTGGTTGGCGTCTATCCGCCCGATCTGGCCAAGGCCAAGGCGCTGCTGGCCGAGGCGGGCATCGCGCCGGGCACGGAAATCACCATCAAGCTGCCGCCGCCGGGCTATGCGCGGCGCGGCGGCGAGGTGATCGCGGCGATGCTGGAGCAGGTGGGGTTGCGCGCGAAGCTGGTGCCGGTGGAATGGGCGCAGTGGCTGGACCAGGTGTTCAAGAACTCGGATTTCGACGCCACCATCATCAGCCATGTCGAGCCGCACGACCTCGACATCTACGCGCGCGACAAATACTACTTCAACTACAATTCGGATGCGTACCGGTCGCTGTACAAATCCTATGTCGAGGCGACCGATCCGGCGAAGCAGCTCGACCTCGTGGGCCAGTTGCAGCGCAAGCTGACGGATGACCTGCCCAACGTGTTCCTCTACGCCCTGCCCAAGATCGGCGTGTGGAACGCCAAGCTGAAGGGCATGTGGACCAACTCCCCGATCGCGGCCAACGACGTGACCGGGGTCTCGTGGGCCGAGTGAGCGGGGCCGAGTGACCGGGGCATAGTGACCGGGGCAGAGTGAACTCGGCTTTTCTCGTCCGCCGGCTGGCGGGGCTGCTGGCCACGCTGTTCGCCGCCTCGGTGGTGGTGTTCACCGTGATGTCCGTGCTGCCCGGCGACCCCGCCTCGCTGATGCTGGGCACCGGCGCGCGCGAGGACACGCTGGCGGCGATGCGCCACCAGATGGGGCTCGATCGGCCGGCGGTGTGGCGCTATTTCGGCTGGATCGGCGGGCTGCTCGTGGGGCGCCTGGGCACCAGCTACACCTATGACGTGCCGGTGGCCGAGCTGGTCGCGGCGCGCGCGGTGGTCAGCCTGCCGCTGGCGGTGCTGGCGATCCTGCTCTCCACCGCCATCGCCCTGCCGGTGGGGGTGACCGCCGCGCGCTTCCGTGGCCGGGTGGCGGACACGCTGCTGATGGGCGCGGCGCAGGCCGGCGTGGCCATGCCGAATTTCTGGCTGGGGCTGCTGCTGATCCTGCTGTTCTCGGTGGGGCTGGGCTGGCTGCCGGCCAGCGGGTTTCCGGGATGGGAGGCCGGGGTGTGGCCGGCGCTGCGCACGCTGATCCTGCCGGCGGTGGCGCTGGCCCTGCCGCAAGCCGCCATCCTCGCCCGCGTGACGCGCTCCGCCGTGCTGGAAACGCTCGGCCAGGACTATGTGCGCACGGCGCGGGCCAAGGGGGTGAGCGAGCGGGTCGCGCTGTGGCGGCACGCGGTGCGCAACGCGCTGATCCCCGTGGTGACGATCATCGGCCTGCAATTCTCGTTTTTGATGGCCGGCACGGTGATCATCGAGAACGTGTTCACCCTGCCGGGCCTGGGGCGGCTGATGTTCCAGTCCATCGCCCAGCGCGACCTGATCGTGGTGCAGGACCTCGTGGTGCTGCTGGCCGGCAGCGTGATCGTGGTGAATTTCCTGGTCGATCTCGCCTATATGGCGCTCGATCCACGCATCGCGGCGGGGCGATGAACCGCAACCTCGTGATCGGTGGGACGGTCAGCCTGCTGGTGCTGGCGGTGGCGCTGGTCTCGCTGGTGTGGACGCCCTATCCGCCCACCCGCATCGACATCCTGCACAAGCTCGCCGCGCCTTCCGCGCAACATGTGCTGGGCACCGATCCGTTCGGGCGCGACGTCGCCTCGATGATCATGGAAGGCACGCGCAACACGCTGGGGGTGGCGATCGTCGCCGTGCTGCTCGGCGCCGGGCTGGGCGTGCCGCTCGGCGCGCTGGCGGCGGCGCGGGGCGGGTGGTTCGACGCGCTGGTGATGCGCACGGCCGATCTCGCCTTCGCCTTTCCCGCGCTGCTGACGGCGGTGATGATCACCGCCATCGCCGGGCCGGGGGCGGTGAACGCGATGATCGCCATCGGCATCTTCAACATTCCCGTCTTCGCCCGCGTCACGCGGGGGGCGGCGCTATCGGTGCAGGCGCGCGATTTCGTCACCGCCGCGCGCGCCACCGGGCGGAGCGAGGCGGCGATCGTCTGGCTGCACGTGCTGCCCAACATCGCCCCGGTGCTGATCGTGCAGGTCACCATCCAGTTCGCGCTGGGCATCATCGCCGATGCCGGCCTGTCCTATGTCGGCCTCGGCACCCAGCCGCCGGCGCCGAGCTGGGGGCGGATGCTGAACGACGCGCAGACCTTCATCTATCGCGCGCCGCTGCTTGCGGTATTTCCCGGCCTGGCCATCATGCTCTCGGTGCTCGGCCTGAACCTGCTGGGCGACGGGCTGCGCGACCTCCTCGATCCGCGATTGGAAAGCCGGCGATGAAGAAGACCTATTACGGCGTGACCATCGGCATTCTGATGGTGGAAACCTATTTCCGCCGCTTCGTCGGCGATATCGGCAATGCGGAGACCTGGCCGTTCCCGGTTTCCTACCGCGTGGTGCGCGGGGCGACGCCGGACAACATCACGAAACTGCAAGGCGGCACCTTGCTGGAACCGTTCCGCCGCGCGGCGATGGAGCTGGTGGCGGAGGGGGTGGACGGCATCGCCACCACCTGCGGCTTCCTCGCCTACCACCAGAAGGATCTGGCCGAGGCGCTGCCGGTGCCGGTGGCGGCCAGCGCGCTGCTGCAGGGGCCGATGATCGCCCGCACCATGCCCGCGAGCAAGCGCGTGGGCATTCTGACCTTCGACAGCGCCTCGCTCGGCCCGGAATTTCTCGAACCCTGCGGCATCGCGCCGGACACGCCGGTGCAGGGCATGGACCCCGGCAGCGAATTCTGCCGCTCCATCCGCGCGGGCGACACCTCCGTCGCCTACGACGTGCTGGAGCGCGAGGTGGTGGCGGCGGCGGGCAGGCTGATGGCGCGGGGCGATATCGGCGCGATATTGTGCGAATGCACCAACCTCACCCCGTTCTCCGCCGCCATGGCGGAACGCTACGGCGTGCCGGTCTATGACGCCGTCAGCCTCGTCCACTGGTTCCACCAGGGGCTGCGCCCGCGCAGCTTTCCCCGGCGATAGAAGGGAGTTTCGCAATGTCCAGGCGCCATCTCGCCTTTGCCGTGCTTGCTTTGCTCGCGGGGCACGCCCACGCCGCCACGCTGCGCGTCTCCTCCGCCGGCGATGCCGGCACGATGGACCCGCATTCGCAGAACATCATTCCCACCGCGCAGCTGCTCGGGCAGATCTACGAGGGCCTGGCCGGGCGCGGGCCGACCCTGGCGCTGGAGCCGGGGCTGGCGCTGTCCTGGGAAGCGGTGGAGCCGACGCGCTGGCGCTTCCATCTGCGGCCCAACGTGACATTCCAGAACGGCGAGAAATTCACCGCCGATGACGTGGTGTTCTCGCTGCGCCGCGTCGCCGCGCCCAGCTCCAACTACAGCAATTTCGTGGACACGGTGGTGCGGGCGGAGGCGGTCGATCCGATGACCGTGGACGTGGTCACCCGCGAGCCCGACCCGATCCTGGTGGACAAGCTGGCAAGCGTCGCCATCCTGAGCCAGGAATGGAGCAAGGCGCACAACGCGGAGGTGCCGCAGAACGCCTCCCAGGCGCAGGAGATGTTCACCGCGCGCAACACCAACGGCACCGGCCCGTTCAAGCTCGCCAGCCGCGAGGCGCAGGTGCGCACGGTGCTGGACGCCAATGCGGGCTGGTGGGGCAAGCCGACGGGGAACGTGACGCAATACGTCGCCATGCCCATCAGCAACGCCGCGACGCGCACGGCGGCGTTCCTCTCGGGCGAGGTGGACGTGCTGCTCGACCCGCCGCTTCAGGATATCGAGCGCATCCGTGCCAATCCCAATCTGCGGATTCTGCAGGGGCCGGAAATCCGCACCATGTTCATCGGCATGGACCAGAGCCGCGACGAGCTGCTGTACAGCGACGTGAAGGGCAGGAACCCGTTCAAGGACCGGCGGGTGCGCCAGGCGCTGTACCAGGCGACGGATATCGAGGCGATCCGCAGCCGCATCATGCGCGGCTTCGCCCTGCCGAGCGGCGTGCTGTTCGGGCCGGGCGTGCGCGGCTACGACAAGGCGCTGGACACGCGCCTGCCGCCCGATCTCGAGGCCGCGCGCAAGCTGCTGGCGGAGGCGGGCTATCCCAACGGCTTCGGCGTGACGCTCGATTGCCCGAACAACCGCTATGTGAACGACGCGGATGTGTGCACCGCGCTGGCGGCGATGTGGGCGCGCATCGGCGTGCGGGTGAGCGTGAACGCCCAGCCGTTGCAGACCTACTTTCCGAAGATCCAGAAGCGCGACACCAGCATGTTCTTCATGGGCTCCGGCTCGCCGACGCTGGATGCGTTCTACATGTTCCAGATCCATCTGCTGCCGCCCACCGGCGGGCAGCCGGGCGACGGGGTGTGGAATCTCGGCAGCTACAGCAATCCCGAAATGACGAAGATGATCAACGCCATTCGCGGCGAGCTGGATTTCGCCAGGCGCGACGGGCTGATCCATGACGCGACGCGGCTGTACAAGCAGGACATTCCGCATCTGCCGCTCTACCACCAGGAAATCGCCTGGGCGGCGCGGGCGAATGTCGATGTGTCGCTGCGGTCGGACAACGAGATGATGGCGAAGTGGGTGACGGTGAAATAGCCGGATGATCTTCTACTTCGCGCCGGGGTCGAGTTCGATGGCCGCGCATATCGCGCTGCACGAGGTCGGCGCGGCGTTCGAGGCGCGGCCGCTTTCCTTCCGACGGAATGAGACGCGATCCGCCGAATTCCTTGCCGTCAATCCCGAAGGGAAAGTCCCGACGCTGGTGGTGGACGGGGTGGTGCTGACGGAGGTGGCGGGCATCCTGTTCTATCTTGCCCGCGCCTTTCCGGCGGCGGCGCTGCTGCCCGAGGATGCGGTGGGGCAGGCGCGGGCGGTGTCGTGGATGTCCTTCATCGCCGCCACGCTGCATCCCGCCCGCCGCCAGGGGATCGAGCATGCCCGTGGCGTCTATGCATTGGCCGACCGGCGACTGGGGGCGGGGGAGTGGGCGCTCGGCCGCTACTCCATCGCCGACATCCACCTGTTCCGGCTGTTCTGGCGCTTCAACGCATCGCTTCAGCCGGGGCCTGGGGAATTTCCGAATCTGATGGCGCACCACGCGCGAATGCTCGCGCGCCCGGCGGTGCGGCGGACCATCGAGATCGAGGCGGCGATCGGCTACGAGCTGCCGGCCTAGTCCTCGTCCTCGTGCCAGGTGCGGCCGGCGCGTTCCACCAGCGCGATGGCGGCGGAGGGTCCCCAGGTGCCGGAGGTGTAGGATTTCGGCGCCTCGCTGGAGGCGGCCCATTCCTCCAGGATCGGGTCGATCCAGCGCCACGCCGCCTCCACCTCGTCGCGGCGCATGAACAGCGTCTGGTTGCCGCGCACCACGTCCATCAGCAGGCGCTCATAGGCATCGGGATTGCGCACGCCGAACGCCTCGGCGAAGCTCATGTTGAGCGCGATTTCCTGGAGGCGCATGCCACCGGGGCCGGGGTCCTTCAGCATCACGAACAGCTTCACGCTCTCATCCGGCTGCACCCGCACCACCAGCTTGTTCGGCGCGATGGCGCCGGCACCGGCGTCGAACACCGAATGGGGAATGGCGCGGAACTGCACGACGATTTCCGAGACACGGGCGGCCAGGCGCTTGCCGGTGCGCAGGAAGAAGGGCACGCCGGCCCAGCGCCAGTTGGCGATTTCCGCGCGCAGGGCCACGAAGGTTTCGGTGCGGCTGGCGGGATTGCCCAGCTCCTCGAGATAGCCGGCGACCGGCCCGCCGGCGGAAGCGCCCGCCCGGTACTGGCCGCGCACGCTGAACTCCGCCGCGCGCATCGGCACCAGCGCTTGCAACACC
Organism: uncultured Rhodospirillales bacterium; assembly: GCA_945957135.1. Classification (GTDB taxonomy): domain Bacteria; phylum Pseudomonadota; class Alphaproteobacteria; order Acetobacterales; family Acetobacteraceae; genus CAMFLK01. Next base: position 8,413 of record CAMFLK010000171.1, read on the forward strand.
TTCAGCTTCTCGTCGCGCACCGCGTCGGCGGCGAGCGAGGTGGGCGGCTCCATGGCGGTGAGGCAGAGCAGCTGCAGGATGTGGTTCTGCACCATGTCGCGCAGCGCGCCGGCCGTGTCGTAATAGCCGGCGCGGCCCTCCACGCCGAGGGTTTCGGCCACGGTGATCTGCACGTTGTCGATATGCGCGGAATTCCACAGCGGCTCGAACAGCGCGTTGGCGAAGCGCAGCGCCATCAGGTTCTGCACCGTTTCTTTGCCGAGATAATGATCGATGCGATAGACGTGGTCCTCGCCGAACACCTGCCCGATCGCCTCGTTCACCGCGCGGGCGGAGGCGAGGGATTTGCCGATCGGCTTCTCCACCACCAGCCGCGTGCCGCCCTCGGCCATGCCGAACTTGCCGAGCTTCTCGCAGATCGGGCCGAACAGCTCGGGCGCGGTGGCGAGGTAGAACACGCGGATGCGGCCGTCGGGCTTGCCGAGGGATGCCGCGAGGTCGGGCCAGCCGGCATCCTCGCCGGCATCGGCGGGAATGTAGGACAGGCGGGCGATGAAGCTGCCCATCTTCGCCTCGTCGCGATCCGCTTCCGGCACGTGTTTCAGCAGCGCGTCGCGGCCCAGCGCGCGGAAATCGTCGTCGCTCAGCTTGCGGCGGGAGACGCCGATGATGCGGGCATCCTCGGGAATCTGCCCGGCCGCCCAGCGCTGATACAGAGCGGGGATCAGCTTGCGCACCGACAGGTCGCCCGTCGCGCCGAACACCACCAGGTCGAACGGCTCCACCATGATCACCCGTGCCGCCATCGCCTCAACACTCCGTCACATGCACGGCGAGGCCGCCCTGCGAGGTTTCCTTGTATTCGCTGCGCATGTCCAACCCGGTCTGGCGCATGGTGGCGATGGCGTCGTCCAGGCTCACCCGATGCGAGCCGTCGCCGGCGAGCGCGAGCGAGGCGGCGTTGATCGCCTTCACCGCCCCCATGGCGTTGCGCTCGATACAGGGGATCTGCACCAGCCCGCCGATCGGGTCGCAGGTCATGCCGAGATGGTGCTCCAGGCCGATTTCCGCCGCGTTCTCCACCTGGGCCGGCGTGCCGCCGAGGGCGGCGGCGAGGCCGGCGGCGGCCATGGCGCAGGCCACGCCCACCTCGCCCTGGCAGCCCACCTCGGC
>CAMFLK010000172.1 GCA_945957135.1 uncultured Rhodospirillales bacterium
TGTTGATGCTGCCCTGCTGGACGACCGGCATGGATCAGCCCTCCTGCACGGCGACGCGCACGACGTTGTGGGCGGCTTCGCTGGCCAGCACACGCGCGATGTCCGGGGCATCGGTGATCACGTCGCCTTTCGCGTAGCCCGCGAAGGCGCTCACGACGACCAGTTTGATGTTCATTGGGTTCTCCGTCAGCCGATCAGATGGCGGGGGGTTGCGGACGGCGCCGGGGTGAAGCTGGCGTCGCCGAAGATCATGGATGGCAAGGTGGTGGCGATGGTGGTGGCGTAATCGACGCCGTAGAGCAGGTCGCGCCGGTACAGCCTGGCGTTCTGGCTCTGGTCGAAGACCAGCGAGGCGCGGAAGATCAGCCGCCCCTGCGTGCCGTCGGCGAGGTCGAGGAAGCGGATCGCCGACAGGGCGGCGTCCACCGCACCCGCCGCCGCGTCGCGCATGGCCGGGTCGGGGCACCAGAAGGTGAGGCGGAAATTCTGTTCCTGCCTGCGGGTTTCGCGAATCATCGGCTGGTCCGCCACCACCCGTCCGATCACCAGCCGGGCGCCGGGGATGGTCACCGTCGCCCCGCTGGCCAGCGCCATGCGCACGGTGGAGATGTGCGCGGCCAGGGCCGCCGCCACCAGCTCGGGCGTGTCGCCCGCCTGGGTGCGGTGCACGGCGGCCATGCCGTCCACCATCAGCCCGGCGATCTGGCCGGTGGCGGCGTCGCCCGCGATGGTGGCGCTGGCGCCGTTGACGGTGATGGCCAGCGTGGGCGCCAGCGTGGCGGTCTGGGTGAAATCGTCAGGGTAGCGCGTGGTGTTTCGCTGATGCCGCGCATCGGGATACACGGTGACGTTCACGCGCCCGGCGGTAAGGTCGGCATCGAGCCCGGCGGGGTTGGGCCAGCCGCGATAGATGCGGCAGACCGCGCCGAGGACGCTGTCGGCCGTCGTGCCGTTGGGATAGAGCACGCCCGCGATCGCCGAGGTGAGCGCGGTTTCCACGTCGGATTGGTCGGCCATGTCACGCCACCGCCTGTTTGACGACCAGGCGCCAGCCGAGGTCGGAGAGTTCGGCGTTCACCACCGTGCCGGTGCGGCCGAGATCGTCGGTCAGCAGCTCGCCGCCCGCCAGCGCCAGGCCGGGCAGCGCCGGCAGCAGCGCCGTCCATAGTCCCGAGGGAACGCCTGCGGGAATCTCGGAGGCATCCAGCCGCGCGGCCTGCGATTCCAGCATCGCCGCGGGAATGCCCGAGGCGATGGCGGTGGTGCGGGTCTTGACCACGCCGCCATAGGCGTTCACCCCGGCCACGTCCGCGGCGCCCGGCCGGGCGAGGGCGATGCGGCGCGACGCGCGCACGCACAAGGTGGGTAGCAGGTGCTGCTGCGCGGCGATGAACCACACCGCGCCATCGGCGTCTTTCAGATAGTCGCCCGGCCGCGTGTAGGCCGCGTCGAACAGCCCCTGCCACACCGCCACGCCGTAGGCGACGGGGTGGGCGAAGCTGCCGTCGAGCGGCACGAAGGCGGCGCGCAGGCGCAGGAACAGATTGCGCCGGTCGAGCGGGGCGAAGGCGGTGCGTGGGCGGAAGGCATCGTGCCAGCTGCCCAGCGCCACCGCCGCGCGGCCCATGCCGTGTTGGATGCGGTCCTGAATTCGCGAGGCGGTGTCTGCGTGCATTCACACCACCATGCGCAGCCCGGCCTCGCCCAAGGCGGGGCCGGGCGGGACGCCCAGGAAGCCGCACAGGCGGCGGCGCCAGTCGTCGAACATGCGCAGGCGCTCGGCCAGCTCGTTCTCGTTGCGCCGCCACACCGCCGCCTGCGCGGTGTCCAGCGTGGCGCCGGTGGCGGGGATGGCGGCTTCCAGTGCCGCGAGCGTGGCGAGGTAGGACCGTGCCACCGCCTCCTCCGAACCGGAGAGATGCTGCAGGCGGAATTCGAGCATTCCGTAGGTCTGGTAGAAGCGCCAGCCTTGGAATCCCTGCGCGCCGATTCCGTAGGCGGGGTAGCCGCAATGCCGGCGCAGATCGGTGCGTTCGGCTTCGGTGAAGGCCATGACAAGGACTTTCCGCGCTGGGAGAAGGGATGGCCCCTCCTTCCGTGGGAAGGAGGGGCCCTCGCGCGCCGGGTTGGTCGGCGGCGGCGCGCAACGCTTGGAGTCTATCAGCCGATGTGTTCGAGCATCACCGCCCGCTTGAAGGCGGCGCCGGTGGCGGTGGCCACGGTGGTGACGGTGGTGGTGGTGTCCGACGGCGCGCAGAACCCGCCGATCCAGTACCAGGACTGGGCGATGATCTGCTGCAACCGGTCGATCGGTTCGCGCGTCACCATCGCCACCCCGTCGATCACCGAGACCAGCGCGTCGTCCGGCGCCACGTCGGCGGCGGCCATGCCGGCGAAGTCGCCCTCGATCAAGGCACCCTTGCCGCACACGATGGGCCGGCGGATGACCGCGCCGGCGATCGACGGATGCGTCTGCACATAGGCTTCCGTGGTGGGAATGAAGCGCAGGCCGAGGAACTGGTTGATCATGCCCGACTGGAACACCTGGTTGGCGCTGGTGGCCCCCTGGAACAGCTGGCGGAAATCGGAATCCGCGAAGAGCTGGCGGGCGGAGACCGGATCGAGATAGCAGTTGTAGGCGCCATCGACATCCGGCACCGCGTTCACCCGCAGCTGGGTCACCGCGTTGAGCAGCATGGCCATGGTGAGCTGGTCGGCGGCGGTCAGCGCGACGGAGGTGGCGCGCCCGTTCGGCCGCAGCACGGCGCTGGCATTGGCCGCGACCACGGGGTTGTTCCCCGCGCCGTCGGCCACCGTCACCGCGCTGCTGAAGGTCAGCACGCCGGAGAGGCCGCCGGGCGTGGAGCTGTTGTTGACCGCATCGGCCACCACACCGACCAGCGTATAGCTGTTGGTGGTGCCGACCGCGACCGTCAGCGTGGCGGAGGCGCCGACCGGCGTTTGCACGCCGTTCACCCACACGGTCTGGAAGCCGCGGATGTCGTCCACCGCCAGGTTCACGCTGGCCACGGTCAGGCCCGTGCGCACGCGGGTGTTGCCGCCGAAATAGGCGTTGAACAGCGCGTTGCGGGCCAGCTCGTCCAGGCTGCGCGCCGCCTGTTCGCCGTTCAGCGCCGCGTTCAGCAGGAACTGGTTGGCGATGCCCACGCGCGAGGTGACCATGTTGAGGTCGGTGGTCGCCGCGTAGTGGTTCAGCGTGATGGTGAACTGCTCCACGGCGTAGCTCTGCGGGGTCAGCCCGTTGTCCAGGTTGGTGTTGCCCGCGCCGGCGAGCGGGGTGGTGACGCTGGGCTTGAGGCCGACGCGCGTCTTGGTCAGCGTCTCGCCGATGCCCACCGAGAAGTCCATGCGGTCGGCGATGCCGCGATAGGCGAGGCGCGAACGCAGCGCCTGCTCGAACTCGCGGTCCAGGAAGCCCTGCTGGATGAGCGGCTGCAGGGCGGCGGGAAAGTTGTTGATGGCCATTGTGGGTTTCCTGTGAGAAGCGTTACCGGTGACGCAGGAGCTCGGCGCGCGCGGCCTTCCATTCGGCGACCGTCATTTCGGTCGCCTTCTTGGCCTTGGGCGGCTGGCTGGGGGGCGGCGAGGCGGGGGTGGAGGAGTTGGCGGCGGCGAACAGCCACGGCTTGGCGTGGCGGAACGCTTCCATCAGCGCCGCCCCTCCGGCCAGCTCGCCGTCCTCGTCGAGCGTGACCGTGGCGGTGTCGATCAGCTTCAGGCCGTCGAGGTCCACCATGCCCGCGCGCACGGCGTGGGCCTTCAGCTCGGCGCGGATGAGGCGCTGGGTGGTGCTGGCCTGCAGCGCGTCGAGCTGGCGTTGCAGCTCGGCCGCGCGGGCGGCGTGGTCCTCGGGTTCGGATTCGGTCTCGGTCATTCGGTCCTCTCGATGCGACGCAGTTCGGCGGCGACGTTGGGAATGTCGTAAACGTCGGCTATGGATTTCACCGCCGTCTCGGTGGAGAGCAGGCGCTGGCCCACCAGGGTGGACAGCGTGGCTGCATCCGCCTGGCGCTCGGCCGCGTCCGGCGCGTACCAGCGCGGCCAGATCAGGCTGAGGCGCAGCGCCGGATTCATCGGCGCCACCTTCTGGCCGAAGGCGGTCAGCGCGAAGCGGGTGCTGGCGCGCACGACCATGCGCGCGAGTTGCAGCACGGCGTCGCCGTAGCTGACGCGCAGATTGTCGGCGAGGAACAGCAGGCCCTGGTTCATCAGTTCCAGCGCGCGGCCGGATTGCGGGGCGGCGATGCGGTCCGCCCCTGCGCGGTTGCCGTGCACGCCCTCGAGGGCGAATTCGCGCAGGGTGCGCACGTAGTCGATCACCGCCGCGGAGGCGGTACCGTCGATTTCCAAGAGCCTGGCGTCACCTTTCTCGGAGACCACCAGCGCGTTGCCGCCGCCGCGCACCAGCTCGCCGTCGCCGTTCACCGGCTCGCGGATCAGCAAGGTGGGATCGGAGCTGTATTTCAGCCCGCGTCCGGCCTGGCTCAGCTGGTAGTCGATCTCGATGTTCGCGTCGATCGCGGAGGCGAAAGTGCTGGCGCCATCGATGGCGTCGCCGCCTGGAAGATTGCGGATCCACACAATGGGCACGAAGCCCATCCCGTGGCGGGTGGTGCGGGCGGTGTCGATCGCCGGCGGGCCGGAATCCGCGACATGGGCGGGCAGATACCAGGTTTCCTGCTCGCCGTCCCAGCTGCGGGCGAACCAGTAGTCGGCCTGCGGGTCGGCAATCTCGTAGCCCTGGGCTTGCAGAACCGCGCCGGTCACCTTGTAGCGTTCGGTCACGCGCAGCAGCGTGTCCGGCGCCTGCGGGTCCCAGACCGGGGTGAGGTACAGGCTGTCCAGCACGCTGAAGAACACGCGGCCGCGCAGCACGCGCATCAGCACGGCGACGGAGCCGACGCTGCCGCGCAGCGCCGCCTCCATCATCACGCGGTTCAGCGCGGATTCGGCGACGATGTCGGCCAGCGCGCCGCGCGTGTGTTCGTCGGCGCAGTCGATGGTGGGGAAGCGGCCCTCGCTGAACACCAGCGACAGGCTGTCATCGACCACGATGCGGGCGAGCGGGTAGCGCACGCTGGGGCGGCGGTTGCGCAGCGGCACGTATTCGCCCGCGCCGTTGCGCTCGTCCTGAAACTCGTAGGGCAGGACATCGTACAACGTGCCGTCGAGCACGCGGCGCAGGATGTCCAGCCGCTGGGTGCGCGGCGGGAACGCCGGGTCGGCGGGGATGTAGCCACAGATGGATGCGAACATGAAGAATCCTTGGGAGGAAGGACGCCTGCTGTGGGCTCCTTCGCTTTTTCGATTCTGCTTGCGTTGCGGAAGGCGGCGAACGGGGGGCGGCGATCTACACGCTGATCGTCACCGCCAAGCTGAACGGGATGGGGCAGGCGGCCGCCAGGCTTGCGGCCCGAAAGGGTCTGGAACGAGAGCGTGATGATTTTTGGCGGAATCGCCAAAAAGTCTGAATGACGCGATCGAACAAAGGGTTAGAGCGGGATGGCTGAGCGCAGGCGATGTCATCACGCTCTAAGCGCGGCGTGCAAACCACGCGATGTCAGGAATGCTCGGCGTGTGGCCCAGGCTCATCCACTCGGAGCGGATTCGCCCCACCACCTTGTCGGGACTTTGCTCATCCCAGGCTTTGTAGCCGCCAAGGGCGTAAGGCGGATCGCCGACAACCAGCCCTTTGGCCAAAAGGTCGGCCACGATCATCAGGCTCTGTTCCCTGACCCCGTCGCCTGTTCCCACGAGGTCCTCCACAAGCTTGATGATCTCCCACAGCCCAACCAGATCATCTTCAGACTCCGCGTACAGTTCATCGACAATAGTACGATGCTCCTGATCTGTCAGACTTCTCATCACCTGTTCCCTCCGGGAAACTTCAACTTACGGATACTCAGACCAGTTATCGTCACATCGATCGTCGGTGGGCCGCTTTTTGAGGTGGGCCTGTAGCTGATGGCGCTGCCATCGGGCATCCTAATCACCTTGCCTGGGTGGCCGGGCGGGGTGACGTCTGTTCCACCTTTTGTCAGGCGGTCGAAGAGCTCGCGTGCCTTGTTGGCAGGCATCCGGGGCATCTCCGCAGCTTACAGCAAGTATTCCTGTATTTTGGGGTAGAATGCGAGCCCTCCAGGCTTACCCCTGGCACGACCCCATTGGCGGCTGAGCCCTGTCTCAGACACGGCCTTCACCGACGAGGTGCGCCGATATGCGAAGTAAGGAAAGATATGAGGCTTTCCCGTTTCTCAGTTCGGCTGAAAGGGGCCGTTTCTCCGTCTCGGCCTTCCATCCGAAAGGCGTCGCGCGCAGATGCCGTCAAGGCTCTTGAGCGAAGCGTGCCTTGACGGCATCGAGCACGGCGCCACCCTCCGGAGAAGGCGGGCCCTTCCTATCGCGCGAACAGCGACACCCGCGCCCGCCGCATCGCCGGCGCCGCGGTGCCGAGCAGCGAGTAGGCGCGGCTGAGCGCGTCCACCTGGTCGTCCTTGCGGCCGTGCGGGAAGTCGCGCAGTTCGTCGAGCAGGGCGCGGTTCCAGGTGGCGCGCACCAAAGTGAGGTTGCCCGCCTCCACCTGGGCGGCGACGGGGGTGGCGCGGGTGGCCTTGGCCCCGGTCTCGGGCGAGGCGGTGACGCGGTGGCCGGCGAGCCGGCTGGTGAGCCAGGCGACCTGCACCTTGCCGGCCTGGCCCGGGTCCTGCGGCAGGCCGATGCGCGTGCCCGCGCCGTCGGCATGGGCGGTGTTGACGATGGCCTGGGCCACCTCGTGGGGGCCGGCGCGCAGGCGCACCACGTCGAGCACGTAGATCTGGCCGGCGGCGTCGCGGCCGAGCTTGATGCCCACGGTCCAATCGGGGTCGCGTCCCTCGGTCGCCGCGGTGGCGGCGAGGTCCCAGGCGCGCACGGTGCGCAGTTGGGCCGGCGCGGCCTCGGCGATGGCGATGCGGGTGATGGGAAACAAGCCGCCGTTATCCGGCGCCGGCAATTGCTGATAGAGCGACGCCCAGACTCGGGCGCCGACGGTGGCGCGCTTGCGGGCCAGCGCCTCCGCGTCCTCCCAGCCCGGCCACAGCGCCTCGCCGGGGGCGCGGCGCAGCGGGTCGTCGGCGGAGTCGGCCAGGGCGGGCAGGCGCAGGATGGTCCAGTCGTCGCCGGCTTCCAGCAGCCGGCCGGCGAGGTCGTCGGCATGCCAGCGGGTCATCACCAGCACCACCCGGCCGCCGGGCTTGAGGCGGGTGAGCAGTTCGCTGCGGTACCAGTTCCAGAGATGCTCGCGGCTCAGCGCGCTGTCGGCGCCCGCCTGGCTCTTGATGGGGTCGTCGATCACCACCAGGTCGGCGCGCCGGCCGGTGATGGGGCCGTCGATGCCCGTGGCGAAATACTGGCCGCCCTCGCTGGTGGCGAAGCGGTGGGCGGCGTGGCTGTCGCGCGCCAGGCGGTAGCCCAGCGCCTCCGCGTTCTCCGCCATCATGTTGCGCAGGTTGCGGCCGAAATGGGCGGCGAGTTCGGCGGTGTGGCTGGCGGCGATCACCGCGCTAGTGGGGTGGCGGTGGAACCACCAGGCGGGGAAGACGAGCGAGGCGTAGGTCGATTTGGCGCTGCCCGGGGGCATCAGCACCATCAGCCGGTCGATCTCGCCGGCGCCGATGCGGGCGAGCTGGCGGAGCAGCAGGGCGTGATGCCGGGCGGGCTTGTGGCCCATGGGCTCGAGCGCCGTCGCCGCCCAGTCCGAGAGAGCGAGCGGAGTGGGGCCGAGCGTGGGCAGCCGCGCTGCGCTATGGGGCATGCGGGCTGCGATCCTGATGGGGTGGTGTGATGGGGGAGGGTTGGGTGGACCGGCGCTGGAGCGACAGCTCGCCGATCATGGCGAGATGTCTATCCGAGGCTGGGGCGGATGGGAAGGGGTTTTTCGCGAACTTAAGAAATAATTTCGCATTTCAGCTATGCGTCCAGCGCGGGCCACTGACAGTGGCCGGACAGAGGCGCGGAAGGAAGAGAAGGAAGATCGGGACGTCTGTGCGACACGTCGCCGATCATGGCAAATTTGATAACCAACGTTGGGGCGGATGGGAAGTGGAATTTTCAGGGGTGTACGAATAAAAACGTCATATCTGACATGCAAATATCGCATGGAACGATCACGCCCGGAAATCCGCCGATTTCGCGCGCCGGCGCGGGAGCGGGCGCCGCGCCCTCCGCGGCGGTTTCATGCTGCGGCGCAGCATGGAGCGGCCCGGTATTGGTTTGAAAATCAATCGACTAGCGCGACAATCCACAATGGCATTGATAGTTGCGATAAAGTTATGATGTGACTGGCCGCCAGCATTATTTGGCCATAATGCAAGATTAGGGGTTGATCTCGCAGACAGGCGACGGCTCAATGGCCATCGTTTGAATGAGTCTATTCCCCTGGGCCAGCCCGTTCGCGGGTCTTGCCTGTTCGGCGGATATCAGAGGCGGAACTGATTGGTCGCGACCAATCGGTTGTCCTGGCCTTGGAGATTGCGATGATTGCTCGTGCCCGCCGGGTTCTGCCCGGCATGGTCATGTCCGTGATGTTGTCGGCCCCTGCCCTGGTGGCGGCCAAGCCCGCGATGGCGGAGGACCTGCCCGCCCAGCCCGCCGCGCGGTCCGCCCAGCCCGCCCGCAAGGCGGTGCGGCCGGCCCTGCGCCGGGTCAGCGCCCATCCGCGCGACCTGGCCGGCGACGAGGCCTATCGCAACGCCGTGGCCCTGGCGCCGCGCATGAGCGCGGACGGGCTGCCGATCCGCGAGCTGGCCGGCATGGCGGCCGTTCCGGTGGCCGCGCCCCAGGCGGAGCAATGGTCCGACGAGTCGGGCCAGTGGCGCCAGGTGGGCGTGGCCTCCTGGTATGGCGGCGCGCGCTGGCAGGGGCGGCGCACCACCAGCGGCGACCGTTACGACGAGGCCGCCCTCACCGCCGCCCACGCCACCCTGCCGATCGGCAGCCATGTGCGGGTCACCAATGCCAGCAGCGGCCGCAGCGTGGTGGTCACCATCAACGACCGGCCGGGCACCCGCCGGCGGATCATCGACCTCTCACGCGCCGCGGCGGCCGAGCTGGGGATGATCAACAGCGGCATCGCCACGGTGACGCTGACGCAGGTCAGCATGCGGTAGCCACCTGGCTTCCGGCAACCGGACGCAAAAAAAGCCAGGGGCGCGCGCCCCTGGCTTTTTTCGTGTCCGCCGTCGGGTGGCGGCTATGGTCAGCCGATATGGAAGTTGCTGGTGGTGACCTGGGCGTTGACGAAGTCGATCGTGGTGCCGTCGCTGAGATGCGCCAGGCTGCCGACGCTGCCGAACGGGCTGGTGTTGGAGTTGGAGTAGTAGGTGACATCGAGCAGCGACCGGCCGCCGAGCAGGGTGACACCCTC
>CAMFLK010000173.1 GCA_945957135.1 uncultured Rhodospirillales bacterium
GGTTCTCGCGCATCTACCCGATCTACTGGTCGGTGATGGTGCTGTATCTCGTGCTGCTGACGGTGAGCCCGTCGCGCGAGTTGTATGAACGCGACCCGGTTTCCGTGGTCACCAGCCTGCTGCTGCTGCCCCATCCCGACCACGACCCCATCCTCGGCGTGGCCTGGACGCTGGAACACGAGGTGCTGTTCTACGCCCTGTTCGCCCTGCTGATCGCCAGCCGCCGCATCGGGCGCGCCGTGCTCGGCGCGTGGCTGGCGCTGATCCTGCTGCATTGGAGCACGGGATGGCCGGGCGGCTATCCCTTCTCCTTCCTGTTCAGCTTCTACAACGCGCTTTTCTTCTGCGGCATCGCGGTGGCCTATGTTCTGGCGCGCGGGCCGGCGCGGGCACCGCTGCTGGCCTTCGTGGCGGGCGCCGCCCTGTTCCTCGCCGCCGGCCTGCGCCAATCCCTCGGTGCCCCGCTGCCGGTGCATTCGGCGCCGCTGCACATCGCCTTCGCGCTGGGTTCGGCGGCCATGCTCTACGGCGTGGCCGGCGGCGAACTGGCCGGCCGGCTGCGCCGGGTGCCCGGCTGGATGGTGGAGATGGGCGGCGCCTCCTACTCCATCTACCTCACCCACACCGTGGCGCTGATGATCTGCATCGAGGCGATCCGCGTGCTGCGCCGCCACCACGTGCCCATTCCGCTGGAACTGGCCTTCCCGGCGATCGTGGTGGCCGCGGTGATCGGCGGGGTGGTGTATTCCCGGCTGGTGGAGAAGCCGCTGCTGCGCTGGTGCCGGGCGCGGCGGGTGGGAACGATGGTGCGGTCATGAAACATCTCGTGTATGAATGCACCCGGGAGGAGGGGCCGCGATGATCGACATCCTCACCATTCTGTGCAGCACCCTCGCCGTCCTGTTCGTGGCGGTGCGCGCCTGGCGGCTGGATCGCACCCGCCCGTGGTTCGACCCGGCGGCCGAGGCCAGCTTCGACAGGGGGAGCGAGGAACCAGCCGCGCGCCGCCCCGCGCCGCGGCCGGGGCGGCGCTGACCGATGCGCAACCTCTACGTTCTCGGCGTCTATCTCGCCTATCTCGGCATGGGGATGACGGCGCCGTTCATCTTCGGCCTCGGCTATATCTGGGTGGACACGTTCCTGCCGCAGCTGGTGGCGCCGGGCATACTGGGCGCGGTGCCCGTGGCGATGATCATGGGGGTGGCGGCCATCGGCGGCTACGCGCTGTTCGACCGCCGCTTCCCGCCGCGCATCACCCTCACCGCCGTGCTGTCGCTGACCCTGGCGGTGTGGGTGACCCTGACCACCACCTGGGCGGCCGCGCCGAGCGTCGCCTGGGTGAAATGGGACTGGGCGTTCAAGACGATCCTGTTCTCCGTCTTCATCCCCTACCTGTTCCGCACCCGCGTGCAGATCGAGGCGCTGATCCTGACCTTCATCGGCGCGGCGCTGCTTCACATGCTGCCGGTGGGCGCCAAGGCGGTGCTGGGCGGCGGGCGCTACGGCATGGATGTGGGCCTGCTGGGCCACAATGTCGGCCTGTCCGAAAGCAGCGGGCTGGCCACGGTCAGCATCATGTTCATCCCGCTGTTCCTGTATCTGCGCACCCATTCGATCCTGATTCCCCGATGGAAGCTGCGCGGCCCGTTCCTGCTCGGCATGATCATGATCAGCGTGGCCACCGCCGTGGGCACCGTCGCGCGCACGGCCATGGTGGGCTTCGTGGTGATGGGCGCGATGGTGTGGATGCGGTCCCGCCACAAGGTTCTGCTGGGCACCGTCATGGCCGGCTGCGCGGCGCTCGTGCTGTATGTCGCGTCCGGTGCCTGGACGGAACGGATGTCCACCATCGAGACATATCGCCAGGAGAATTCCGCCTATACCCGCATCCTCATGTGGCGCTGGACACTGGATTACGCGGCGCAGCACCCGCTCGGCGGCGGCTTCTACGTCCATTCCACCAGCCGCATCGAGGACGACATGGACGGTGACGGCAAGGTGGAGGTGCAGGTCGGGCGCGCCGCCCACAGCTCCTATTTCGAATTGCTGGGCGAGCAGGGCTGGCCCGGATTGTTCCTGTTCCTTCTCATCGCGTGCCGCTGCCTGTGGGTCTATCAGTGGGTGGTCCGGCGCACGCGCGGCAATCCAGACCTGCTGTGGTGCAAGGAACTCGCCGCCGCGCTGCAATGCGGGCTGCTGACCGTGATGGCCTGCGGCGCCTTCATCGGTGTCTCGATGCAGCCGATGTTCTGGTACCTGTTCGCCCTGTCCACCTGCATGGGCGAATATGTGCGGCGGGTGCAGGCGCCGGCGGTCTCGCCCCTGGGGCGGGCGCTGCCGGTATCGGGCGGGCGGCTGGCGCCTCCCTTGGCGCGGCCGGGCTACCCCCGCCTGCGCTGATCGCGCGCACATCGGCGTGAGAAGGCGCCAAAGGCCTCCCGACCGCGGTAGGATGGCGCATGAGCGGAGCCATCGCCCTTCTCCGGCTGCCCGACGACCAGCGGCTGCATGTGCAGCTCAGCACCTATTTCTACGCCTCCACCCTGGCCAAGCTGCGGAGTGACATCGCGGGCGATCGCGCGGGGATCGCGGTGATCGAGGTGGCCGCCCCCATCAATGCCCCGCTGATCCAGGTCGCGATGGACCGGCGCAGCACCTATGTGCTCGGCTTCCGTGCCCCGCCGAGCGGCGGCTGGTGGGCCTTCAAGGAGAAGGACAAGCCGCTGCCCGCCCTGCCCGGCGCCCCCGTGCGAGACATGGGGCTGACCGGCAGCTACACGCAGCTTGGGCTGCTGCCGTCCATCAACATGCGGCCGGAGGAACTGCTCAACCAGCTCGCCAGCTACGGCGGCGCGCCGGATCCGCGCTTCTGCCAGGCGATCGTGCTGCTGCTGTTCCTGATGGCCGAGGCCCTGCGCTTCGACAGCGTGATGATGGAATGCGTGCGGTATTTCTCCGCCGGCACCAGCACCGCCTGCACCATCCATCCCGAGGCGTTCAGGGATGTGGTGCGCAATTGGAAGGTGGCGAACCCGGCGGACCGGAATGTCCTGCTGGGCTATCTCGGCTGAGCGCTATTCATAGCGGCCGAGCCGGCGCAGGCCGCCCGACATGCGGCCGATGATGTAGCCAAGCCCGATCATGATGACGCTCATGGCCAGCGGCTGGCCGCGCACCAGATCGCGCAGCTCGCTCGCCGCCGCATTCAGCTGCCGGCCGATATCCGCGGCGCAGGCGCCGAATTCGCCGATCGCCTCGGTGACGCCGGGCTGGGTGGGTTCCGGAGGAACGGTCTGCTCGTTTTCCATCGTCGGCTCTCCATTGACCCGGTCTGAACGGCGCAAGGGCGCGATGGTTGCGGAACGCCTGGCCTGTCCCGCCGTTTGCTGGTTTTCGGAAAGGGGCGGCGATGGCGGACGGGGAATTGCGGCCGGTCTGGCGCGGGCAGTTGCGCCTGGCCTTGGTATCCTGCCCGGTGGCGCTCTACAGCGCCCATCATGAAGCCGGCTCGCTGCATTTCAACCTGCTCAACCCCCGCACCGGCAACCGCATCCGCACGGTGGTGCAGGACAGCGAGACCGGCGCCGAGCTGGAACGCAAGGACCTGGTGCGTGGCTACGAGTATCGCAAGGGCGCCTGGCTCACCCTGACCGACGAGGATTTCGAGGCGGCGCGGGTGGAAAGCTCGTCCACCCTGCGCGTGGAGCGTTTCGTGCCCGCGGCCTCGATCGACCCGATCTGGTTCGACGCCAGCTACTATCTTGCCCCCGATGGCGAGGCAGGGGAGGACGTGTACCGCGTGCTGTGGGCGGCGATTTCCGAACGCGAGGTGGCCGCGCTGTCGCGCGTGGTGATCGCGCGGCGCGAACGGCAGGTGGCGTTTCTGCCGATGGACGATCTGCTGGTGGCGCACACGCTGCATGAGGCGCGTGACCTGAACGATTTCGCCCGCTTCGCCAAACCCCTGCACGGCATGCGGCCGGACAAGGAGATGGTGAAGCTCGCGGTGCAGCTGATCGATCGCCAACAGGGGCGCTACGATCCGGCGGAGATCGAGGACCGCTACGAAACGCGCCTGCGCGCGCTGATCGCGGCCAAGCTGAAGGGCGAGAAGCTGACGGCGGCCGCGGAAGAGGAATACCGGTCCAACGTGGTCGATCTCATGGCCGCGCTGAAGCAGAGCCTGGCGGGGAACAAGCCGGCCCGCCGCAAGCCGGCAGCGGCGAAACGGCGGCGCGCCTCCTGACGCCGATCACGAATCCCCCGCAATTCCGCTGAGGATTTCATGCGCCTGTGCCACGTTCCGCGCCGTGCGCAGGCGTTGCAGAACGGTCTCATCGCGCAGCGGCCGGGAAATGGCGGCCAGCCGCGCCAGGTGCTCGCTATCGGCGCCGGGCGGCGTCAGCAGCAGTGCCAGCAGATCGACGGGGCGTCCATCCACCGCATCGAATGCAATGGGGCGGGACAGCCGCGCCAACAGGACGAACGGATGTGGCAGGCCGGCGATCCTGGCATGGGGAAGCGCGAAGCCTTTTCCGACACCCGTGGACCCCAGCGCTTCGCGGCGG
Source organism: uncultured Rhodospirillales bacterium (assembly GCA_945957135.1). Classification (GTDB taxonomy): domain Bacteria; phylum Pseudomonadota; class Alphaproteobacteria; order Acetobacterales; family Acetobacteraceae; genus CAMFLK01. The sequence continues at coordinate 4,569 of CAMFLK010000173.1, forward strand.
GACAATTCCTGGAAGATGATGTTTTCCTCCAGTCCCAGTTCCGTCGCGGCATGCCGTGCCAGCTGGTGGAGGACCTGCGCCTTGTCCGATGCCCGCAGATCAAAATGCAGATGGTCCAGGTTGAGCAGATCGATGAGGCGCATCAATCGGGCGCCCTGAAGCGATAGCCCACCCCGGTCTCGGTGACGATGTATTCCGGCTTTTCCATGTTCGGCTCGATCTTCTGGCGCAGCGCCCGGATGTAGATGCGGAGATATTGCACGTCGGTGTTCGGTCCCCAGACCTCGCGCAGGATCATCGTGTGGGTCAGCACCTTTCCGGCATGGGCGACGAGCAGGCGCAGCAGGTCGTATTCCCTTGGCGTGAATTTCACCTCCACGCCCCGCACGGTCACGATCCGGCGCACCAGGTCCATGACGAGATCGCCCGTGCGGAACAGCGGCTTTTCACCCTGCTCCTGCAAGCGGTGCCGCTGGGCCGCCCGGATCCGCGCGAGCAGCTCCTGGATGCCGAAGGGCTTGGTGACGTAGTCGTCGGCACCGAGATCGAGTGCCTGCACCTTGGCCGCCTCGTCGTCGCGGCTGGAGAGAACGATGATCGGCAGCGCCAGTCCCGCCTCGCGGATGCGGCGTATCACCTCCAGCCCATCCATGTCCGGCAGGCCGAGATCGAGCACGACCAGATCGGCGCGGTTCTGCCGCACGGCCTCCAGCGCGGCCTGCCCGGTGGCCGCTTCCACCACGGCGTAACCCTGACTTCCCAGCCCCGCCCGCAGGAAACGCAGGATGGCCGGTTCGTCGTCCACGGTGAGGATGCGCATGGGCGCCGCACCCGCGCTCATGCCGGATCGCCGGCGACGAGGGGAATCATCAAGGTAAACACGGCGCCTTTTCGATCCGTCCGGTTCGCGGCCACCAGGCTGCCATGCATCGCCTCCATGAAGCCGCGGCATATGGTCAGCCCCAGCCCTGTGCCGGCGGGCCGTCCGTCCGTGCCGCCGGCGCGGTGGAACTTGTCGAACACGCGTTCGAGATCGGCGGGCGGAATGCCCGGCCCTTCGTCGGACATGCGCAGGCATACGAACCCGCCGCGCACCTCCGCGGCAATCGCGATGCGCGAGCCCGCGGGTGCGTATTTCGCGGCATTGTCCAGCAGGTTGAACAGCACCTGCTCGAACAGCACGTCATCCACGCGGATCAGCGGCAGGTCGGTGGGCAGGGAGAGGTCCACGACATGCGCCTTGAGGATGGTGTCCGCGCGGCGCAGCGCGCTGGCCACCACGTCCGCCAATTCCACAGGCGCGGTGCGCAGCTTCAGCGGACCGGATTCCAGCCGCGTCATGTCGAGCAGGTTGCGGATGAAGCGATTCAGCCGCTCCGCCTCGTCCTGGATGGTGCGGATCAGCTCGGTGCGGGACGGCGTCTCCTGCACCTCGCTCTGCAACGCGAGGCTGGTGGCCGAGCCGAGGATGGAAGCCAGCGGCGTGCGCAGATCGTGGGAGATCGAGGTCAGCAGCGCCGCGCGCAGCCGGTCGGTCTCCGCCAGCAGCCGCGCCTGGTCGATATCGCGCACGAGGTTGACCCGCTCGATCGCCACGGCGGTCTGATCGGCCAGGGCACGCAGCAGGCGGAACTGATCGGGTGTGAGAAGAATGCCCGGCGCATCGCGATCGATGCCGATCACCCCCACCGCGCCGCGCCCGGTCTGCATCGGAACGAACAGCCGCTTCGCGCCGGGCAGCGTGTCCGACCCGCGACCGGCGACGTGGTTCTTCTCCCAGCACCAGCTGGCCGCCGCGATATCCGCGGCATCCAGCCGGTCCTCCGGCGGGAACCCTGCCCGCACGGCCACGCTGCCGCCCTCCGGCAGCAGGATCACCGCGTTGACGCGCAGCATCAGCGCGATCTGGTGCACGGCGGCCCAGAGCAGATCGTCGATATCCGCGGCGCCCGCGAGCTTGCGGCTGAACTGATAGAGCTCATCGGTGACTTTCGCGCGCTGCCGGGCGACCACGGCCTGGGCGCGCACCCGGGCGGTGAGGTTGCTCGCCACCACGGCGGCGACGGCGAAGAAGAACAGCGCGACCACGTTCTCCGGATCGTCGATGGTCAGCGTGTAGAGCGGCGCGAGAAAGAAGAAATTGTAGGCGAGGACCCCGAGCAGGCTGGCGAACAGCGCGGGACCCAGGCCGAAGGCCATCGCGGCGGCGAGCACGAAGGTGAGGAAGGTGAGCGCCACGCTGGTGACGCTGAGGAACTGGCGCAGCAGCAGCGACAGGCCGAGCGCCACGGCAACGAGGGCGGAACCGCCGAGATAGCCGCGCAGCTCCTCCCGCCCCGCCGAGAATTTCCAGGCGGAATGCGCGGCGTGCTCCTGCGTGCCGGCCCGGCCCAGAACATGCACGCTGGCACCTTCGGATTTGTCGATCACCGCCTGGGCCAACGGCCGGCGGGGCAGGTGCCACCATCCCGCCTGCTTCGGTTGCGCCAGCACGATATGGGCGAAATTGTTCACCTTGGCGTGGTCGGCGATGGTTTCGGCCACGTCCTGGCCGGGCAGGGTAATGGACTGGCCGCCAAGCTGCTCCGCGAGGCGCAGCGCCTCGGCCACCCGGTCGATCTCGCGATCGCTCATGTGCAGCCGGCGCGTGGTCTCCACATGAACCGCCGTCCACGGCGCCTTCAGATTGTCGGCCATGCGCTTGGCGTGGCGCACCACCTCCGTGCCCTCCGGCCCGCCGCCAATGCAGGCCAGCACGCGTTCTCCGGCCGCCCACGGGCCGGCGATGGCGTGCGCCTTCATGTAGCGCACCATCTGGTCATCCACCCGCCGCGCCGCCTGCCGCAACGCGAGCTCACGCAGCGCGGTGAGGTTGCCGGCGGAGAAGTAGTGGCGCACGGCCCGCTGCGCCTGGTGCGGCACATACACCTTGCCATCGTTCAGCCGCTGCACGAGGTCCTCGGGCGTGAGGTCGATCAGCTCGATGTCGTCGGCGCTGTCGAAAAGCGAATCCGGCACCGTCTCGCGCACGCGGATGCGGGTGATCCTTGCCACCACGTCGTTGAGGCTTTCGATGTGCTGGACGTTGAGCGTGGTGAAGACGTCGATCCCGGCGGCAAGCAGTTCCTGCACGTCCATGTAGCGCTTCGGGTGCCGGCTGCCCGGCGCGTTGCTATGGGCCAGCTCGTCCACCAGCGCCAGCTGCGGCCGGCGGCGCAGGATGGCGTCGAGATCCATTTCCTCCAGCACCTGGCCGCGATAGGCAATGCGCGCCCGGGGCAGGATTTCGAGCCCTTCCAGCAGGGCCTCCGTTTCGCGCCGCCCGTGCGTCTCCACCACGCCGGCCACCACGTCGATACCGTCGCGGCGCCGCGCCTGCGCCGCGCTCAGCATCTCGTACGTCTTGCCCACGCCTGGCGCGGCGCCGAGAAATATCCGGAGCCGCCCACGCGATGGCGGCTGCATCGTTTCCAGCAGCGCGTCCGCCGATGGCCTTCTGTCACTCACCGATCCGCTCCGGCGGCCCTGTCGCGCGTTGTGCGCCTATTTGCGCAGCGCATCCAGCGCGAGGTTCAGCGCGAGCACGTTGACATGCGGCTCACCGAGGACGCCGAGCAGGCGGGGGACGATGTGCCGCTCCACCAGCGCCCGCACATCGGCTTCGGGCAGGCCGTTCGCCTTGGCCACGCGGGGCACCTGGAACAACGCGCCGGCGGGCGTGAGGTCGGGGTCCAGCCCGCTCGCGGAGGTGGTGACCAGATCGGCGGGAATGGGTTGGCCGGGATTCTCGCGGGCGAGATCGGCGGCGCTGGCGGTCACCCGGTCGATCAGCGGCTTCGCGGTCGGCCCGAGATTGGAGCCCGCGGAATTGTCCGCCGCATAGGGCGCGGCGACGGTCTTGCTGGCATCCGCGGGGTCGGGCTCGGTGGTGGCGGAGGGGCGAGGGTGGAAATAGCGCGCGGAGGTGAAGTTCTGGCCGATCAGCGTGGAGCCGATGGGGTGGCCGTCGCGCTCGACCAGGCTGCCATTCGCCTGGCGGGGGAATACCAGCTGCGCCACCCCCGTCATTGCCAGCGGATAGGCCAGGCCGGTGAGGGCGGTCATCAGCACCATCATCACGATGGCGGGGCGGATGTGCTGCATGGAACGGTCCTTCAGGCCAGATGCAGGGTGGTGACGATCAGGTCGATCGCCTTGATGCCGACGAAGGGCACGACGATTCCGCCCAGCCCGTAGATCAGCAGGTTGCGTCGCAGGATTCCCGCGGCGCCGATCGGCCTGTAGGCCACACCGCGCAGCGCCAGCGGGATCAGCGCCACGATGATCAGCGCGTTGAAGATGATCGCCGAGAGAATGGCGCTTTGCGGGCTGTGCAGGCCCATCACGTTCAGCGCTTGCAACTGCGGATAGAAGGCGAGGAACATCGCCGGGATCATGGCGAAGTACTTCGCCACGTCGTTGGCGATGGAGAAGGTGGTCAGCGCGCCGCGCGTCATCAGCAGCTGCTTGCCGATGCCGACGATCTCGATCAGCTTCGTCGGATCGCTGTCCAGATCGACCATGTTGCCCGCCTCGCGCGCGGCCATGGTGCCGGTGTTCATGGCCACGCCGACATCGGCCTGGGCCAGGGCGGGCGCGTCGTTGGTGCCGTCGCCGCACATCGCCACCAGCTTGCCCTGGGCCTGCTCGTCGCGGATCAGCTTCAGCTTGGTCTCCGGCGTGGCCTGGGCCAGGAAGTCGTCCACCCCCGCCTCGGCGGCGATCGCCGCGGCGGTCAGCGGATTGTCGCCGGTGATCATCACCGTGCGGATGCCCATGCGGCGCAGCT
>CAMFLK010000174.1 GCA_945957135.1 uncultured Rhodospirillales bacterium
CACGCGCTCGATGCGCAGCGGTTCCTGTTCAGCCCGCACGGCGCGCCGCTCCAGCTTTTCGCCGCCTCGACGCCGGAGAGCGTCGGCCAGCCACTGCCCCGCCTGGCTTTGGCCCGCACGCTCGCCACCCAGTACGGCACCGGCAAGAGCCTGGCGATCCAGGGCGTGCCCGTCGATGCCGTTTCCATCTGCAATCTTGCCGATTCCGGCGCGGGCTGGGCGCATGTGCCGCCGCCCGGCCGCGTGGCGATCGACCCGGTGCTGGGGCGGATCGCCTTTGGCGCCCCGCCGGCCGCACCGCCCGTGGTCAGCTACCATTACGGCGTTTCCGCCGATCTCGGCGGCGGCGACTACGACCGGCTGGCGAGCTTCGAAAATCTGCGGCCGGTCACCACAGTGCCCTCCCCGCAGGCGACGGTGCAGGCGGCACTCAACGCCACCGCTACGGGCGGCACGGTGGAGATTTCCGACAACGGACGCTATCCGGAAACCCCCGCCATCACGCTGACACGCGCGGGCGCCCTGCTGGAATTGCGGGCGGCGGACCAGATGACGTCCTTCCTCGCGGCCGGTGGCGACATCGCCATCAGCGGCGCGGCGGGCAGCCAGGTCACGCTCAACGGGCTGTGGATCGCTGGCGGGCGCGTGCATGTGGCCGCCGGCGAAAACGGCCTCGCCCGCCTCACGCTGCGCCACTGCACCCTCACGCCCGGCATCGCCCGCAACGCGGATGGGAGTGCCGCGCAACCAGATGCGCCATCGTTGGTGATCGAGGCGGGAATCGATGTGGAGATCGACCATTGCATCCTCGGCGGCATCCGCGTCGCACCGGGTGCCACGGTGACGATCAGCAACAGCATCGTCGATGCCGGGCGGCCGGACGGGGTGGCCTATGCCGGGCTGGACGGGGCGGGTGCCGGCGCACCGCTGACCCTCACCGCCAGCACCGTGATCGGCAAGCTGCATGCGACGCGGCTGCCGATGGTCTCCAACGCCATCTGTTTTGCATCGCTGGCCGCCGCCGACAGTTGGGCCGCACCGGTCTGGGCGGACTCGCGGTCCACCGGCTGCGCCCGCTTCTCCTACATCCCACCGGGCTCGCGCGTGCCGCGCCCCTATCGCTGCCAACCCGCGCCGGCAGCCGATCCGCATGTCACCCAGCCCGTGTTCACCTCCATGCGGTTCGGCGATCCCGGCTATGGCCAGTTCGACGCCCGCACGCCCTGCACCATCCGCACGGGCGCGGAAGACGGGGCGGAGATGGGCGTCTTCCAGAGCCTGTCGCAGCCGCAGCGCGAGGCCAATCTCCGCCTGCGATTGCGCGAATACCTGCGCTTCGGCCTCGACGCCGCCTTGGTCACCGTCACATGAGCCGGGAAAGGAGTGCGCCATGAAAGGCGACTTCAGCCGCGAGACCTTCGATTCCCGGAAGCACTATGCCGGGGTCCTGATGCAGCAGGGCCGCGTGCAGCTCGATGCCGACTGGAACGAGCAGCAGGCCATCACCCGCCACCGGGCCGAGACGGAATCGCGCGACGTGGTGGGCGAGTCCGGCGCGCCGGTGCACAATGCCGGCTTCCTGATCTCCACCGGCGACGGCAAGTCCCTCGCCATCGGCGCCGGCCGCTTCTACGTGGGCGGATATCTCTGCGAGAACGAAATCGCGCTGGACTACGCGTTGCAGCCCGACCTGCCGCACCCGCCCGCCATCACCGACCAGTTGCAGGCGGCGGGAACCACCGTCGCGATTCTCTATATCGAAGCCTGGCGTCGCGGGTTGACGGCGCTGGACGATCCGGACATCCGCGAAGTGGCGCTCGGCGGCGCGGACACCGCGCTGCGCAGCAAGACGGTGTGGCAGGTGAAGGCGCTGCCGGTGAATCCCGCCAATGCCGGTGGGGTGTCCTGCGGCGACGCGTTTCCGGAGTGGAGCGCGCTGATCGCTCCCGGCACGGGGCTGCTCAGCGCCCGCGCCCAGCCGAGTGCCGATACCGGCAATCCCTGCCTGCTGCCCCCCTCCGCCGGCTACCAGCTTCTGGAAAACCAACTCTACCGCGTGGAAATCCATCAGGGCGGCCCGGCCGGCACGGCGACCTTCAAATGGTCGCGCGACAACGGCGCCGTGGTGACGGCGGTGGAGGCGTTCAACGGCCAACTGCTGACCGTGCACGATCTCGGCCGCGACGAGACGCTCGGCTTCAGCAACGGCCAGACCGTGGAACTCATCGATGATTCCACGGAACTCTCCGGCCAGCCCGGGCAGATCCTGACCATCGATCATGTGGTGGAGGCGTCGCGCACCATCGCGCTGACCGCAGCCCCCAACGTGGTTGACCCGTCGCTGCACCCCAAGCTGCGCCGCTGGGACGCGGCGCCGGCGGCGGTGGGCACGGCAACCACGGCGGATGGCTGGATCGCGCTGGAAGGCGGCGTGCAGGTGAAGTTCGAAGCCGGTACCTACCGGACCGGCGATTGCTGGACCTTCGCCGCGCGCACCGTGACCGCGCAGCTCGACTGGCCGTTCACCACGCCGCAGCCGCCGCGGGGCGATGCGCATCGCTTCGCCCGGCTGGGCATCGCCACGCTGGCCAACGGCCTGCTCAGCATCCAGGACTGCCGCCGGCTGTTCAGCCCGCTCGCCGAGGTGCCGCCGGCCCTGCACGTCACCGGCATCAGCTGGGTGCATGACGACGTGGTGGCCCAGGCGCAACTCCAGGCCAGCGGATTGCAGATCTTCTTCGACGGCCCTCTCACCCCTCCGCCGGGAGACGCAGCCGGCGTGGTGATGAAGGTGACGATGGAGACGCCGGTCCCCTTCAAATCCTTCAACGCCGCCGCCGATGCCGCGGCCCTCGTCACGCTCGACATGCCGCTCGCCAACGCGCTCAGCTTTCCCGCCGCGAACACGCTGCTGTGGAAGCCGGGAACGGATTTCGCGAATCTCACCGCCTTCCTGGTCACCGAGCAGGTGCAGCGGGTGCGCATGCGCGTGCACCTGGAAGGCGGCGCGATCTACACCACGCAGGGGCCGAGCCGGGTTTATCTCGACGGCCGCGCCCTGGGCCAGGACGGGTTCCGCGCGGATGGCTCGCCACGCATCGATCTCGTGCTGCCCTCCGGCGAGGGGCGCCGCGCGAGCAATTTCGACAGCTGGTTCTATCTCCAGCTCCAGCTGCCGCCGGCCACGCTGATCGCCGTCGCCCTCGCGCCGGCGGTGATCAATGCCGGCGGATCGGCCACCGGCACGCTGACGCTCGACCATCCCGCGCCGGCCGGCGGGCTCACCGTCACGCTCACCTCGAGCCTGGCCAATCTCGTGGTGCCCGCCAGCGTGGTGGTGCCGGCGGGCGCCACGAGCGCCAATTTCGCAGTCACCAGCACGGTTCCCACCAACACGCTGGCGGCGGTGATCACGGCCAAGGCGGGCAATACCACCCTCACCGCCCAGGCCACGGTGCAGCTGGTGCAGGTGGCGGTCTCGCCGGCGGAGGTCACGATCTTCACCGGCCACAGCCAGCAATTCTCCGCGACGATTTCCGGCCTCGGCCTGGGGGCCAAGGCCGGCGTGACGTGGAGCGTGAAGGAAGCCGGCGCGGGCATCGATCCCTCCGGCCTGTTCACCGCCGGCACCGCGATCGGCGATTTCCACATCGTCGCCGCCTCGGTGGCCGACCCCAGCAAGACGGGCACGGCGATCGCGCATGTGCGGCTCAAGACCAAGGACAAGGAGAAGGAGAAGGAGAAGGACAAGGAGGTCGAGAAGCTGATCAGCAAGGAGGCGGTGAAGGAGCGGGAAGTCCTGCGCCAGGCGGTGCTGACCGACACCGCGCCAGTGGCCAGCACCACCGGCACCGCCCGCGCGTTCATCCAGGCCAGCCAGCGCCCGAACGTCACGCCTTAGGTGCTCCTGGTTCTCGCGCATGCGGGCGATGAGTCCGCCGCCGCCTTCGCCGCGGAGCATGGCGCCGAGGAGGTCGTGCTCGTCACCCCCCGCGCGCTGTCGCAGCCCGGCTGGACCTTCCGGCCGGACGAGCCCGCCGCCGCGACGTTCTGCGTGGACGGCCGGCGAATGCGGCTGGCGGTAGCGCGCGGGGTGATGCCGCGCCTCGCCGAGGTCACGCCGGCCGATCTGCCGCACGTCGTTGCCGAGGACCGCGTCTATGTCGCGGCGGAAATGACCGCCTTCCTGCTCGCGCTGCTGGCCGCCACCGCCGTGCCGGTGATCAACCGGCCCACGCCGCAATGCCTCTGCGGCCCGGCCTGGACCGACGCGAAATGGCGGCGGGAAGCCGCGCGCCTCGGCCTCGATGCCTCCCCCGCCCGCGCGGACGTCACCTATGGCGTTGCCCCCTCGCCCGAACCGGACGGCGCGCTGGTGAGCGTGGTCGGCGATCGCTGCCTGGGCACGGACCACCCGCCGGCCCGGGCGCTCGCCCGCGCCGCCGGCGCCACGCTGCTCACGGTGGCCTTCGATGCGCGCGGCCGGGTGCTGCGCGCCGATCCCTGGATCGATCTCGCCGCGGCGGGGGCGGGGCGCGCGGTGTTGGACTTGTTCGCCGCATGATCCTGCTGTGGGGCGCCCCGACCGACGGGCCGCTGGCCGCCGTGCGCGCCGCCCTGGCGAGCCTCGATGCGGAGACGTTCCTGCTCGACCCCGCGCGGGCGCGCGAGACCGCCATCGTGGCGGACCGCCTGCGCTGCGGCGACGACGCGTGTGACCTCGCCGCGATCTCCGCCGTGTATCTGCGCAACCATTCCGCACGGCTGGCCGCGCCCGGTGCCGCTGAGGACCCGGCGCTGGCCGCGCATGCCGACCGGCTGGACGCGGCATTGGCCGGGTTCCTGGAGGTCACGCCCGCGCGCGTCGTCAACCCGCTCGCCGCCATGGCCACCAACGGCTCCAAGCCCTACCAGTCCGCCCTGATCGCCGCGCACGGCTTCGCGGTGCCGGACACGCTGGTCACCACGGATGCCGCGCTGGTGCGGGATTTCGCCGACCGCCACGGCGCGGTGGTGTACAAATCGACCAGCGCGGTGCGCAGCATCGTGACGCGCCTGCAACCGGCGGATCTCGCGCGGCTGGACGACGTGGCCTGGTGCCCCACCCAGTTCCAACGCCGCATTCCCGGCCGCGACTACAGGGTGCATGTGGTGGGCGAGGCGGTGTTCGCGGCCGAGATCGTCTCGGAGGCCGACGACTACCGCTATGGCGAGGGCCGGAACGCCGACATCCACGCCAGCCGCGTGCCCGCGCCCGTCGCGGATCGCTGCCGTGCCCTCGCGCGCGCCCTCGGCCTGTCCGTCGCCGGTATCGACCTGCGGCTGACCCCGGCGGGCGAATGGTATTGCTTCGAGGCCAATCCCTCGCCCGCCTTCACCTTCTACGAGGCGGCGACGGGGCAAGCGATCGCGGCGGCGGTGGCGGCGCTCTTGCGCGGCTAATAGCTTCTGGGCAGCCCCAGCACATGCTCCGCCAGGTAGGACAGCACGAGATTGGTGCTGATCGGCGCCACCTGGTACAGCCGCGTCTCGCGAAACTTGCGCTCCACGTCGTATTCCTCGGCGAAGCCGAAGCCGCCATGGGTCTGCACGCAGGCCTCGGCGGCGGCCCAGCTCGCCTCGGCGGCGAGCATCTTGGCCATATTGGCCTCCGGCCCGCATGGCGCGCCCGCCTCGTATTTCGCCAGCCCCTCGCGCACCATCAGATCGGCCGCGCGCATCTGGGCATAGGCGCGGGCGATCGGGAACTGCACGCCCTGGTTCTGCCCGATCGGCCGGCCGAACACCTGGCGGCTGTTGGCATAGGCGGTGGCCTTGTCGAGGAACCAGCGCGCGTCGCCGATGCACTCGGCCGCGATCAGCAGCCGCTCGGCGTTCATGCCGTCGAGAACGGCGCGGAAGCCGCTGCCCTCGGCGCCGATCAGGCTGGCGGCGGGGATGCGCAGGTCGTCGAAGAACACCTCGCAGCTGTTGTGGTTCATCATGGTGCGGATCGGCCGGATGGTCAGGCCGCGCCCCGCCGCCGCGCGCATGTCCACCAGGAAGGTGGAAAGCCCCTCGGTGCGCCGCGCCACCTGCTCGCGCGGCGTGGTGCGGGCCAGCAGCAGCATCAGGTCGGAATGCTCGGCGCGGCTGGTCCAGATCTTCTGGCCGTTCACCACGTAGTCGTCGCCGTCGCGCCGGGCGAAGGTGCGCAGCGCCGTGGTGTCGGTGCCGCTGGTCGGCTCCGTCACGCCGAAGGCCTGAAGCCGCAGGGTGCCGGCGGCGATCCCCGGCAGGTATTCCGCCTGCTGGGCCGCCGAGCCGTGCCGCAGGATGGTGCCCATGATGTACATCTGGGCGTGGCAGGCCGCCCCGTTGCAGCCATTGGCGTGGATGGTCTCCAGGATCGCCGCCGCGGCCGACAGGCCCAGCCCGGCGCCGCCGAACGCCTCGGGGATCAGCACGGCGAGATAGCCGGACTCGGTCAGCGCCGCGACGAATTCCGCCGGATAGGCGCGGGCGGCATCGAGCCGCCGCCAATATTCGCCCGGGAAGCGCGCGCATAGCTTGCGCACCTCCTCCCTTATTTCCGCATGGTCCGACGGCGCGCTGGGCTGCATCCCGCGAAATTGGGCCGGCGCGCCAGCCACGGCAAGCGGCGCATGAACGGCCGGACATGTTCCGCCCACCGGCGGGCCATGTGCGGGCGCATAAAGCTGGCGGTCGCGCCGGAGCCCTTCCGACGCCGAAAGAGTGTTGCGGGTGGCAGGGCTGATATGCGATGGAAGCCGGATCGCATTGTAACGTGCCGGTGACGTGCACGGCGGCGATCCGGGCTTTTCTCCGCCATGTGGTCCCGCGCCGGCCTCCCCGGCCGGTACGGCCGTCCGGCGGCGCAAGGGTTCGGCTGGCGCGTGACTGCGAAACTTGACGGCAAGGACCCCATGTCCCGTTTCCCATCCCGCCTTCTTGTGCCGTGCGGGCTTCTCGCGGTCGCGCTGCTGGCGCCGGCCGCCCAGGCCCAGACCGCGCCGCAATCCCCCGCCGCCAGCCCGCCCGCTGCCAGCCCACCCGCCGCGAGCCCACCCGCCGCGAGCCAGGGCGTGCCGGTCTCCGCCGCCCCCGTGAAGCGCCAGGACGTGCCCATCCTGCTGCGCAACATCGGCGCCGTGCAGCCCTTCCAGACCGCGCTGATCCGCGCCCGGGTGGACGGCACGCTGGACCAGGTGTTCTTCCAGGACGGGCAGGAGGTGAAGCGCGGCGACCTGCTGGCGCAGATCGACCCCCGCCCCTACCAGGCCGTGCTCGACCAGGCCATGGCCAAGCGCTCCTCCGACGAGGCCCAGCTCGCCAATGCGCGGCAGGACCTCGCCCGCGGCCGCCAGCTGGTGACCAACCAGGCCATCGCCCAGTCGGTGCTCGACACGCGGGCCACGCTGGTCGCCCAGCTCGAGGCGCAGATCAAGGGCGACGAGGCTTCCATCGCCGCCGCCCAGGTGAACGTGGACTACACCCGCATCACCGCCCCCTTCGACGGGCGGCTGGGCTTCCGGCTGATCGACCCGGGCAACGTGGTGCGGGCGGCGGACGCGGCGGGCGTTGGTATCGTGACCATCAGCCAGATCCGTCCCATCGCCGTCACCTTCTCCCTGCCCCAGCACGAGCTGCCGCGCATCCAGGCGGCGATGGCCCGCGGCAAGCTGCCGGTGATGGCCTATACCGGCGACGACAAGGTACAGCTCGACCGCGGCGAGCTGCTGACGGTGGACAATTCCATCGACCCCGGCACCGGCACCATCAAGCTCAAGGCGATCTTCCCCAACGCGGCCAGCAAGCTGTGGCCGGGCCAGTTCATCAACGCGGTGCTGGAAATCACCGTGGACAAGGGGGCGCTCACCGTGCCCTCCGTGGCGGTGCAGCGCGGGCCCAACGGGCTGTTCGTCTATCTGGTGAAGCCGGACTCGACGGTGGCCTTCACCCCGGTCACGATCGGACAGGACGATGGCAAGGTCGCGGTGGTGGAAAAGGGGCTCGAGGAAGGGGCGATGGTGGTGACCAACGGCCAGTCCCGGCTTCAAAACGGCGCCCGCGTCGCGGTGGCGCCCGCCAAGGCCAGTTCATGAAGGGGCGGCCGGTGGATTTTCATGAAACATTGACCCGCCGGCCGGACCATCGGGCCCATCGCGGCGCATCCCTGGGACCAGCCGGCGCATGAGCATCTCGACGCCCTTCATCCGCCGGCCGATCGGCACCTCGCTGCTGATGGCGGCGATCCTGCTGGTCGGCATCGCCGCCTACCCGCTGCTGCCCGTCGCCCCCCTGCCCCGCGTCGATTTCCCCACCATCCAGGTGAACGCCAAGTTCCCCGGCGCCAGCCCGGAAACCATGGCCACCTCCGTCGCCCAGCCGCTGGAACGCCAGTTCTCGCAAATCCCGGGCATCGCGCAGATGACCTCGGTCAGCGTGCTCGGCCAGAGCTCGATCACCATCCAGTTCGACCTCAGCCGCAACATCGATTCCGCGGCCGGCGACATCCAGGCGCAAATCCAGGCCGCCACCGGCCAGCTGCCGCGCAACCTGCCCAGCCCGCCCACGTACTACAAGGTGAACCCCTCGGACGCGCCGATCCTGATCCTGGCGGTGCAGTCCGACGAGCTGCCGATCATCGCGGTGGACGACGCGGCGGACAACATCCTGGCCCAGCAGATCTCGCAGATCCCCGGCGTGGCCCAGGTGTTCCTCGGCGGCGAGCGCAAGCGCGCGGTGCGCGTGCAGATCGACCCCGCCCGCCTCGCCGCCACCGGGCTGACGCTGGAAGACGCCCGCGCGGCACTGACCACCGCCACCGTCAACAGCCCCAAGGGCACCGTGGACGGCGAGCGGCGCACCTTCACCATCTATGCCAACGACCAGCTCACCAAGGCCTCGGAATACAACAACCTGGTGATCGCCTACCGCAATGGTGCCCCCATCCGCGTGCGCGACATCGGTCAGGCGATCGACGACGCCGACAACCGGCTGGTGGCCGGCTACCAGAACGGCAAGCTCGGCGTGCAGCTCATCATCTTCAAGCAGCCGGACGCCAACATCATCGAGACGGTGGACCTCATCAAGGCCCGCCTGCCCAGCCTGATGGCCGCCATCCCGCCCTCGGTGAAGGTGATGGAGGTGATGGACCGCACCCAGACCATCCGCGCCTCGGTGGAGGACGTGCAGTTCACGCTGATCCTGTCCATCGCCCTGGTGGTGATGGTGATCTTCCTGTTCCTGCGCAATTTCTGGGCGACGATCATCCCCAGCATCAC
>CAMFLK010000175.1 GCA_945957135.1 uncultured Rhodospirillales bacterium
ATGACAGCCTGCCGGGCGACGATCCGGATCAGCGCGAATTCACGCCGCTGACCAGCACGGCGAATGTCGATGTGGCGTTCACCCCGGAGCTGACCAAGACGATCACCGCGACCTCCAATCCCGACACGTCGGAGAACGGGTCGCTGGGCATGCCGGACGTGGCGCCGGGCGAGACCATCACCTACCGGCTGGTGGCCACGCTGGGCGAGGGCACGCAGATGGTGCTGGTCACCGACCTGCTGCCGGCCAACATCACGCCGATCCTGGCCAGCGTGATCTCCATCGGGGCCAATATCAGCGGCTATCTCACCGGCGCCGGCACGATCAGCGGCCAGACGGTGACGTTCAATTTCGGCGACAACGTCGTCAACCACGGCGACAACGTGGTCGATGGGCGCGACCAGATCGTGCTGGAAGTGGTCGGGCGGCTGCAGGCCGCGGCCACGCCTGGCGCGGTGCTCGCGAACCAGGCCCACACCACCTACGACATCGGCGACAACACCGGCACGGCGAACACCCCGGATGTCTCCGCGCCGGTGCATGTGGTGACGCCGGTGCTCGACGTGGTGAAGACGCCCAGCCCGGAGCTGGTGCACACCGGCGAGACCACCACCTACACCGTCACCGTCTCGCACGACGCCACCTCCACCTCCGCGGCCTACGACATCACGCTCGCCGACCTGCTGGCGGATTCGCATCTCACGCTGGTGGCCGGCAGCGTCACCATCAACGGCGTGACCGGCACCGTCACCACCGGCAACGCCAATGGCGACACCACCGTGAGCATTGCGCTGCCCCGCCTGCTGCTGGGCGAGACGGCGGTGATCTCCTTCCAGGTGACGGTGGTGGCGCCGGATGCCACGACGATCGACAACACCGCGACGCTGAACTGGGACAGCGCGCCGGGCGACACGCCGGGCGAGCTGGACGGCAGCAACCAGGCCACCGCCACCATCGCCCTGCCGCCGGCCATCACCAAGGCGCTGATCGCCACCTCGCTGCCGGAGACCGGCACCGGCCAGTTCAACCCCTCCATCACCGATCTCGCGGTGGGCGAGGTCGCCACCTGGCGCATCACCCTCACCCTGCCGGAAGTGGCCAACCAGCTGCTCACGCTGATCGACGACCTGCCCTGGAACACCGGGGTGATGCGGGCGCTCACCGCCAATATCGTTTCCATCGGGTCGAACATCACCCTCTCGGGCGCGCCGGTGATCACCTTCGCCGACGCGCACAATGCCGACGGCATTCTCGACCAGATCACCATCGCCCTCGGCGCGGCCACCAATCTGCGCGACCATGCCAGCACCGCCGCGGACCAGATCGTCATCGACATCACCAGCAGCGTGGTCGATCTGCCGGCCAACGCGCCGGGCACGCTGCTGACCAATCTCGCCACGCTCAACTACACGATCGGCGGGCGCGACGGCAGCAACGACGCGACGGCGCAGGCCGAGGTGGTGCTGCCCGACCTGACGCTGGACAAGACCATCACCGAGGTCACCACCCTCGCGGGCACGGAGCGCCCGCCGGTGAACGGCCAGCCGGTGGTGCAGGCGGGCGACACGATCACCTACACCGTGGTGGTGGGCAACACCCAGGGCACCGGCCCGGCCTACGACATCCTGGTCTCCGACGGCACGCTGCTCGGCGGCATCGGCGAGGGGCTGGTGCTGATCCCCGGCAGCGTCACCACCAGCTCCGGCATGGTGGAGCAGGGCGACACCGCCGGCGACGTGGATGTGCGCGTGCGCATCCCCGTGCTGCTGCCCGGCGAGACCGCGACCATCACCTACAGGGTGACGGTGGCGCCGGACGAGCCGGAGATCACCTACGTCAACACCGCCACGGCGAACGCCAGCACCGCCGCGATCGACGGCATCCGCCAGCCCGATGCCGGCACCCAGGACGCGACCGACAGCACCACCGCCACGCTGGCCGTGCCGGCCCTGTTCAAGCGCATCACGGACACCAGCCTGCCGGACACCGGGCACAACGAGTTCAACCCGCTGCTGCCCGACCTCGCGGTGGGCGAGACCGTCACCTACACGCTGAACGCCTTCGTGCCGGACGGCCCGTCCACGCTGAAGGTGACGGATTTGCTGCCGTCCGGCGCCGGCATCGTCGATCTGGTCTCGGCCCAGGTGGTGAGCATCGGCGCCAACATCGCCGCCCCCGCCGTGCAGCCGCAGCTGATCGACAGCGACGGCGACGGGCGGGTGGACACGATCGTGTTCGATTTCGGCCGCATCTACAACACGCCGGACGGCGAGGTGAACGCCAAGGACGAGATCGTCTTCCAGATCGTCGGCCGCGTCGCCAACGTGCCGGGCAATGTCGCGGGCACCGAGCTGACCAACACCGCGACCCTGGTCAGCACCGGCATCGGCGGCGAGATCACGCTGCACGACCAGGCCTCGGCCGAAGTGGTGGAACCGGCGCTGACCGTGTCCAAGACCGTCGATCACACCAGCGGCAATGCCGGCGACGTGTTCACCTACCGGCTCACCATCACCCAGCTCCCCTCGGCCACCTCGCCCGCCTACGACGTCGTGCTGTCCGACCCGCTCAATCCCGGGCTGGTGCTCGACCCCGCCTCCATCACCACCACCGAGGGCACGGTCTCGGTCGTCGATGGCGGGGTGCGGATCACCCTGCCCATCTACCGGCTCGGCGAATTGCCAGTGGTCGTCACCTACCAGGCGCATCTGGCGGACAGCGTGCGCGACCAGCAGGTCGTGCCCAACACCGCGACCCTCGGCTGGGACAGCGCGCCCGGCGGCTACGGGCGGGCGGACGCCGACCAGGCCAGCGCCTCGGTGCTCGCCACCTTCCAGCCGACCGTCGCCAAGGTGGTGTACGACACGACCTATTCCGTCATCGGCTCGGCCCAGTACAACCCGGCCTATCCCGACGTGCTGCCCACCGACGTCGTCACCTACCACCTCACCGTCACGCTCGGCGAAGGCACGTCCTCGGTGGTGGTGATGGACGACCTGCCGGTGGCCGGCGGGGCGATGCAGTACCTGTCCTCGCGCGTGCTCTCCATCGGCGGGTCGATCGGCAACACGGCGCTGCATGTCGGCGATGGCGGCGTCTATGACGGCGCCGGCCACCTCGTGTTCAACTTCGGCGGCGCCGTGGTCAATCATGGCGACAACGTCGTCAACGATGGCGACCGCATCGTCATCGAGGTGCGCGCGGTGGTGATGCCGGAGGCCGCCTTCACCCCCGGCGTGGCGCTGATCAACCGCGCGCGGGTGGATTTCGGCACCGGCATCACGCCGGACGCCACGGCGGGGGTCGATCCCATCGCCATCGGCCCCACGCCTGGCGCCGCGGTCCCCGCCGGCCAGGGCTACGGGTTCAGCTTCCCGCACTACGAGCCCGCGGCGCCCACCATGCTCACCGGCACGGCCAGCCCCGCCAGCACGGTGGTGGTGGCCTTGCAGGATTCCTCGGGCCGCATCCTCGGCTACCAGTCGGCGCTGGCCGATGCCGGCGGCAACTGGCTCGCCCGCTTCCAGCCCGTCCCGCGCCCCACCCCCGACCTGCCGACCACCGACGACTACTTCGCCGGCACGCGCTTGTTCGCCGACCTGGTGCCGGAGCGCCTGCCGCGCGCCTGGGCCAGCCAGGCGCCGGAGCCGGACCTGCTGCCGCATTTGCCGGTCAACGCCATCGTCTGGACCACGCCGTCCTCCGTCATGTCCGCCATCGGCGAGAACACCCGCGTCACCTACGCCGCCGGCAGCCCCGGCGGGTTCTTCGCCACGGGCGCCGCGGCGATGCTGGAGGAGGCGACGGACATGGCGCACGCGCTCGCCGGCGACACCGACCTGATCGGCCTGGGATGGAACAAGTTCATGGCGGAATACCTCTCCTCCGCCCTGCCTGGAGGAACGCTGCGTTGAGATGGATCGCCGCCGGCTTGTCCGCCTGCCTGCTGAGCCTGCCCGTCATCGCCCAGGCGCAGATGGTGGGTGCCGACCCGCTGGGCACGGGCCTTGCCCGCACGGTGACCGGCTCCGCCCGCTTCCGCGCCCTGCTGGATGCCGAGCTGCAGAAGATTTCCCGCCGCAACTCCGTGGTGCCCGGCCCGTCCGCCACGGAACTCTCGCGGGTAAACAGCTTCCGCCCCTGGTGGCGGACGGAGACGCGCAAGACCATGGAGGGCGAGCCCGGCCGCACCCTGCCCGCCTCGCTCGCCTTCTTCTATGACAGCGGCATCCTCAACTCCCGCCAGATCCGCGTGTTCGCCGACGTGCCGGCCATCCGCGACCAGGGGGTGGCCGAGGTGGATGGCCGCTACACCACCCGCGCCTATGCCGAGGGGCGCATCGCCAACACCAACGACCCCACCACCTCCGTCGCGCAGACGCGCGGCTCCGAACGGCTGATCCAGCGCCAGCGCACCTTCGAGGTGGGGTTGCGCCAGACCGCGCTGCCGGGCACCGAGATCACCGTCGGCCAGCGCTTCATCAGCCTCAACACCAACTCGATCGACTATCTCCCCGGCAACCAGACCACTTCGCGCACCTTCATCAGCATCGTGCAGCCGCTGCTGCGGCGCGGCGGCATGGAATACGGCCGCAGCCTGCACGAGGTGGCGCGGCTCGACGCGCTGGCCGCCAATGCCGAGTTCCGCCGCCAGGTGGACAATCAGCTGATGGAGATCGCCCGCTCCTACTGGACCCTTTCGCTCGCCCGCGTGATCTACGCGCAGAAGACGCGGCTGGTGGCGCAGACCCGCGACCTCGCCGGCACCATCAACGGCCGCCAGGGGCTGGATACCGACGAGGCGCAGATCGGCCGCGCCCAGGCCGCGCTGGCGCTGCGCGAGGCCGACCTCATCCGCGCCCGCACCGCCATCCGCAACGCCGAGCTGAAACTGCGCGCCCTGGTCAACGACCCGCGCTTCGACAAGGAGAACGTGGGCGAGATCATCCCCGTCGATCCGCCGCTCGACCAGTACGACCCCACCAACCTCGCGCCGCTGATGCAGACGGTGGTGAACGATCGGCCGGAGATGCAGCAGATCTTCGCCCTCCAGCAGAGCGCGATGGTGCGCGAGGGCGTGGCCCGCAACGAGAACCTGCCGCAGCTCGACCTGGTGATGGAGGGCAATGTCGGCGGCCGGTCCTTCGGCCTGTCGCGCTACGGCTCCTCCTTCGACAATTCCTTCGACGGCGTGGCCCGCCCCGGCGGCGTGTTCGGCCTGCGCGTGGAAGTGCCGCTCGGCCCCAACGACGCCAGTGCCCGGCTCCAGCAGCGCCAGCTGGAAACCCGCCAGACGGAGAACCAGGGCCTCGCCACCCTGTCCACCATCGTGCTGGAGGTGGAGGTGGCGCTGAACGAATACCGCGTCGCCTTCCGCGACCGTTCCGCGCGCATCACCGCCGTGCAGGCGGCGCAGACGGATGTGCGCATCACCAGCGAGCGCTGGCGGCAGAACCTCTCCGGCCCCGAGGGCGGCGGCGCCATCCTGCTCGACCGGCTGCTGGACGCGCAGGACCGGCTGCAATACGCCGAGGAACGGCTGGCCGAGGCGGAATCGACCACCACCGTCGCCTTCGTCAATCTCCAGCGCGCCTCCGGCGGGCTGATGAAGGTGGAGCGGATCGGCGTGGCCCATGTGCAGGACGCCGCGGGCGGCCCGGCCTACGTGCTGCGCCGCGAGAACGGCGCCGCCCCACCCCCACCCCCGCCCCCGGCCCAACCGGGAGCCCGCCGATGACCCGCGCCCTGCTGCTGCTCGCCCTGCTGGCCGCCGGCTGCGCGCGCGGCCCGGTCACGCTCCAGGGCAGCGAATCGCTCACGCCCACCGCCAACCGCCGCGCGGCCACGCTGGAGATCGACGACCCCCACGCCTCGCCCACCGGCGCCACGCTGGTGCTGGCCGACGGCACCCGCCTGCCCGGCGCCCTGCAACAGGCCGGCGACGCCCCCGGCGACTGGAGCGGCACGATGGGCCAGGACGGCGGCATGCAATTCACCTGCCTGCTGACGGTGACCGACCCCTCGCGCGGCCTGAACGGCGGCGCCGTGGGCATGTGCGGCGGGCCCGGCGCGCGGCAGGTGGCGTTCGTGTATTAAGCAAGCATGTTCTTTTTTGAAAAAAGGACAGACGAATCCACAGGCTGCCACCTCCCGATCCGTTGCATTATCGTCATGGACGGGCTTGACCCGGCCATCCACGCGGTGAGGCGCCGTCAGCGGTTGATGATTTCGTACAGATCCGCCCATCCCGGGTTGACCTCCAGGATCAGCCGAATCTTCCAGGCACGGGGCCAGTGTTTCACATTGGACTCCCGCTGGATGGCGTCGGTGATGTGGTCGTGAAATTCCACGAACACCAGCCGTCTGAGGTCGTGCTGCTTCGTAAAGCCCGGCACCAGCCCTTCCCTGTGCTCGTAGGCGCGCCGCGCAATGTTGGACGTCACGCCGGTGTAAAGCGTCCCGTTTGGCCGGTTCGTCACGATATAAATCCAGCCGCCGGCCATTCGCTTCGCTCCCAGCCGCCGGCGGTGCCTCACGGCTGCCGCGACAAGGGGTCGCGGCGGGATGGCCGGGTCAAGCCCGGCCATGACGAATTAGAGTATTCTGTAAGAAAAACCTTAAAGCATAAAAGATTTTTGGTTCTTTTTTTCAAAAAAGAACACCCTTCCTTCCTTCTTTCCCCCCAATGAGCGACCGCCTCACCACCCTCCTCGACGCCCGCCCCCGCGTCGCCGCCGGGTTGTGGGTGCGGCGGGTGCTGCTCGATGGCCAGCCCACCCACCTGCTCCAGAACCCGCTCGCCGCCCGCTTCTTCCGCGCCGACCCGGCCGTCGCCTCCGTGCTCACGCGGCTGGACGGGCGGCGGACGGTGCGGGACGCGATCGCCCAGGTCAGCGCCAGCATGGCCATGCCCACGGACCAGCGCGCCGTGCTCGCGGCCTTGTCGGGCATGATCGGGGCGGGGCTGCTGACCGTTCCCGGCGCGCCGCCGCCCCGCCGCCCTTCCGCCGCGCAGCCCGTCGCCTGGCGGCCGCTCGCCTGGCGGGCGATGGGCGGGCTGCTGTTCCTGCGCCTGCCGCTGGGCGATCTCGGCCCGCTGGTGCGCCTGCTCGCCCCGGTGCTCGGCCCGCTGTTCACCCGCGCCGGCCTCGCCTGCTTCCTCGCCCTGCTCGCCGCCGCCCTGCTGTCGCTGGTCGGCGAGAGCGCGCGCCTGCATCGCGACCTCGCCGCCATCTTCAATTTCGACGCCTATGACGTGCTGTTCGGCGCGGTGCTGTTCCTGGGCGTGAAGCTGCTGCACGAGACCGGCCACGCCGTCGCGGCGCTGCGCATGGGCCGGGCGGAGGGGCTGTCGCTGCGGGTGTTCCGCTTCGGCGGCGCGCTGATGTTCGGCCTGCCCACGCTCTATACCGACGTCACCGCCGCCTGGTCGCTCACCTCGCGCCGCCGCCGCGCCGTGGTCGGGTTGGGTGGGGTGTATGTGGAGACCTGGATCACCGCGCTGGCGGTGCTGGCCTGGGCCTGGACGCGCGACGGCGCGCTGGGCGACTGGCCGCTGCGGCTGATGCTGATCTCCGGCGTCTCCACCGTGCTGTTCAACCTCAACCCGCTCACCCGGCTCGACGGCTACTACATCGCCAGCGACGTACTGGGCATCGCCAACCTCCAGGGACGGGCGCGCGCGGCGACGCGGGCGATGATGCGCCGGCTGTTCGGCGGCGCGGACACGGTGCCGCCCGGTTCGGGCTGGATGATCGGCTGGAACCTCGCCTCGCTGGCCTACCGCACCACCGTGTTCCTCGCCGCGTTCTGGGCGGCGGCGCATCTGCATTGGGGGCTGGGGGTGATCACCGGCATGACCGCGCTGTCGCTGATGGTCGGCCAGCCGCTCGCCGCCGCCTTCACCTGGCTGCGCCGCGGCGGCGTGCGCCATCGCGGCCGGCTGGCGCTGGCCGGCCTCGCCGTCGCCGGGCTGGCGCTGGCCGCCCTGCTGGTGCCGCTGCCCCATTCCATCGTGGCGCAAGGGGTGGTGCAGCGCAGCCGCATCGCCTTCGTCTTCGCCCCGGCCGACGGGCAGCTGGTGCAGGTGGCACCCCCCGGCGAGGTCGCCGCCGGCACGCCGCTGATCACGCTGCGCAACAACGAGAAGCTGCTGCTGCAAACGCAGCTCGACATGGATTTGCGCGCCGGCGACATCCGCGCGCGCGAGGCGGCGGCGCGCGAGCCGGAGAAGCTCGGCCCGCTGCTCAGCCGCCAGGACGCGATCCGCGACCAGCAGCGCACCATGGGCACCGAAGTCGCCGCCTGGCGCGTCACCGCCCCCATCGCCGGGCTGTGGGACCCGGTGCGCGCCCGCGCCCTGTCCGAGTCCTGGGTGCGGCGCGACGACCCCCACCCGCTCGGCCTGCTGGTGCCCGACAGCGGCGCCGAGCTGGACGTGGCGCTGGACCAGCAACAGGGCCCGCTGGCCGTGGAGGCCCTGCGCCGCGACGAGACCGTGCGTGCCCGCCCGCGCGACCGGCCGGACCTCGCCTTCGACGCCATCTGGCGCGGCGGGCGGCCGGAGGCGCGGGCCGAACTGCCCTCCCCCGCCCTCGGCCAGCCCGGCGGCGGCGCGCTGCCCACCGACCGCGCCGACGCGCGGGGCGTGCGCGCGGCGGAGCGAATCTATATCGTCAAGCTCGCCGTGCCCGGCGAGGCGCGCCACCTGCCGCAGGGCACGGTGGTGGAGGTGCGGCTGCCCCTGCCGCCCGAAACGCTGGTGGCGCGGCTGCTTGCCTGGGGAGAGAAGGTGATGCAACGCAGGCTGGCGACATGATCCGCCTCGCTTTCCTGCTTCTTCTGGCCTTGCCCGCGACGGCGCGCGCCGAGGAGGTGCGCGGCGCCGTGCGCCCCGTCCATGTCGCCGACCTCGCCCCGCTCATCGACGGCACGGTGGAGGAGATCGCGGTGCGCGAGGGTGCCAGGGTGCGGCGCGGCGACGTGCTGCTGCGCATGAACGACGACGTGCAGCAGGCCCGCGTGGTGCTCGCCCGCACCTCCGCCGAAGCCACCGGCGAAATCCGCCAGGCGGAAGCCGCCCTGGCCGAGGCCCAGGCCGTCGCCGCCCGCACCGCCGCCGCCGCCAGCCGCGGCGCCGCCACGCCGCAGGAACTCGGCCAGGCCCAGGCC
>CAMFLK010000176.1 GCA_945957135.1 uncultured Rhodospirillales bacterium
GCCATGACGTGACCCGCTACTACCGCCGCGCCGTGACCATCGTGGATGCCGAGGAGCTGGGCGGCACGATGATGAAGAAGCTCACCGAGCTGTTTGACGAGGATGCCGCGTCCGCCTGGGCGCGCAACGCGGCGGAGCGGGCGCCGCTGGTGGCGTAGGGGGCTTTCCCCTCGAGCCATGCTGGCCTCGCTCGCCCTGCTGTTCGCCGCCGGCCTGCTGGGGGCCGCGATGAACGGGCTGGCCGGCGGCGGGTCGTTCGTCACCCTGCCGGCGCTGATCGCGGCGGGGGTACCGCCGGTGCAGGCCAACGCCTCCTCCACCGTGGCGCTCTATCCCGGCGGGGTGGCCAGCGCCTGGACCTATTACAAGGGCGGCATCGCCACCACCGCGGTGTGCGGCATTCGGCTGCGGCACATGCTGGCGGTCACCCTGCTGGGCGGGCTGGCCGGCAGCGTGCTGCTGATCGCCACGCCCGGCGCCGCCTTCACGCTGATCCTGCCCTGGCTGCTGCTGGCGGCCACGCTCGGCCTGGCCTTCGGCCGGCGCATCGGCGAGACGATGCGCGGCGGCGCCACCCCGCGGCCGGCCACGGTGCTCGCCGCCCAGTTCGCCCTCGGCGTGTATGGCGGGTATTTCGGCGGCGCGGTGGGGCTGATGATGATGGCCACCTGGTGCGTGCTCGGCGAGGCCGACATCAAGCGCATCAACGGCCCGCGCACGGCCATGGTGAGTGCCGCCAATTCCATCGCCGTGCTGGTGTTCGTGCTGGCCGGCGCGGTGTGGTGGGCGCAGACCGTGGCGATGCTGGCGGGCGGGCTGGTCGGCGGCACGCTCGGCGCCCGGCTCGGCCGCGTGCTGCCGGCCGAGATCGTGCGCTGGGGCACGCTGGCCGCGACCTCGGCGATCACCGCGATCTTCTTCTGGCGGGCCTATGGCTGATGGCGGCGAAGAAGGCGCAGCCCGCCTTCTTCGCCCGCTTCTACCAGCGGAACTGCGTGCCGATGCCGAAGCCCTGCGCCTGCACGTTGTTGTGCGTCACCACCCGGCTCGTCGCGCTGGAGGCGGCGCCGGACAGCAGGTCGATGCCGCCTTGTGAGCGCGTGCCGTAGAGATAGGTGAGGAACACGTTCATGCCGGGCGCGAAGCTGTAGGTGCCACCTATATAGACGCCCTGTTCCCGCCGGTTGCCCACCGTCGGGGCTGAGCTAAAGGTCTTCGAGCCGGCGCTGCTGAAATTGTAGTACGACCCGCCGAACACGATCGGGCCGATGGCGTAGGACCCGCCGACCAGCCAGGCGAAGGAGTTGATCTGCCCCTTCTGCTGCAGGTTGAACTGGCCATTCGATTCGCCCGTGGTGATATGTCCGCCCACCGCCAGGCCGCCATAGGTGAGCTGCATGCCGCTGTCGAACACGCTCAGCCCGTTATAGGGCTGGCGGGCGGGGGTGGCGTTGTCGGCGACGCTGCCGCTGAGCATGCCGCCGGCCGTCACCACCACGCCCACGGGGCCGAAGGCGCCGCGATAGCGCAGCGCCCCGTCCACCGTGTTGCGCCGGCGGGTGATGTCGCCCGAGGAGGTGGCGCTCGCGGCGTCGCAGCCCGTGCCGTTGCCCTGGTTGAGCGGCCCGGTCAGCCCGGTGCTGGAGGTGTAATTGTAGGGGCAGTTGCCCGGCCCGCCGTTTACCGTGCCGGTATTTGGCTCGAACGACACGCCGAAATCGAAGCCCTGCCAGCGCGGCGAGAGATAGACCACCTTTTCGGTGGTGTACAGCGCGCCGACATCGGGAAAGGGCCAGGTGAGCTGCGTGTTGCTGGTGAAGAAGTTCAGCACGTCGCCGTTCCAGCCGTTGTCGCTGACATTCTCGAACAGGCCGGTGGCGAACAGCGCCGTTGGCTGGTCGGTCGCGCCGTAGCGCACGAAGCCGTAATTGTCGGCACCGACATAGGCCATCTCGCGGCGGAAATAGAGGGCGCCGCGGCTGCGGTTGGAGGCGGAAACGCTGCCGTTGATGCCGCCGCCGGGCGGGGAGGCCTGGTCCTGCCGGATTTCCAGCGCGGCGCCGTATTTCAGCCCGTTGCCGGCCACGCCGTCGAAGCCCGGATAGAGCCGGGCGTAGCTGCCCATGCCGTAGCCGGCGAGCTTGGTGTTGCTCTGCCCGTTGCTGCCGCTGGGGGTGACGGTGGTGTTCCGCCCGCTATCGGCGCCAGTGTAGAAATAGACGTTGACGCGGGCGTTCAGCCGCACGGTGATCGAGCCCGGCCCCGGCGTCTGCGAGGGGATGGAGGTGAACGGGGCGGGCGGCGGGCTGACGGCGACCGGGTTGACGTTGGCGAACTGCGCCCAGGCGGGAGAGGCCAGGCCGGCGAGGATGGAGGAAACG
Source organism: uncultured Rhodospirillales bacterium (assembly GCA_945957135.1). GTDB lineage: Bacteria > Pseudomonadota > Alphaproteobacteria > Acetobacterales > Acetobacteraceae > CAMFLK01. The sequence continues at coordinate 2,382 of CAMFLK010000176.1, forward strand.
AGAGCGATCCGTCGCGTGGATGCGGTGATGACCGGCATGGGGGTGCCCCTTCATTGCGCTCCGTTCATATGAAACGGTCGGGGCGGGCGTTCCAGCGGCGAAGCCGTGAAACTTGCCGGTCGTGGCGGCGGCACAACACCCTGTCGGGGATTCGTCAGTGCGGGCGGTTCGCGGCGGGCCGGTCAGTGGGGGCGGGTGGCCTCCGGTGCCTGGAACAGGGCGGGCGCGTCATGGGCGGAGACCTCGGCGAGCAGCGACCACACCCGGCCAGGCTCCATCGGCACGTCCGGATCGTTGAGCAACCGGTCGAGTTCGTCGAGCTTGTGCCGATAGTCCGCCTCGGTCATGGAGCCTGTCTCCGTTTCGTCACATGATGCAATCATCGCCCGGATCGTGGCAACTCAACGGCAATGCGAAGGCGTTGTTCCGGCGGCTGTCGCGGTGTCAGATTGCGTCAAACCAATATGAGGGACACAGGAAGATGAGCGGATCCTATACGGGTGCCTGTTTTTGCGGCGCGGTGGAAATCCGCGTCACCGGCGCGCCGAACGCCATGGGCTATTGCCATTGCCAATCCTGCCGGTCGTGGTCCGGCGGGCCGGTGAACGCCTTCACGCTGTGGCCGGCCGCGGCGGTGGAGGTCACCAAGGGCGCGGACAAGCTCGCCACCTTCGCCAAGACCGAGATGAGCCACCGCCAATACTGCACGGCATGCGGTGGCCACGTAATGGCGCGGCACCCGCCGCTCGACATGATCGACGTGTTCTACGCCACCATCCCCGACCTGCCCTTCGCGCCGACGGTGCATCTGAACTACGGCGAGACCGTCCTGCACATCCGCGACGGGCTGCCGAAGCTGAAGGATTTTCCGGCGGAGTTCGGCGGCTCGGGGGAGATGGTCCCGGAGTAGCCGGGCCGGAGTAGCGGGGCCGGCTTTCAGCCGGACAAGCGAAGGAACGTCAATTCCGCGGCAGCCGCGCCGAGGCCGGTGCGTCCGGATTTTGGGCGCGGTGGCGCAGCAGGTGGTCGGCCAGCACGCAGGCCAGCATGGCCTCGCCCACCGGCACGGCGCGGATGCCCACGCACGGGTCGTGGCGGCCCTTGGTCGTCACTTCCACCTCCTGGCCCATCCGGTCCACGCTGGCGCGCGGGGTGAGGATGGAACTGGTCGGCTTCACCGCGAAACGGGCCACCACCGGCTGGCCCGTCGAAATGCCGCCGAGAATGCCGCCGGCATGGTTGGCGGCGAAATCCACCATCCCGTCCGCCATCCGCACCTCGTCGGCATTGGCCTCGCCGGACAGGGCGGCGGCGGCGAACCCCTCGCCGATCTCCACCCCCTTCACCGCGTTGATGCCCATCAAGGCCGCGGCGATGTCGGCATCGAGCTTGGCATAGACAGGCGCCCCCAGCCCGGGCGGCACGCCCTCGGCCACCAGCTCGATCACCGCGCCGCAGGAACTGCCCTGCTTGCGCACCTCCGACAGATACGCCTCCCATTCGACGGCCGCCACCGGATCGGGGCAGAAGAACGGGTTGGCCTCCACCGCCGCCCAATCCCAGCGCGCCCGGTCGATGCGGTGCGGCCCCATCTGCACCAGGGCGCCGCGAACGCGAACCTCCGAACCCAGCACCAGCCGCGCCACCCCGCCGGCCGCCACCCGCATCGCCGTCTCCCGCGCCGAGGACCGGCCGCCGCCGCGATAGTCGCGAATGCCGTATTTCAGCTCGTAGGTCAGGTCGGCATGGCCGGGCCGGAAACGCTGGGCGATCTCGCCATAGTCCTTCGACCGCTGGTCCACATTGTCGATCACCATGGCGATGGGCGTGCCCGTGGTCTGCCCCTCGAACACGCCCGAGAGAATGCGGACCTGGTCCGGCTCCTGCCGCTGGGTGGTGAAGCGCGACTGGCCGGGCCGCCGCCGATCCAGCCAGGGCTGGATGTCCGCCTCGCCCAGCGCCAGGCGCGGCGGGCAGCCATCCACCACGCAGCCGATCGCCGGGCCGTGGCTCTCGCCCCAGGTGGTGACGCGGAACAGATGGCCGAAGCTGTTATGCGACATCAGTCAACCGTGGAGATGTCCGGCGCGTCCGGGTTCTTCATGCCCACGACGTGGTAGCCGCTGTCCACGTGATGCACCTCGCCGGTCACCCCCCGCGCCAGGTCGGACAGCAGATACACCCCGGCGCCGCCCACCTCCTCGATCGTCACGTTGCGGCGCAGCGGCGAGTTGTACTCGTTCCAGCGCAGGATGTAGCGGAAATCGCCGATGCCCGAGGCCGCCAGCGTGCGGATCGGCCCGGCGCTGATCGCGTTCACCCGGATGTTCTGCACGCCGAGATCGGTGGCGAGATAGCGCACCGACGCCTCCAGCGCCGCCTTCGCGACCCCCATCACGTTGTAATGCGGCGTCACCCGCTCGGCGCCGAGATAGCTCAGCGTCAGCATCGCGCCCCCCGGCCGCATCATCGCCGCCGCGCGCTGGGCCACCGCGGTGAAGCTGAAACAGGAAATGTCCAGCGCCTGCAGGAACACCGCCCGCGGCGTGTCCACGTAGCGGCCGCGCAGATAGGCCTTGTCGGCATAGCCGATGGCATGCACCAGGAAGTCGATGCCCTCCGGCCAATGCCCCGCCAGCGCGGCGAACGCCGAATCCATGCTGGCATCCTCGGCCACGTCGCAGGGCAGCACGATCGACGAGCCGACACTCTCGGCCAGCGGCCGCACCCGCTTCTCCAGCGCCTCGCCCTGGTAGGTGAAGGCCAGCTCCGCGCCCTGGGCGGCGGCGGCGGCGGTGATGCCCCAGGCCAGCGAGCGGTCGTTGGCCACCCCCATCACCAGGCCGCGCTTGCCGGCCATCAACGTGCCGGTCGCCGGTGGGGTCGCGCTGTCGGCGTCGGTCATGGCTCGTCACCCCGGTCAAGTCGATCGAATTGCAACACCGTGGTGGCATGACCCAGGGTGGACGGGCAAGAGGGCGCGGCGGAGAATGGCGCGGAGAAGGAAACCACCATGACCGACCCGTTCGCCCAATTCGCCGCCTGGTTCGCCGATGCCACCGCCAGCGAACCCAACGACCCCAACGCCATGACCCTGGCCACCGCCACGAAAGACGGCGCCCCCTCCGCCCGCATCGTGCTGCTGAAGGACTGGGACCCGCAGGGCTTCGTCTTCTACACCAACAAGACCAGCCGCAAGGGCCAGGAACTCACCGCCAACCCCCAGGCCGCGCTGCTGTTCTTCTGGAAAACCCTGCACCGCCAGATCCGCATCGAAGGCACGATCACCGACGTGACCGACGCCGAAGCCGACACCTACTACAACAGCCGCGCCCGCATCTCCCGCCTCGGCGCCTGGGCCTCCCTGCAATCCCAACCCCTGCCCGACCGCGCCATCCTGGAACAACGCCTCGCCGACGTCGAAGCCCGCCACCCCGGCGAAGACATCCCCCGCCCACCCCACTGGTCCGGCTACCGCCTGACCCCTTCGCGGTTCGAATTCTGGCAGGACATGCCGTTCCGGCTGCATGACCGCACCGTGTTCACACGCACGGGAACGGGGTGGGAGAGTGGGAAGCTGTATCCTTGAAGAAGGAAAGCGCTTCTTTTTTGAAAAAAAGAAGCAAAAAATTTTGATCTATTGGAATCGTGCGTCGGCATCATTGTACGAACTCCAATTTCGCTCCTCGTTCCCTCCATCCTCGCCGTGCGACGAATCAAACAGATAAAAGTCTTTTTGCTTCTTTTTCTTCAGAAAAAGAAGACGCTTGCTTCTTCCTACGCCATCCCCACAACCGGCAAAGGTGCCCGGATCGGCCGCACCAATATCGCCACGAGCAGGGCGCCGAGGATGGCGATGCCGCCCGCGAGCACGAAGGCGGAGGTGAAGGCGCCGCTGGCCTGCACCAGGTAGCCGGTGGCGGCCGGGCCGATCACCCCGGCGGAGGTGGCGATCATGGCGACGAAGCCGCCCACCCCGCCCACCCGGCTCGGGGGGATGGTGTCCTGCAGGATGGCCCAGTAGGCGTTGCCGGTCAGGAACAGGCACAGCACGGCGAGGGCCATCAGGCTGACGGCGCCGACCAGGCTGGTGATGGTGCCGGCCAGCGCCACGAACACCGCGGCGAGGCCGAGCCCGGTGACCAGCACCAGCTTGCGGGCCAGCAGGGCGTTGCCGAGGCGGCGGTAGAGCGCGTCGGAGATGAAGCCGCCGGCGAGCAGGCCGCAGAATCCGGTCAGCCAGGGGATGCTGCCGGTGATGCTCATGTCCTTCACCGAGAGGTGCTGGGCCATGGTCAGGTAGCTCGGGAACCAGGTGAGGAAGAAGAACACCACATAGGCGAAGCCGAAGAAGGCGATGGCGGTGGCCAGCACGGTGGGCTGGCGCAGGTAGAAGCCGAGGGGCTGGGCGTTGCGGTCGTCGGCGGCCACGCTGGGCTGGTCGGTGGCGGCGATTTCCGCGAGTTCGTCCTGGGTGATGCGTGGGTGGTCGGCGGGTTTGTCGGTGGTGGCGAGCAGCCACAGCGCGGTCCACATCAGCCCGATGATGCCCACGCCGATGAAGGCCGCGCGCCAGCCGTAGGTCAGCGCCAGCCAGCCGGCGAGCGGCCCGGCCAAGGCGCCGCCCAGCGGCTGACCGGCGCTGGTGAAGCCCACGGCGGTGGCGCGTTCGCCGCGCGGGAACCAGGTGTTGACGGATTTGCTCAGCGTGGAGGTCAGCGGCCCCTCGCCGATGCCGAACAGGATGCGGTAGCCGACCAGCGACCAGAATCCGGCGGTGAGCGCCGTCATGGCGCAGAACACCGACCATCCGGCCATCGAGGCGCCCATCACCCGCTTGGCGCCGAACCGGTCCGCCGCCCAGCCGCCGAGGAAGCAGCAGATCATGTAGCCGATGAAGAAGCTGCTGAAGATCCAGCCGAGCTGTTCGGGGGTGAAGCCGAACTCCTTGGAGATCAGCGGGGCGGTGACCGACAGCACGGCGCGGTCCAGGTAGTTGATCAGCCCGCCGAAGAACAGGAACCAGGCGACGACCCAGCGAATGCGCATGACGTTTTCTCCACAACCGGCGGCCTTGTGCGATGGCCCCTTGACGCCTGCATAGGCGTGATATGTGATAAAATCAATCTTCCACGGGAGGAGACCGGGATGGAGACCATCCTCCACGGCGGCGCCCGCCGCCTGCCCACGCGGCTGTGCAACGCGGCCGCCGCGCCGCTGCATTTTTCCTGGTACGAGGTGGCGCCGGGCGATCGCTGCGGCCGCCACGTGCATGCCGGCAAGACCGAGACCTGGCTGATCGTGCAGGGCGAGGGGGTGGTGGTGGTGGACGGGGCGGAATTCCCAGTGGGCCCCGGCGACGCGCTGGTGACGCGGCCGGGCCAGCCGCACGAACTGCGCAACACCGGGGCGGCGGCGCTGGTCTTCGTCAACCTCGTCACCCCCACCGGCGACGGGCCGATCACCACGACGGAGCTCGAAGGGCCGTGAGGTTGCTGGTGACCGGCGGCGCCGGCTTCGTGGCGCTGCATCTGGCCGAGCAGGCGGTGGCGGCGGGGCATAATGTGGTGCTGGCCGATCCGCGCGACCCGCCGGCCGGTCTCGCGCCGCTCGCCGCCGGCGCGGCGTTCCGCCGGGCGGACATATTGGAGATATCGGAGACGGACGCGGCCTGGGCCGGATTCGACGCCATCGTCCATCTCGCGGCCGTGGTCGGGCCGATCGCCGCCCGCGCGCGGCCGGAGCGCACCACGCGCGTCAACGTGATGGGCACTTCGCGCATGCTGGAACTGGGCCGGGTCACCGGCGCGCGGCTGGTCTATCTCTCCACCGCCACGCTCTACGGCAACCGGCCCGATCTGGCGCCGCTGGACGAGACCGACCCGCCCGACCCGGTCAGCCTCTACGACGCCACCAAGCTGATGGGCGAGACGCTGGTGGCCAGCTACCGCGCCACCTTCGGGGTGACGGCCGCTTCGATCCGCACCGGCTTCGTGTTCGGCCCCGGCCACAGCGTGGGCGAGTATTTCGTGCCTGCGGTGCTGGCTGGGCAGTCGGTGAGCGAGGCGGCGGGCGGCGGGCATCCGTGCGACTTCACCTATGTCGTCGATCTCGCCCGTGCCCTGCTGCGCGCGGCGGAGGCGCCGCGCCTGCCGGAGCCGGTGTACAACGTCAGCGGCGGCGTGCTGCTGACCCGCGCCGATTTCGCCGATGCGGTGCGCGCGGTGCTGCCCCAGGCGCAGATCGATCTCGCGCCGGGCCTCGACCACGCGCGCCATCTGCGCGGCGCCAACCGCATCGACCGCGCCCGCCGCGACCTCGGCTTCACCCCCACGCCCCTGCCCGCCGCCATCGCCGACTGGGTTGCCCGCGCCCGCCGGCTGGAGATTGCCCGATGATCTGGACCATCACGCCCCATGCCACCGCCGACCTGCGCTCGCCGGGGCCGGAAGTGTTCTTCCAGCGCGATTTCACCCGCATCGTCGCTCTGCGCATCCACAGCTTCGTGCTGGAATCGGGCGGCACGACGGTGCTGGTGGATACCGGCCTCGCCGACCATGCGGCGCTGGATGCGGACATGCGCGCGCGCAAGGGCGATTTCGCCGGGTTCCACGACATCGCGCCGCCGGTCTGGCAGCGCCTGGCGCGGGCGCCCGACGCCATCGTGCTGACCAGCTTCGGCCCCTACACGATCGGCGGGCTGGACCTGTCTCTTATACACATCTCCGAGCCCACGAGACGGACTCCTATCTCG
>CAMFLK010000177.1 GCA_945957135.1 uncultured Rhodospirillales bacterium
TGCTGGTCATCACCAAGCCCTGGCCCGGCATGATGCGCACCGTGTTCGGCGACCACGAGCGCTTCGTGCAGACCTATTTCAGCACCTACAAGGGATACTACTTCACCGGCGACGGCGCCCGGCGCGACGCGGACGGCTACTACTGGATCACCGGCCGGGTTGACGACGTCATCAACGTCTCCGGCCACCGCATGGGCACTGCCGAGGTGGAAAGCGCGCTCGTCGCCCACCCGAAGGTGGCCGAGGCCGCCGTGGTCGGATTCCCGCACGACATCAAGGGCCAGGGCATCTACGCCTACGTCACCCTGAAGGCCGGCGAGGAACCCGACGAAGCCCTGCGCAAGGAACTGGTCGCCTGGGTGCGCAAGGAAATCGGCCCCATCGCCGCACCGGACGCGATCCAATGGGCGCCCGGCCTGCCCAAGACCCGCAGCGGCAAGATCATGCGCCGCATCCTGCGCAAGATCGCCGCCAACGAAACCGACGGGCTGGGCGATACCTCGACCCTGGCGGACCCCGCGGTGGTGACCGAGCTGATCGACAACCGCGTGGGGTGAGGGGAGGAAGGAAGCAAGAAAGCGCTTCTTTTTTGAAAAAAAGAAGCAAGAACCTGTTGATTTATTGGTGGCGCGCGTCGGCTCCATTGTGCCGGCGCGCCTGCCCCAATCGACGCGCTGGCCGCCTTGGTGCATGGTCCGGCCACGAGACGACGTCCAGGGAACAATCGCCATGACATTCCGTCGCATCGCCGCCCTGTTGGGGCTGGGCCTGCTGTTCGCCGCACCGGGCGCGCGGGCCGAGACGTCCACCTTGCGTTTCGTGCTGGTCAACGATCTCGCCAGCCTGGACCCGTTCATCTCCACCGCCGCCTTCGTGCGCAACCACGGGTTCATCATCTACGACCAGTTGTTCGCGCTGGATTCCAAGGGCGATCCCAAGCCGGAGATGGTGGAGCGTTTCACCGTCTCGTCCGACAACATGAGCTACAGCTTCACCCTGCGCGACGGGCTGACCTTCCACGACGGCAGCAAGGTGCGCGCCATCGACGCGGTGACCTCCATCCGCCGCTGGGCGCAGCGCGACGTGGTGGGCAAGGCGCTGATGGCCGCCACCGCCAGCCTGGACGCGGTGGACGACAAGACTTTCACCCTCAAGCTCAGCCGCCCCTTCGCGCTGGTGACCGATGCGCTGGCCCGCGCCACCGCCAGCCCGCTCTTCGTGATGCCGGAGCGGGTGGCGCAGACGCCGATCACCACCGCCATCACCGACACCACCGGGTCCGGCCCGTTCATCTTCGAGAAATCGGAATGGCGGGCCGGCGACGTCGCGGTCTATCGCCGCAACCCCGCCTACAACCCGCGCCCCGAGCCGCCGGACGGGCTGGCGGGCGGCAAGGTGGTGAAGCTCGACCGGCTGGAATGGCGCTCGATCGCCGACCCCGCCACCCAGGCCGCCGCCCTGCAATCGGGCGAGATCGACTTCGTGGAGCAGCCGGCCGGCGACCTGATTCCGGTGCTGGAACGCAACGCCAATATCCGCACCATGGCGCTGAACCCGGTCGGCTCGATGGTGTGGCTGCGGCCCAACGCCGCCCAGCCGCCCTTCAACGAGCCGCATATCCGCCAGGCGCTGCTGTATCTGGTGAACCAGCAGGAAAACCTGGACGCGGCGGGCATCCGCGCCTCGGAGCAGGTGCCGTACTGCCCGGCCTATTTCCTGTGCGGGGCGCCGCTGGAATCCCAGGCCGGGGCGCGGGGGCTGAAGGCGATCGACATCGCCAGGGCGAAGGCGCTGCTGGCCGAGGGCGGCTACAAGGGCGAGAAGGTGGTGTTCCTCAACGCCGCGGACTCGCCGATCAACAACGCGGTGACGCTGGTGATGGCGGAGAATTTCCGCAAGGCCGGCATCAACATGGACGTGCAGACCACCGACTGGGCGACGCTCACCCAGCGCCGCAACAAGCGCGAGCCGGTCGATCAGGGCGGCTGGTCGCTGTTCGTGACGGTGGCCAATGTGCTCGATTCCGGCAGCCCGCTGACCAATCTCTACCTCGCCAGCCCCTGCACCGGCGGCATCGCCGGCTGGCCGTGCGACGACAAGCTGGAAGGGCTGCGCCGCGCCTGGTACGAGGAATCGGATGCCGCCAAGCGCCATGTGCTGGTCGATGCGGTGCAGGCCCAGGCCTATGAGTCGCTGCCCTACATCAATGCCGGGCAGTTCCGCTTCCTCGCCGCCTATCGCAGCAATATCGAGGGGCTGCGGCCGACCACCATTCCGGTGTTCTGGGGCGTGGAGAAACATTGACCGCTGACCCGACCCGCGAGGGGGCGTTCGCGCTCCTCGTCGCGGTGCTCGACCGGCGCCGGCCGCTGGAGGAGGCGCTGGACACGCTGCCGCCGATGGAGGGGCGCGACCGTGCCGCCGCCCACCGGCTGGCCGCCGCCGTGCTGCGGCGGACGGGCACGCTGGACGCGGTGCTGGAACCCTACCTGAAGAAGGCGCCGCCGCCCCCGGTGCGCATGGTGCTGCGCATCGGCGCGGCCGGGCTGCTGCTGCTCGACACGCCGCCCCATGCCGCCGTCGCCACCGCCGTCGCGCTGGCCCGCGCCAAGGGGCTGACGCCGTTCGCCGGGCTGGTCAACGCCGTGTTGCGGCGGGTGGCGGGCAGCACGGACGCGCTGGCCGAGCTCGACTCGCCGCGGCTCGACACGCCGCCCTGGCTGTGGGCCGCCTGGGGCCGGCAGGCGCGGGCCATCGCCACGGCGCATCAGGGCGAGGCGCCGCTCGACCTCACCCTCGCACCGGGCGCGGCGGCGCCGGAAGGCGGCGAGGCACTGCCCACTGGCTCCTGGCGCTATCCCGCCGGCACGCGCGTCGCGGAGCTGGCGGGGTTCGCGGAGGGGCGGTTCTGGGTGCAGGACGCCGCCGCCGCCCTGCCGTCCCGGCTGCTGGACGCCCGGCCCGGCGAGCGCGTGGCCGATCTCTGTGCCGCCCCGGGCGGCAAGACCGCCCAGCTCGCCGCCGCCGGCGCCATCGTCACGGCGGTTGAAAGCAATCCGCACCGCATCGCCCGGCTGCGCGAGAACCTCGCGCGGTTGCGGCTGGACGCGGAGATCGTCCAGGCCGACGCGGCCGACTGGCGACCGGCGGCGCCGCTCGACGCCGTGCTGCTCGACGCGCCGTGCAGCGCCACCGGCACCATCCGCCGCCATCCGGACGTCGCGCATCTCAAGCGTCCGGCCGATATCGCCGCCCTCGCCGCCCAGCAGGACCGGCTGCTCGACGCCGCCTGCGCCATGCTGCGGCCGGGCGGGCGGCTGGTCTATGCGGTGTGCTCGCTGCAGGCCGAGGAAGGCCCCGCCCGCTTCGCCGCCGCCCTCGCCCGGCTGAAGCTCGCGCCGGCGCCGTTCACGCCGGAGGAACTCGCCTTCCTGCCCGAAGCCCGCACGGCGGAGGGCTGGCTGCGCACCACCCCGGCGCTGTGGCCGGAGCGTGGGGGGATGGACGGGTTCTTCGCGGCCCGCGCCTTGCGCACCGAATAGCCCGTCTTGTCGGCAGCGGAGTCCCGTGGCTAGAACCACCGGATGCCCGCCCGCGCCCCGATCGTCGCCCCCAGCCTGCTCGCCGCCGATTTCGCCCGGCTGGGCGAGGAGCTGCGCGCGGTGGAGCAGGCCGGCGCCGACTGGCTCCATCTCGACGTGATGGACGGGCATTTCGTGCCCAACATCACCTTCGGCCCCCCGCTGATCAAGGCGCTGCGCCCGCTCACCCGCATGGTGTTCGACGTGCATCTGATGATCGCCCCGGTCGATCCCTATATCGCCGCCTTCGCCGAGGCGGGGGCCGACCGCATCCTGGTGCACCCCGAATCCGGCCCGCACCTGCACCGCACCTTGCAGGCCATCGCCGCCCATGGCTGCAAGCCCGGCGTGGTGCTGAACCCGTCCACGCCCGTCGAGTCCATCGAATGGGTGCTCGACCTGTGCGAGACGGTGATGGTGATGACGGTGAACCCCGGCTTCGGCGGCCAGGCCTTCCTCGACAGCCAGCTGCCCAAGGTCGCCGCCCTGCGCAAGAAGATCGACGCCACCGGCCGGGCGATCGCGCTCGAGATCGATGGCGGCGTCACCCCCCACACCGCCCCCCGCCTCGCCGCCGCCGGGGCCGATACCTTCGTCGCCGGCACCGCGGTGTTCGGGGCACCAGACTACGCCGCCGCCATCGCCGCGATCCGGACCGCCGCGGGATGAAGCGGCCGCATCCCGGCAGCTGGGTGCGTGACGCCCGCCGCCGGCTCGCCCGCATGCCCAGCCTGCGCATGAGCCGGGTGCCGGACGCCCCGGCCCAGCCGGTGCGCGATCCCTGGCCCGGCGACCCCGGCCGTGGCGCCAACCTGCTGCGCGGCGAGCTGGAGCTGATGGGCAGCACCCTCGCGCTGAAGCCCGAATCGGCCGACGGCGCCGGCTTCGCCCGGCTCAACGGCTCGGCCATGCTGGCCGCCGCCGCCCACGGCTTCACCTGGCTGCGCGACCTCCGGGCCCTGGGCACCGACGCCGCCCGGATGCGGGCCCGGGCGCTGGTCGCCGAATGGATCGCCCGCGGCGCCGACGACCGGCTGGCCGAACGGCCGGACGTGGCCGGGGCGCGCATCGCCGCCTGGCTCGGCCACTACGATTTCTTCGCCGCCAGCGCCGATGACGGGTTCCGCCAGCGGCTGATGGCCCGGCTGGTCGCCGATGCCCGTGGCCTCGCCGCCGCCCTGCCGACCGAGGAGCTGGACGCCCGCGCCCTGGTCGCCATCAAGGGGCTGATCGCCGCCTCCGTCGCGCTGCCGGACCACCCGATGTTCCTCACCCGCGCGCTGCGCGTGCTGCCGCAGGAGATCGGCCGGCAGGTTCTGGGCGACGGCATGCATTGCGAGCGCAGCCCGGCCCAGCTGCTCGCGGTGCTCCAGGACCTCACCGAAATCCGCGCGCTGATCCAGGCCTGCCAGACCCAGCCGCCCCCCGCTTTGGCCGCGGCGATCGAGCGCATGGCCCCGGCACTCCGCCTGCTGCGCCATGGCGATGGCGGGCTCGCCCTGTTCAACGGCACGCGCGAGGACACCGCCGCCCTGGTCGATCTGGTGCTGAGCCAGGCCGGCCGGGCCGGGCGCGCGCCCCCCGCTCTGGCCGAGGGCGGGTTCCACCGGTTGCAGGCCGCCCGCACCGTGCTGATCATGGATTGCGGCCCCCCGCCGCCGGCCAAGCTCGACCGGTTCAGCCATGCCGGCACCCTGTCCTTCGAGCTGTCGGTGGGGCGCGACCGCATGATCGTCAATTGCGGCGCCGCCCCCGCCGCCGGCCCGCAATGGCGCGACGCCTGCCGCGCCACCGCCGCCCATTCCACCCTGGTGATCGCCGACACCAACTCCGCCGAGCTGAAGCCCGACAGCCTCGGCCGCCGGCCGGAGCATGTGGAGGTGTCGCGCCAGGAATCGCAGGGCGCCTACTGGCTCGATGCCAGCCATGACGGCTGGCGCCGGCCGTTCGGCGCCATCCACCGCCGCCGCCTCTACATGGCCGCCAGCGGCGAGGACATCCGCGGCGAGGACGCGATCGAGGCGGCGAGCCCGCAGCCCTACGTGCTGCGCTTCCACCTGCACCCCTCGGTCGATGCCAGCCTGCAACAGGATGGCGAGGGCGTGCTGCTGCGCCTGCCCGGCGGCAGCGGCTGGCGGCTGCGCGCGGACGGGGCACGCATCGCGCTGGAGGAGAGCATCTATCTCGGCGGCGCCGAACCCCGCCGGGCCGAGCAGGTGGTGCTGACCGGCTACCAGGACGGGCCGCAGCAGGTGAAATGGGCGATCACGCGGCTCGGGTGAGCGCGCCTGGCATGAAAATCCTCGAGATCACCAACGTCGATTTCTCGCTGCGGCATTTCCTGCTGCCGCTGATGCGCGGCATCCGGGCGCGCGGGCACGAGGCGGTGGGCGTGTCGGCGGACGGCCCGTTGCTCGAAGTGGCGCGCGGCGAAGGCTTTCGCGTGGTGGCCGTGCCGCTGGTGCGCGGCCTGTCGCCGGTCGCGCAGTTTCGCGCGCTCCGGGCGCTGATCGCGCTGATGCGGGCGGAGAAGCCCGACCTCGTGCATGCCCACATGCCCATCTCCGGCTTCCTCGCCCGCCTCGCCGCGCGCATCGCGGGGGTGCCCAAGGTCGCCTATACCTGCCACGGCTTCCTGTTCAACCAGCCCGGCCCATGGCCGCGCCGGGCGCTGAGCCTGGTGCTGGAATGGCTCGGCGGGCGGATGACCGACATCTACCTCACCGTCTCCACCGAGGAGGCGGCGGACGCCAAGCGCCTGGGCATCAGCCGCCGCGCCCAGCCCATCGGCAACGGCCGCGACCCCGCCCGCTTCCACCCCGACCCCTCCGCCCGCGCCCGGCTGCGCGCGGAATTCGCCGTCCCCGAGAACCGCGTGGTGATCGCCATCGTCTCCCGCCTCGTGCGGCACAAGGGCTATCCCGAACTGCTCCAGGCCATGCGCGCGGTCGATGCCGAGCTCTGGGTGGTCGGCGAGCGGCTGGCCAGCGACCACGGCGAGGACCTCACCGCGCATTTCACCCAATCCGGCCTCGGCGACCGGCTGCGCATGCTGGGCTATCGCGAGGACATCCCGGCCCTGCTCGCCGCCGCCGACATCTTCGTGCTGCCCAGCCATTTCGAGGGGCTGCCGATGTCGATCATCGAGGCGATGCTCACCGGCCTGCCCGTCGTCGCCACCGCCATTCGCGGCCCGCGCGAACAGGTGGTGGAGGGCGAGACCGGCCTGCTGGTGCCGGTGAACGACGCACCCGCCCTGGCCGCCGCCCTCTCCCGCCTCACCGCCGACCCGGTGCAGCGCGCGGCGATGGGCGAGGCCGGCCGCCAGCGCGCCCTCGCGCTCTATGACGAGGCCAGGGTTGTCGCCCGCACGCTGGACCTGCTGGGCATCCGGGGTTAGAGCCGCCGGCAAAATCCAGGGGCCATCATGACCGACATCGCACCCGTCCGCCGCGCGCTGATCTCCGTCTCCGACAAGACCGGCCTCATCCCCTTCGCCCGCGCCCTGGCCGCGCAGGGGGTGGAAATCCTCTCCACCGGCGGGTCGGCCAAGGCGCTGCGCGAGGCGGGCATCCCCGTGAAGGAAGTCTCGGACCACAGCGGCTTCCCGGAAATCCTCGACGGCCGGGTGAAGACGCTGGTGCCGCAGATCCATGGCGGCATCCTCGGCCGGCGCGACCTGCCCGAGCACCTGGCCCAGATGGAAACCCACGCCATCGCCCCGATCGACCTGGTCGCCGTCAACCTCTACCCGTTCGAGGCCACCCTCGCCGCCGGCGCCGATTTCGACACCAGCGTGGAGAATATCGACATCGGCGGCCCCGCGCTGATCCGCGCCGCGGCCAAGAACCACGATTTCGTCGCCGTGCTCACCGAGCCGGCGGAATACGACACGGTGCTGGCCGAACTCGCGGCCCATGGCGGCACCACGCTCGCCACCCGCCGCCGCCTGGCCGGCGCCGCCTATGCCCGCACCGCCGCCTATGATTCGGCCATCGCCGGCTGGTTCGCCGGCCAGCGCAACGAGACCTTCCCGCCCCGCCTCACCCTCGCCGGCCAGCTGCGCCAGACCCTGCGCTACGGCGAGAACCCGCATCAGCAGGCGGCCTTCTACGTCACCGGCAGCCGGCCGGGCGTCGCCACCGCCACCCAGGCCCAGGGCAAGGAACTCTCCTACAACAACCTCAACGACACCGACGCGGCCTTCGAATGCGTCGCGGAATTCGCCGAGCCCACCGTGGTGATCGTCAAACACGCCAATCCCTGCGGCGTGGCCAGCGGCCCCGACCTCGCCACCGCCTGGGACGCGGCGCTGCGCTGCGACCCGGTCTCCGCCTTCGGCGGCATCGTCGCCGTCAACCGCACGCTGGACGAAGCGGCCGCCCAGCGCATCGCCGCCATCTTCACCGAAGTGATCGTCGCGCCCGACGCCACCGAGGCCGCCAAAGCCGCGCTGGCGCGCAAGAAGAACCTGCGCCTGCTGCTGACCGGCGGCCTGCCCGACCCCGCCGCGCCGGGCCTGACCATCCGCACCCTGGCCGGCGGCTTCCTCGCCCAGAACCGCGACGCCGGCCGCGTCACCCGCGAGGGGCTGAAGGTCGTGACCCAGCGCGCGCCCACCGAGGCCGAACTGAACGACCTGCTGTTCGCCTTCCGCGTCTGCAAGCACGTGAAATCCAACGCCATCATCTACGCTCACGCCAACGCCACCGTGGGCATCGGCGCCGGCCAGATGAGCCGGGTGGACTCCGCCCGCATCGCCGCCTGGAAAGCCGCCGAAGCCGCCCGCGCCGCCGGCATCGCCACCCCTCTCACCCAGGGCAGCGTCGCCGCGTCGGACGCGTTCTTCCCCTTCGCCGACGGGCTGGAAGCCATCATCGCCGCCGGAGCGACCGCCGTGATCCAGCCCGGCGGCTCGATCCGCGACGACGAGGTGATTGCGGCGGCCGATAAGGCCGGGATCGCGATGGTGCTGACCGGTATGCGCCACTTCCGCCACTGATCAACGCCCACCACAGCCGGCGCTGGCACAACAGGATAAGGAATATCCGCGCCAGCTTCGCATAGGCCCGCCACCGCCGGGCGATCCGGCTCAGCCGCGCGCGCAGGGTTTCGGAAGAATTCGAGAAGGGAGAGGGTGTCTGCATGGCACCGGCTGCGGGTGGGGGAGGAAGGAAGCGGTTCTTTTTTGAAAAAAAGAACCAAAAAACTTTTATTCGTTTTGGCTTGTACATGCGGCGACGCCTCGGGAACTTGTCCCAAGGAAAAATGCGTGCTGGCGACACGACCGGCAGGGGTCATCCCGTCTTTTCCCAGTCGTCGGTGCCGCCATTCCAGCTTCGCTTGGGGATTTGCAGGCGCCACTTCTTGGGCACCTGGTAGGGGCCGGGCGTGTCGCGGGCGTCGCGCGGGCGGGATTGGGGTTTGCGCTCCACCTTGGGCCGCGGCTTGCGCA
>CAMFLK010000178.1 GCA_945957135.1 uncultured Rhodospirillales bacterium
GTAGCCGTCGCGCGCGTTCTTCCACACCGGGTCGGTGGCGATGCGGAAGAAGAAGGCGCCGTTGCCGGTGTATTCGGGATAGAGGTCGATCTCGCCGGCCAGGATGGCCGCGCGCAGCGCGCCGGTATCGCCCAGCCGCAGATGGCTCGCCGTGGGAATGCCGTTGGCCGCCAGCATCAGCAGCATCATCGTGCCGAGCAGGGCGCCCTCGGTGTCGAGCTTGGAGGCCACGCGCACGCGCGCCGGCTCCGCCCCCGCCGGACGGGCGGCGGCGGCGATGGCCAGGGCCAGGCCTGCGCGGCGGGACAGCTTCGCGACCATCGGACGCTTTCCTCCTGCGGCGCGCAGAATGCCAAGGCATGCGGGGGCCAAGTCAAGCCGGCGGAAAAAGCGTATCGTGGCCAGCCATTTCGGGGGCCGCCATGCGCGTCATCCTCAAGCCAGGCCTGCTCGCCCTCGCGGTCGAGACCGAGGAGGAGCGCGCCGCCTACGCCGCCTGGCGCGCCGCGATGGCCGGGCGCGTGCTGCTGTTCGACGGCGGATCGCCCGATGGCGGCGCCTTCCGCGATCTCGGCCCGCAAGCGGCGGCCTGCCGCGAACCGATCAACGTGGTGTTCGACGGGCCGGCGGAATGGCGGCCGATCAGCAACCTGGCGGAAACCCCGTTCGTGCTGGACGGGCGCGAATACGCCAGCGTCGAGGGCTTCTGGCAGGGGCTGAAGAGCGAGGCCGAGTCCGATCGCCGGCGCATCGCGGGCCTGTCCGGCCGGGAGGCGCGGCGCGCCGGGCAGGACCGGCCGCGCGCCGACGGCTTCACCTATGCGGGCGCGCGCGTGGCCACCGGCGGGCCGGCGCACCACCAGCTGATGCGCCGTGCCTGCATGGCGAAATTCACCCAGCACCCGATCGCCCGCGAGACGCTGCTGGCCACCGGCACCCGCCCGCTGGAGCATCGCGTCCGCCGCGACAGCGTGACCATCCCCGGCGCGCTGATGGCCGATATCTGGATGCGCATCCGTGCCCGCCTCGCCGGCGAAACGGAGCGCGCCGCCGCCCCTTGAAATGCGCGCCCGGCGGGAACAGGGTGGCGCCATGTCCGTCACGTCGCTGCCCGCCGCCCAGGCCATGCAGGAAGGCAGCCCTCTCCGCGGCATCGGCTTCACCCTGCTGGGCACCGCCATCTTCGCCGGCTGCAACGCCCTGTCCAAATGGCTGCTGATGGAAATCCCCGTCGGCGAGATGCTGTTCGTGCGCGCGGTGATCGGTGTCGCGATCATGCTGATGGTCATCCGCCCGGCCGACTGGGCGGCGATGCGCGCGGCCGGCAAGCCCTGGCTGCACGCGCTGCGCATGGCCTGCGCGGGCATCGAGACCGGGTGCTATTTCTGGGCGCTCACCGGCCTGCAACTCGCCGCGGTGACCACGATCTACCTGGCCGGGCCGATCTACGTCACCGCCATGTCCGCCCTGTTCCTGGGCGAGCAGGTGGGCTGGCGGCGCTGGGCGGCGGTGGTGGTGGGGTTCGTCGGCGTGGTCGTCGCGGTGCGGCCGGAAGGGGCGGGGCTGTCGCCGCACGCGCTCGTCGCCCTCGTGGGCAGCCTGCTCTACGCCGTCTCGCTGGTCGCCACGCGGCGGCTGCGCGCCACGCCCACGCCCATCCTCGTGCTGCTGCAAGTGGCCACGCTCGGCGTGCTGTCGGCCGGCACCGCGCGGCTGGGCTGGGTGATGCCCACGCCGGCGGTCGCGGCCGCGATGGGGGTGATCGGGGTGTTCACCATGACCGCCTATTTCTGCGTCTATCGCGGCCTGCAACTGGCGCCGGCCTCGGTGATCGCGCCGTTCAACTACACCAGCATCGTCGGCGCGGTGGCGCTCGGCTGGCTGGTGTTCGGCGAAATCCCCGGCCGGTCCACGATCCTCGGCGCCGCCATCATCATCGGCGCCGGCCTGTTCATCGTGCTGCGCGAACGCCGGCGGGCCGGAGCGGGGCAGGCGGGGTAGTTGCGCCCGCGCGCCGCGCCAGCGTAGGCTTTTCGAATAATATAATGACGGGGGATTTCAATGAGCCGACCGCATGACCTCAGCCGCCCATATCTGAGCCGCCGGGCGGCCCTCACCCTCGCGGGCGGCGCGGCGCTGGCCGCCGGCACGGGGCGCGCGGCCAAGGCCGACGCCACCCTCGCCGTGTGGACCGGCTACCCCGAACTCGTCCCCTGGTACAAGGCCATGGCCGAGGCCTACGCCAAGACCAACCCCGGCATCGCCGTCACCGTCTTCAGCACCAGCCTGCGCGAGCACGAACAGAAACTCGCCGCCGCCCTGCCCACCGGCACGGGACCCGACCTGTTCGACGTGGGCCAGATCCTGTCCATCACCCTCATCGAGGCCGGGCTGATCAAGCCCAACCCATCGGCGATCGACAAGCAGCTGCAAAGCGCCGCCTACCGCCCGGTCAGCGTGCAGCAATTCACCACCGAGGGAAAAACCTACGGCCTGCCGCTGATGTTCAGCACGCCGGCGATGTTCTGGAACAAGACCATGTTCCGCGACGCCGGCCTGTCCGGCCCGCCGGAAGACTTCCAGACCAAGATGGAATACGCCAAGAAACTCGTGAAGCTCGACGCCAGCGGCAAGATGATCCGCAGCGGCATGAGCCTGCGGCTGTCCGGCCAGGGCTCGGGCATCACCGAGAAATTCCGCTTCATCCTCGAACCCGCCGGCGGCTCGATCATCACCAAAACCGCCAGCGGCAAATGGCACCAGAGCTACGACAACCAGGCCGGCCGCGACACGCTGAAATACTACGTCGATGCCGTGCAGGTGTACAAGGTGGACGACCCCAAGGTGCAGCACGACGCCGACGCCTTCGTGGCCGGCAACACCGCCATGCTGATGCGCGAAGCCTGGGTGATCGGCGAAATCCAGAAGAAGAACCCCACGCTGGAATTCGGCGTCGCCCCCATCCCCGCCTGGAAACCGGGCATGCCGAAGAAGACGCTGCTGCAGCACAACGGCCTGTATGTCAGCGGCAAGAGCAAGAACAGCGACGCCGCCTACGCCTTCATGCAGTTCCTCACCAACCCCGCCAACTCTGTGGCGCTGACGCAGATGACCGGCTGGGTCGCCGCGCGCGCGGACGTGGACTGGGCGCCGCTGATCCAGAAAATCCCGCAATACGAAACCTTCGTGAATCCGCCGAAGGACATGCAGTTCTTCCTCGAACCCGTCATGGGCGCCTGGAACGAAATCCAGACCAAGGCCGCCGACCAGCTGCCCGGCGCCTATATCGACCCGGCGATGCAGGACCCGGCCAAAGCCGCCGCCTTCATCAGCAAACTCGCAGGCCAGACCGACACCATCCTCAAACAGAACGACCTGTTCGGCACGAATTGAGGTCGTGACGACCGCAAGCAACGGCGGCCCAAAGGGCGGGATGGGGGCGCGCATCCGGCGCTTCCATCGCCGCCACCGCCTGATGCTGTTCGCCTACACCGCCCTGCTGCCGGTGCTGGCGCTGTTCACCTATGTGCGCATCGTGCCGATCAGCTACGGCGTGTATCTCAGCTTCTTCAACTGGAACCTGCTGAAACCGCGCAAACCCTTCGTCGGCTTCGACAACTACCTCCAGCTTTTCGACGACGAGAACTTCATCCTCGCGCTGAAAAACACCACCCTCTACTCCTTCTCCGTGGTGATCCTCAGCACTCTCATCGCCCTGCCGCTCGCCCTGTTCCTCAGCCGGCGCGGGCGCATGTCGCCCGTGTACCAGACCATCTACTTCCTGCCGGTCATCACACCCCTGGTGCCCGTCTCCATCGCCTGGAAATGGATCTACGACTACAATTACGGCGCGCTGAACTACCTGCTGTCCCTCGTCGGCCTGCCCTCCATCGCCTGGCTCACCGACCCCGCCATCGCCCTCTGGGCCCTCGTCGTGCTCGGCATCTGGAAAGTGCTCGGCTACAACATGGTCCTGTTCCTCGTCGGCCTGCGCAACATCCCCAGCATGTACCTCGAAGCCGCCAGCCTCGACGGCGCCAATGCCTGGCAACGCTTCTGGCGCGTCACCCTGCCGCTGCTGCGCCCCATCCTGCTCTTCGTCCTCGTCACCTCCACCATCAACGCCTACAACGTCTTCACCCAAGTCTATGTCATGACCCTCGGCTCCCAATCCGCCCCCGGCCAACCCGTCCGCATGCTGGTGTTCGACATCTACACGAATGGCTTCCAATTCTTCCGCATGGGCTACGCCTCCGCCGAAGCCGTCATGCTCACCCTCATCGTCCTCGGCCTGACCCTCATCCAATTCACCATCGCCCGCAACGACCCGGCCCGGGAGGCTTGATGAGCGCGGTTTCAGTGAAGGAAGGCCAGGGCTCCGCCCTGGACCCGCTGGGGCCTCAGGCCCCAGACCCCATTTGTTTGAAGCGGTACGGCCTCTACCATTCCCCTGGCGAAGCCAAGAATCTTTTGTTTGCCCACAAAGATGATGGGGCCTTCGGCCCAAGAAAAAGTAGCGGGGTCTGGGGCCTAAGGCCCCAGCGGGTCCAGGGCAGAGCCCTGGCCTTCCTTCGGAACCACCACTGAGATGCCCCGCAAGCGCAAGCCTGCGGCCGTCGCGGGGGCGATCGTCGCCCACACGGTGCTGCTGTTGGGCGGTGTGGTGATGGTGCTCCCCATGCTGTGGATGTTCGCCACGGCGTTCAAGACGCCGGCGGAGGTGGCGTTGTGGCCGCCGGAGTTTTTGCCCAAGCAGCCGACCTGGGAGAATTTCACGGGGGCGTTCGAGACGGCGCCGTTCGGGCGGTTTTTCTTGAACAGTGTGTTTTATGCGCTGGTGTCCACGGTTTCCATCGCGGTCACGTCGCTGGTGGCGGGGACGGTGTTCGCCAAGTATCGGTTCCCGTTGCGCAATGTGCTGTTCGCGCTGGTCTTGGCCACGGCGATCGTGCCGTTCGAGGCCTATATGATTCCGCTCTATGTGCAGCTGGTGGCGATCGACTGGATCAACACCTATCAGGGCATCGTGCTGCCCTATCTGTTCATGGCGTTCGGCATTTTCCTGATCCGCCAGCATGTCGGCTCGGCGATCCCGACCGAGCTGATGGAGGCGGCGCGGGTGGACGGGGCGGGCGAGTGGTGGATCCTGCGCCGGGTGATCGGGCCGTTGTCGGGCAACGCGCTGGCGGCGGTGGGGATTTTCGCCTTCATCCAGGGCTGGGCGATCTTCATCTGGCCGTTGCTGATCGCCAACGACCAGAAGCTGTTCAACATGGAGCTGGGGCTGACCGCCTTCCAATTCCAGTTCAGCGCGGATATCGGCAAGCTGATGGCCGGCTCGGTGGTCAGCGTGGCGCCGATGCTGGTGATCTTCCTGCTGCTGCGGCGGCGGATCATCGAGAACATGGCTCTCACGGGCGTGAAAGGCTGACATGACGGATTTCGCGGCGCTGCCGTTCGACGTGGACACGATGCTGGCGGGGTTGCGCCCCTGGGTGGAGTGCGAGAGCCCCACCTGGGACGCCGCTGCGGTGGGCCGGATGATGGATATGGCCAGCCGCGAGCTGATCGTCGCCGGCGCGCGGGTGGAGCGGGTGGCCGGGCGGATGGGCTTCGGCGATTGCGTGCGCGCCACCTTCCCGCATGCCTCGTCCGAACCCGGCATCCTCATCATGGGGCACATGGACACGGTGCATCCCATGGGCACGCTGGCGAAGCTGCCCTGGCGGCGGGACGGCGCGCGCTGCTACGGGCCGGGCATCTACGACATGAAGGGCGGCAACTATCTGGCGCTGGAGGCGATCCGCCAGCTGGCCCGCGCCGGCATCGCCACGCGCCTGCCCGTCACCGTGCTGTTCACCAGCGACGAGGAGGTGGGCAGCCCCAGCACCCGCGACCTGATCGAGGCCGAGGCGGCGCGCCACGAATTCGTGCTGGTGCCGGAGCCCGGCAAGCCGGACAACGGCGTGGTCACCGGCCGCTACGCCATCGCGCGCTTCAATCTGGAGACCACGGGCCGGCCCAGCCATGCCGGCGCCACGCTGAGTTCCGGGCGCAGCGCCATTCGCGAGATGGCCAAGCAGATCGTGCGCATCGACGAGATGACCACCGAGGACTGCACCTTCAGCGTGGGCGTGGTGCATGGCGGCCAGTGGGTGAACTGCGTGGCCACCACCTGCACGGCGGAGGCGCTGAGCATGGCCAAGCGCCAGGAGGACCTGGATCGCGGGGTGGCGGCGATGCTCGCCCTGCGCCCCTCGGGGAACGACGTGCAGTTCAAGGTGGAGCGGGGCGTGACGCGGCCGGTCTGGGAGCCGGATGCAAAATGCCTCGCGCTTTACGAGCATTCTCGCGGATTGGCGAAGGATCTGGGCTTCGACCTGCCCCATGGCAGTTCCGGCGGCGGCTCGGACGGCAATTTCACCGGCGCGATGGGCATTCCCACGCTCGATGGCCTCGGCGTGCAAGGGGCGAACGGCCATACGCTGGAGGAGCATATCCTGGTGGAAAGCCTGGTCCGGCGCGGGCGGCTGATGGCCGGGCTGCTCGCAACGCTGTGACGCGCGTCTTTCCGCGGGTCTGGCAGGCAGTCGTCAGCCGGCCCATCCTGATCGCCGCCATCGCCTGCGGCATCCTGGCATGGCTCTTGCTGCCCCCGCTCGGGGCCGGGCGAACCCGGCTGCTGCTGGCATGGGACGTGGGCTGCGCGGTGATGCTCGCCCTGTGTGCCGTGCTGTTCAGCCATCAGCGGCTGAACGACGTCGCCGCCAACGCAAGGCGGCAGGAGGAGGGCGAGTGGACCATCTTCGCGCTGGTACTGGGCACGGTGGCCGTCAGCTTCGCGGCCGTGCTGGGCGAGTTCGGCGCGGCCAAGGCGTCCGGGCCGGAGATGCGCGGCCTGCATATGGGCATGGTGGGGCTGACGCTGCTGCTGTCCTGGCTGGTGACCCACACGCTGTTCTGCCTGCGCTACGCGCACGAGTTCTACACCGGCTCGGACGACCCCAACGTGCCGGATGGCGGGTTGGAATTTCCCGGCACGCGCCAGCCGGACTATTGGGATTTCATGTATTTCTCGCTGGTTCTTGGCATGACCTTCCAGGTGTCGGACGTGCAGATCACCGCGCGCAAGCTGCGCCGGCTGGCCGTGGTGCACGGGCTGCTGTCCTTCCTGTTCAACACGGTGATCGTCGCGCTGTCCGTCAACATTGGGGCCAGTTTTCTTTAATTCTGCCACTTGGCCGCCACACGGTTGTGTGTCAATTCGCTAGCTTCGTCCCCACGCTGAGACACGGGCTGCCGCGCACCGCCATGACCGCCTCGATCTGAATGACCGCCACGACCTATTTCCCCGCGCCGGCCCGGCGAGTCCACCTGCCCAGCGTCATCGGCCTGGCGGTGCTCGCCTGCGTGCTGGGCTTCGTGATGGTCACCGCCACCCTGTCGCCCCTGAAGGACGACGTGGCCTGGCTGCTCTACGTCGCCCGCAAATGGCTGGGCGGCCAGCGGCTGTATGAGGATCTGGTGGAGGTCAACCCGCCCCTCATCATCTGGCTCTACGCCGCACCCGCCTGGGTGGCGGAAACCCTGGGCATCGCGCCGAAAACCGCGGCCAACCCGTTCTTCGCCGCGCTGCTGCTCGGCTCCGCCTGGTGGACCGCCTGCCTGCTGCGCGGCCGCCACCGGCTGTTCGCCCACCGCGCCCCGGTCTTCGCCACCATCGCCTCGCTGCTGCTGCTGCTGCCGGGCATCGAATTCGGCCAGCGCGAACACCTGCTGGCCGCGGCCATCCTGCCCTACCTCGCCCTGTTCGTGCGCGAACTGGACGGCGAGCCCGAGCCCCGCGCCACCGCCATCTTCGCCGGCATCCTCGCCGGCCTCGGCTGCGCGCTGAAACCCACCTACGTGCTCGCCTTCCTGCTGATCGAACTGCTCGCCTGGATGCGCGGGCGGCGGATCATCCGCGCCGCCACCCTCTCCGCCGGCCTCACCATGGCCCTGTACGGCGCGGCGGTGCTGATCTTCTGCCCCGCCTTCCTCGACAAGGCAGTGCCGCTGGCCCTCGCCCTCTACGGGGCCACGGACACGCCGTGCTGGGACATCCTGCTGGAAAGCCGCCGGCTGCTGTTCGGCCAGGCGGTGGTGCTGCTGCTGTGCTGGGGCGGGCGCGACCTGACCGCGCGCACCTCCCCCTTCCTGCGCCACCTGCTGCTGGCCCTCACCCTGTTCTCCATCGGCGCCACCGTGGTGTTCGTGCTGCAAGGCAAGAACTGGTTCTACCACCGCCTGCCGGCCACCCTCACCACGGTGATGGCGCTGATGATCTGGCTGGCCGCCGCCCTGCCCGAACTCACGGCCCGGCTGCGCGCCACCCCACGCCCCAACCTCCGCCTGGCCCAGCTCTTCGCCGTGTGCCTCGCCTTCCTCGCCCTGGCCGACTTCTCCGTCGCCAATTACGACCGGCTGCGCCCCTGGGTGGACGCGGCAGTGGAACCCAACCAATCCACCGAAGTGAAACTCAGCCGGCTGATCAAGCGCGAAAAGGCGAAAACCTACATCGCCTTCTCCGAATGGATCGCCCTCGGCTTCCCCGTGGTGGACGACACCGGCGTGGCCTGGACCTCGCGCTTCGACTCCATGTGGGCCCTGAAAGGCGAAATGTGGCGGGCGCGCCAGGAAGGCGGCGCCCCCAAGGAATGGCCGATCCGCCGCTGGGTGGCCCGCGACTTCGTGGCCGGCTGCCCCGACCTCGCCGTGGTGGACATGCGCGGCGGCACCAACTACGTCGCCGTGCTCGTCGCCTCCGACCCCGACTTCGCCCGCGCCTGGAACCGCTACAAGGAAATCGCCACCTTCGACGGCCTGCGCGTCCTCAAACGCAACGCCGCCGGCTGCGGCGCCGAAATGCTGCCCCGCGTGGCGGCAGCCGAACCGGCCGAAATGCCGGTGCGGGATTAAGGCAAGGCAAGGCTAAGGCAAGGCGGGGGCTTCGCCCCTCGACCCCACTGGGGCCTTAGGCCCCAGACC
>CAMFLK010000179.1 GCA_945957135.1 uncultured Rhodospirillales bacterium
GGTGCGGGACAAGGTGGCGGCGGCGGTGGCGGCGGGTCTGGTGCCCATCGTCTGCGTGGGCGAGACGCTGGCCGAGCGCGAGGCGGGGCTGGCCGAGCAGGTGGTCGGCACCCAGCTCGCCGGCAGCCTGCCGGAGGCATTCGCCGGCGCGGTGGCCTATGAGCCGGTCTGGGCGATCGGCACCGGGCGGGCGGCGACCGAGGCGGATGTGGCGGCGATGCACGGGTTCATCCGCCGGCAGCTGGGCGCGGCGCGGGCAGGCGTGCGCATCCTCTATGGCGGCTCGGTGAAGGCGGCCAACGCGGCGGCGCTGCTGGCGGTGCCCGAGGTGGGCGGCGCGCTGGTGGGCGGGGCGAGCCTGGACCCCACGGAATTCCTGGCCATCGCCCGCGCCGCCGCCCGTCCATAAGGGCTTTCTCCCGCACATCAACAGGCGCTTCGTTACGGATCGTGGTATCAAGACCTTTTGGCGCGCAGGCTCGAAGGAACATCGATTTGGTGAAATTTGCAGGCATACTTGGGCTTGCGTGCTTTATTATATCCGTGGCTATCAGGTCCGCGTATCCGGCGTACTCGGAATTGTTGTTCTGGTTTGGCCTTCTGGTCGTTGTTTTACCGGCCCTGGTGACGTTGATTCTGCGACGCCGTCATACCAAATAATCTCACTCCGCCGGTGCATCACGGCCTGCTGGGTGGCATGGGTTCAAGCGTCGGCGGTCCCGACAATCGGCACGAGTCAGGACCTACCGAGGCTGGTGTCACTCGACAACGCAACCGGCGCCTGATCGTGAGAAACGATAGGGTGCCGGAAACTCCACGCCGCACTTTGCATCGCGCGCCCCAGCCCTGTAGAACGCGCGCCGACCGCCCGAGGACCCAGATGATCAAAGTGCTTCTCATCCTGCACCTGTTCGTGACGCTCGCCCTGATCGGCGTCGTGCTGATCCAGCGCAGCGAGGGCGGTGGGCTGGGCATCGGCAATTCCAACAGCATGGGCGCCTTCCTCGGCGGGCGCGGCACCGCCAACCTGCTGACCCGCACCACGGCCATCCTGGCCACCGCGTTCTTCGCCCTGTCGCTGTCCATGGCGCTGCTGACGCGGGGCACCGCCGGCGTCGGCCGGTCGCTGCTGGACACGCCCGCCTCCTCCACCCCCGCGCCGGCCGCTCCGGCGCCCGCCCCGGCCCCGGCACGCGTCCCCACCAACTGATTTCTCAACGACCGGCGCCCCGCGCGCCGTGCACGGCAGCCATAGGACGAACCCCATGCCGAACGGGTTTTCCCGGACTCGGGCGCGGCATTATGTTGGTGGCCCATGACGCGGTTCGTATTCATCACCGGCGGCGTGGTCTCCTCCCTCGGCAAAGGCATTGCCTCGGCGGCCCTCGGCGCCCTGTTGCAGGCACGCGGCTACCGCGTGCGGCTGCGCAAGCTCGACCCCTATCTCAACGTCGATCCGGGCACGATGAGCCCGCTGCAGCACGGCGAGGTGTTCGTCACCGATGACGGGGCGGAGACCGACCTCGATCTCGGCCATTACGAGCGCTTCACCGGCGTGCCCGCCCGGCGCACCGACAACGCCACGACGGGCCGCATCTATTCCGAGGTGATCGCCAAGGAGCGGCGCGGCGACTATCTCGGCGCCACGGTGCAGGTGATCCCGCACATCACGGACGCCATCAAGGACGCCATCACCGGCGACGTGACGGATTCCACCGGCGCGCCCTGCGACTTCGCGCTGATCGAGATCGGCGGCACGGTGGGCGACATCGAGAGTCTGCCCTTCCTGGAGGCCATCCGCCAGCTGAGCAACGAGCTGGGGCCGGAGCGGGTGATGTTCGTCCATCTCACCCTGCTGCCGTGGATTCCCTCGGCGGGCGAGCTGAAGACCAAGCCCACCCAGCATTCGGTGAAGGAGCTGCTTAGCGTCGGCATCCAGCCGAACATGCTGCTGTGCCGCTGCGACCGGCCGATCCCGGAGACCGAGCGGCGCAAGATCGCGCTGTTCTGCAACGTGCGGCCGGAGGCGGTGATCGCGGCCTTGGACGTGGACACGATCTACGAAGTGCCGATCAGCTACCACGCCGAGGGCATGGACCGTGAGGTGCTGCGCCATTTCGCCCTGCCGCATGACAGCGAGCCGGATGTCGGCCGCTGGCGGCGCATCACCAGCGTGGTGCGGGCCCCGGATGGCGAGGTGCGCATCGCCGTGGTGGGCAAATACACCAACCTGCTCGACAGCTACAAAAGCCTGGCCGAGGCGCTGGCCCATGGCGGCATCGCCAACCGGGTGCGGGTGACGCTCGACTGGGTGGACAGCCAGATTTTCGAGGAGCCCAACACCGTCCAGCGGCTGGAGGGGGTGAACGGCATCCTGGTGCCCGGCGGCTTCGGCGAGCGCGGCACCGAGGGCAAGATCGAGGCGGTGCGCTTCGCGCGCGAGCACAACGTGCCGTTCCTGGGCATCTGCTTCGGCATGCAGATGGCGGTGATCGAGGCGGCGCGGCACCTCGCGGACATGCCGGATGCCAGCAGCACGGAGTTCGGCCCCTGCGACGTGGCGGTGGTCGGCCTGCTCACCGAATGGGCGCGCGGCAACGAGATCGAGCGGCGGCAGGTGGGCGGCAATCTCGGCGGCACCATGCGGCTCGGCGCCTTTCCCGCGCAGCTGGCCGAAGGCTCGCTGGTGCGCGAGATCTATGGCGGGGCCGAGGAGATTTTCGAACGCCACCGCCACCGCTACGAGGTGAACGTGCGCTATCGCGAGGCGCTGGAGGCCGCCGGGCTGCGCTTCTCCGGCATGTCGCCGGACGGGGTGCTGCCGGAGATCGTGGAGCTGCCGGGCCATCCCTGGTTCGTCGGCGTGCAGTATCATCCGGAGCTGAAATCCAAGCCCTTCGACCCGCACCCGCTGTTCTCCGGCTTCATCGCCGCCGCCGTGAAGAACCTGCGCCTTGTCTGAGCAGCGCATCGTGCATGTCGGGGGTGTGGCGATCGGCAACGCCCTGCCCTTCGTGCTGATCGCCGGGCCGTGCCAGATCGAGGGCATGGCGCATGCGATGGAGGTGGCCGCGGCGCTGGACGAAATCTGCGCGGATGCGGGCATTCCGCTGATCTACAAAAGCAGTTTCGACAAGGCCAACCGCACCAGCGCTGGCGCGGCACGCGGCGTGGGGATGACGGCGGGGCTCGATATCCTCGCCGCCGTGCGCGCCCGCTTCGCCCGCCCCGTGCTGACGGATGTTCACGCGCCCGAACAATGCGCCCCGGCCGCCGCGGCGGTGGACGTGCTGCAAATTCCCGCCTTCCTCTGCCGCCAGACCGATCTGCTGGTGGCGGCCGGGGAGACCGGGGCGGCGATCAACGTGAAGAAGGGCCAGTTCCTCGCGCCGTGGGACATGACCAACGTCGCCGCCAAGATCGCCGGCACCGGCAACGAGCGAATCCTGCTCACCGAGCGCGGCGCCAGCTTCGGCTACAACACGCTGGTGGCGGACATGCGCTCGCTGCCGATCATGGCGGCCACCGGCTATCCCGTGGTGATGGACGCCACCCATGCGGTGCAGCAGCCCGGCGGCCAGGGCACCAGCTCCGGCGGGCAGCGCGAGTTCGCCCCCGTGCTGGCCCGCGCGGCGCTGGCGGTGGGGGTGGCGTCGGTGTTCATCGAGACCCATCCCGACCCCGACCGCGCGCCCAGCGACGGGCCGAACATGATCCCGCTGCGCGCCATGCCCGCCCTGCTCGCGCGGCTGAAGCAGTTCGACGCGCTGGCCAAAACCCAGGAGGCCGAATGACTCGCCGCACTTTGCTGCTCTCCACCCTCGCCACGGCGCTCGTCGCCTTCACGCGCCCGCTGTTCGCGCAAACAAGAGGACTTCGCATGATCGACCACAAGATCGGCACCGGCGCCGAGGCCGTGCCCGGCAAGAGCGTCACCGTCCACTACACCGGCTGGCTGTTCGACGCGGCGGCGCCGGAGAACAAGGGCAAGAAGTTCGATTCCTCGCGCGACCGCGGCGACCCGTTCGTGTTTCCGCTGGGCGGCGGCCGCGTCATCGCCGGCTGGGACCAGGGGGTGGCGGGCATGAAGGTGGGCGGCCAGCGCACGCTGATCATCCCGCCCGAACTCGGCTACGGCGCCCGCGGCGCCGGCGGCGTGATCCCGCCCAACGCGACGCTGGTGTTCGACGTGGAGCTGCTGAAGGTCGGCTGACCGTCGGGCTCCTTCGCGTTCGTGATTGTGCTTGCGTTGCGGCGGGCGCTGTCAAGGCACGCTTCGCTCAAGCGCCTTGACAGCGCCCACCGCAACGAAGCAAGCGCCGGCATGCGAAGAATGGCGGGAAGTGAGCCCTGTCCGTTTCCTTGGTTGGCTGAAAAGGACCGTTTCCTCGGCTCGGCCTGACCTCCGCAGGGCGTCGCGCGCAGAGCCCGTCAAGGGACTTGAGCGAAGCGACCCTTGACGGGCTCGAGCACGGCGCCACCCTCCAGAGAAGGCGGGCCAGAGAAGGCGGGCGCCTTCATACCGAATCATCCACCGTCATCGTCGCGGGCTGGAAACAACGGCGCGGGAATGATACCGCTCATGCCCCGCCCACCCGCACGGACCCCTGCCCCATGAGCGCCATCGCCGATATCGCCGCCCGCGAAATTCTCGACAGCCGCGGCAATCCCACGGTGGAGGTGGAGATCACGCTCGACAGCGGGGCGGTCGGCCGGGCCGCCGTGCCCTCCGGCGCCTCCACCGGGGCCCATGAAGCCATCGAGCTGCGCGACGGCGACAAGTCCCGCTTCGGCGGCAAGGGCGTGCAGAAGGCCGTCGCCTTCGTGGAAGGCGAAATCCAGGACGCGATCGGCGGCATGGACGCGCTGGAGCAGGTGCGCATCGACAATCTGCTGATCGATCTCGACGGCACGCCCAACAAGGGCCGGCTGGGGGCCAACGCCATCCTCGGCGTGTCCCTCGCGCTTTCCAAGGCGGCGGCGGAGCATCTCGGCCTGCCGCTGTATCGCTATGTCGGCGGCGTCTATGCCCGCACCCTGCCGGTGCCGATGATGAACATCGTCAATGGCGGCGTGCATGCCGACAACCCGATCGACATCCAGGAATTCATGGTCCAGCCCGTCGGCGCCGGCAGCTTCGCCGAGGCGGTGCGCATGGGCTCGGAAATCTTCCAGTCGCTGAAGAAGCAGCTGCACGATGCCGGGCACAACACCAATGTCGGCGACGAGGGCGGCTTCGCGCCCAATCTGAAATCGGCCGACGACGCGCTCGGCTTCATCAGCCGCGCCTGCGAGAAGGCCGGCTACCGGCCGGGCGAGGACGTCACCTTCGCGCTGGATTGCGCGGCCACCGAGTTCTTCCGCGACGGGCGCTACAAGCTGGAGGGCGAGGGCAAGGACCTCGATCCCGCGGGGATGGTGGCCTATCTCGCCGATCTCGTCGGCCGCTACCCCATCGTCTCCATCGAGGATGGCTGCTCGGAGGATGACTGGGAGGGCTGGAAGCTGCTGACCGACACGCTCGGCGACCGGCTGAACCTGGTCGGCGACGACCTGTTCGTCACCAACCCCGTCCGGCTGCGGCGCGGCATCGAGACCGGCACCGCCAACGCCATCCTGGTCAAGGTGAACCAGATCGGCACGCTGACCGAGACGCTGGAGACGGTGGAGATGGCCCAGCGCGCCGGCATGAAGGCGGTGATGAGCCACCGCTCGGGCGAGACCGAGGACGCCACCATCGCCGACCTCGCCGTCGCCACCAATTGCGGGCAGATCAAGACCGGCAGCCTGGCGCGCAGCGACCGCACCGCCAAATACAACCAGCTGATCCGCATCGAGCAGCAGCTGGGCCCGTCCGCCCGCTATGCCGGGCGGACGATCCTGCCGGGCTAATACGGCGCGTAGTAAACCGGCGGCGGCACATAGACGCCGACCGGCGGCACCGTCACCACCACGCGCGGCGGATAGACCCAAGGGCGCGGGGCATAGGCGTAGGGCGGCGGATAGGGCCGGTAGCCGCCCCACCCGTAGGGCCGCACATAGGCTCGCGGCGGCGGGGGCGGACGCCAGCCCGGCCGGTACCAGTCGGCATGGGCCGCCGGCGCGGCCGCCAGCAGGCTCAACGCCCCAAGCACGCCAAGAACCATCGCCAAGGCCATCGAACGTATCCGCATCGAACTCTCCTGTTCCGATCTCACGGGTTCGCCCGTTCGAGGAAATCTGGCGCCGCCATCATGGCCGAAACAGGGCGGGATGAAGGTATTGCGAAAGCAGGTGGGCAAACCCGCCGGGTTGCGCTATTATGCTTGAATCTGAAGTAGATGGACGCCGCAGTGTCGGATCGCGCACGCAGGTTCATGGTCGGGGTGAAGCGGCGGCTGCAGGCGGCGGTGCCGCCCTGCGTGTTCCTGCTGCTGGTCGCCTATTTCCTGTGGAGCGCCACCCAGGGCGATCGCGGCCTGCGCGCCATGGCCCAGCGCGAGGAGGATCTGCGCGGCGCCCAGGCCATGCTGGCCCGCGCCGAGGCCGAAACCGCGGTGTGGGAACGCCGGGTCGCCAGCCTGCGCAGCGCCCATATCGACCGCGACGCGCTGGACGAACGGGCGCGCGCCATGCTGAACCTGTCCCACCCCGACGACGTCATCGTGCTCTACCCCAACAACCAGAAGCTGTTCTAACCCCTCCCTACTCCAGCGTTTCCATCAGCCGCAGCAGCAGCATCGCCCTGGGCACCAGGGAGGACACGTAGAGCTGCTCCTCCAGCGTGTGCGCCCCCTTCCCGTCCACGCCCAGCCCGTCGAGCGTCGGCACCAGATGCGCGGTGAAATTGCCATCGGAGCCGCCGCCGGTCATCAGATCCTCCAGCGGAAAACCCAGCTGCTCCGCCAGTCCGCGCGCATGCTCGAACAGCGCGGCGATCGCGGCCGATTTCTCGTAGCCCGGCCGGTTCAGCCCGCCCGTCACCTCCACCGTCACGTCCGGGTCGTGCGAGGCCAGCGCCAGCACCCGCGCCACCGCCGCGTCGCCGATCTCCGGGTTCGGCACCCGCATGTCCACCGCGGCCGAGGCATGCTCGGCCACCACATTGGCCCGCGTGCCGCCGGCGATGACGCCGACATTCACCGTCACCCCCGTCGCGTAATCCGTCATCGCTTCCAGGTCGAGAATCTGCCGCGCCAGCTCCTTGATGGCACTGCGCCCGTCCTGGTGCCGCGCCCCGGAATGGGCGGGCCGCCCGGTCACCTTGATGTCGAACCGCGCCGTGCCCTTGCGCGCCGTCACCAGCTTGCCCCCCTCGCGCGCCGGCTCCGTCACCAGCACGAAGCGGGCCCGCGCCGCCTCCCGCTCGATCAGCTCGCGCGAGGTGTTGCTGCCCACCTCCTCGTCCGACACGAACAGATGCCGCACCGGCAGCCGCGTCGGCCGCCCCGTGCCGATCAGGTGGCGCAGCGCCGCCAGCGCGATCAGCGCCCCACCCTTCATGTCGTAGATGCCCGGCCCGAAGGCGCTATCCCCCTCCACCCGGAACGGCAACGGTCCGGCGAGCGTGCCGATATCGTGCACCGTGTCGAGATGGCTGAGCACCAGGATGCCCTTCTCGTCCTCCGCCCCCCAGGGCGAGGACAGCAGCAGATGGTCGCCGAACCCATCCCGTCCCGCCACCCGCGCGATGCGCGTGCCCGCCGCCCGCCCCGCCGCCTCCACCTTGTCCACCATGCGGTTCACCGCCGCCGCATCGGGCGTGGGGCTCTCGATCTCCACCCATTCGCGGATTTCCGCGAGCAGGGCCTGGGCGTCGAAAGGCGGCGTGTTCGGCATGGTCATGCGGCTGTCCTCAAGCGTTCGCGCCGAGGCTGCACCCCGCCAATCTTGCCGGCAAGCCGGCCAGGCGGCACTGTCCGCCCAACCCTCGCGGAGACCGCCGCCATGCTGAAACTCGACCATATCCTCTGGGGCTCGCCCGACCTCGATCGCGGCGAGCTGGAATTCGGCGAACTCACCGGCGTGGTCGCGGCCACCGGCGGCACCCATCCCGGCTTCGGCACCCGCAACAAGCTGGCGAGCCTGGGCCACGGCGTGTTCTTCGAAATCATCGCCCCCGACCCGGCCCAGCCCGCGCACAACAGCACCGGCCGCGCCGGCGCCATCGCGGCCATGCCCACCCCCGCGCTGCTCACCTTCGCGGTGCAGACCACCGATATCGACGCCGCCACCGCGGCCGCCCAGGCCGCCGGCCTGACCATCGCCCAGCGCCACGCCATGCAACGCACCAGGCCGGACGGGGTGACCCTGAAATGGACCGTCGCCCATTTCGAACACCAGGAATACGGCAACCTCATCCCCTTCGCCATCGACTGGCAAGGCTCCCCCCACCCCTCCACCACCTCGCCCAGCGGCTGCACCCTGCGCCGCTTCACCGCCCTGCACCCCCAGCCGGAAGGCCTGCGCCACATCTACGCGACACTCGGGCTGGACATGGCGGTGCTGGGCGCGGTGAAGCCGGGCCTGCTGGCGGAACTGGACACGCCACAGGGCGCGGTGTGCCTGCTGGCGCTGTAGGAAGAAGGAAGGAAGCGCTTCTTTCTTGAAAGAAAGAAGCAAAGAACTTTTGCTCGTTTGGCTGCGCCGTGGCTTGTTCTTCCGAACTCCCCAATTTCGTCTTGGCCACGCGCCATCGCCCCGGGAGTGACCCAGGGTAAAAAAATTCGGGATAGCCGGTTCGGGTTGACGAAAAGGCGCGAAACGCGGGCGGGCCGGGGCGTCATCCCGACCACTCGTCCGCGCGGCCCACGGTGATCGTCCGCCGTTTGCGGCGGGACCCGATCTGTCGCGGAATGACCGCCCAGTTCACCGGCCGGAGGCGGATGATCCGCCGCCGTGCCTCGGGCTTGGCCGCCCTCCGGCGGCGGGGAGAAGAACGGCGCGTGCGGACCCGGCCGGTGCGCTTGTCCTCGCGCGGCTCCACCCAGACCACCTCGGGCTCCGGCACCACCG
>CAMFLK010000180.1 GCA_945957135.1 uncultured Rhodospirillales bacterium
CGATCCTGAGGAGTTCCTGTTCAAGGAAACGGACCATCTTGGCGTCTCCGGAGACTCGCGGCCTTTCCAACTCTTTGCTTGCGGCGCTTCGCAAATTTTCAATGAGGTCCTCACGGTAGATCGGCGTGGATGGCGTTCTCACCGTTCAGAGTCTCCGGTTTTCGAGTGGCTCACTCCACCAGATCGTCAATCCGCAAGTCCAGCGCCTTCGCGATGCGTGACAGAACGTCGATGCTCCCCTTGCGGCGTCCCGTTTCCAATTGCGCCATGAACGCCTGCGAGACGCCGACATCCTTCGCCAGCATTGCTTGCGTCTTGCCGGAGCGGGCGCGCCAGAAGGCGAGCGGGGTAGGGGCGGCGAGATAGGCGTCCAGCTCCTCGCCCGTGAACGTCTCGGCTCCCTGCGCCAGCTCATCCATGGCTTTCACCAGGAAGCGGGCGTCCGCCAGATCCTCGCTTGCCTGCACCAGCGCGTCGTAGTCGGCGCGGTCCATGAGCACCCGCTCCCGACCGTCCATGGTGATGATCTGCACGCCCATTCCAGCCTCCTCAATCATAGACCTCGCCTCTCGGGGCAACCCTGGTCACCGTGATCGCCGTGTCGGTCTCCTTGAACAGCACCCGAAAATCGCCCACTCGCAGCCTGCGTCCATCATCTCCGACAAGGTCGGTCACATTGTTGGAGTGGGCCATCCCATCAGCGGCGTATTCCTCGACCGCGCGCCGGATGCGGGCTTGCATATTGCCGTGTTTGCGAAGGTCTTTCAGGGCGTTGCGGGTGTAGAGGACCGGCTTCACGCGCAACATATAACTCATCGTTGCATAACATGGAATAGCTAAAAGTTATTTTCTGAGAAGATGTGGGCGAGCATGTCATCTCTCTGGTTCTTATGAAATTTGAAATAATTTATTACAATTATCCTGAATTTTCCTGTTGCATCGATGATATTCGCTATGGCAGAAACGGCAACTCAATTGAATTTTTACAGGAGACACCGAATGCCCCGCCCGAGCCCCTTCACCCTCATCGTGCAGATGCTGTCTGCGCTGGTGGGTGGAGTCTGGGCTCGGCTGTTCCTCGGCCGCGCCCAGGCCGCCAAGCTGAAGAACATGCTCGCCGGCTTCCAGGCGCTGGAGGAATTGTACGCGCAGTGGAAGGCGGGGAAGCTGGAGGTGGCGGAGGAGATCGAGGTGGCGGAGGCGCCCGTGGAGCGGGCCTATGCCGCGCCGGCCAAGCGGCAGAGCCGGGCGCGGACGCGCCGGTTTCGGCTGGCGGCTGACCGCCGGCGGGAGCCGGTCCGGCGCCGCATCATCCGCCTCCGGCCGGTGAACTGGGCGGTCATTCCCCGGCGCCTCGGGCGGGAGTTCCAGCGGGGGACCGTGCCGCGCCTGGGCGAATGGTCGGGATGAGCCGTTCTTCCATCCGAACCCGTGCCTGTCCTGCAACCCGAACCGCGTGAACTGAAATTTTTTTACCCTGGGTCATTCCCGGGGCGATGGTGCGTGGGCATGGCGCGGCCGTTCCTCGAATCCACCTCCGCGGCCATGGGAAAGCAGGCGGACAGGCCGGGCGGTGGCTCGCCCCTCGGCATGACGATGGCGTGGGGCAGGGCCGGACCCTCGGCGCCGAGATCGATGCGCCAGAGGGCAGCGGGGGGACCGGGGCAGCCGGCGAGTTCCGTGCTGGCATCCAGCACCGTGCGGGCCAGCGCGTCCGGCGTCGCGGTCAGGCGGTGGCGCACCACACGGGCAGTGCCGCCGGCCCGCATCGCCCGTTCGCCGGCGGGCAGGGCGGCGAGCAGGATGGGGCAGCGGCAGGCGAGGAACAGGGCGAGCTGTTCGAAATGGGCGTCCGGCCCGGTCCGCGGCGGGGCCAGCGGCGCCAGCACGCGGCGGCTCACGCGGGGGGCGGCGAGCAGTTCGCGGAGGCGGGCGCGGGCAGGGGCGTCGGAGAATGTCGCGGCATAGTCGGCCTCGGCCATCGGCAGCAGCGCCAGCACGGTCCAGCGCGGCCGGCGCAAGGCGAGTTCGGCGGCCACGCTGTCCGCGCCCTCGGCCAGGCCGCAGGCCAGGGTGAGGGGGGAGCGGGGGAAGGCCGCCTCGATGCGCGCGCAGATATCCGCCAGCGCGGCTTCCAGCGCCGCCTCGCGCCCGTGCAGGGCGCGCTTGCCGGAAAATCCCACGAGGAGAGGGGTGTTCCCTGTCATCCTACCCCGGAGTGTGGCGGCTCACATTGCCGAGCCGATTGCGTGTGCCACATAGTGTGCCTTCGCCCCCGAGATGCGGGATTCATCGTGAGCCTGTGCAGACAATGCGGGCATGACAATGCCCACGGATTCCTGTTTTGCAGCCAGTGCGGTACGAAGCTGGATCGTGCCTGCCCTTCCTGCGGGGCGGCGGCCGGGCTGGACCAGCGATTCTGCGGCATGTGCGGCCAGTCCCTGGCACCGGCCGGCGAGGCGGAACGGCCGCCGCTGTTCGGCGAATTGCCGGGCGAGGTGCCCTCCCATCTGGAAGAGCGCATCCGCAACTCCCGCACCACCATGGACGGCGAGCGCAAGCAGGTCACGGTGCTGTTCGCCGACATCACCGGCTCCACCGCGCTGATCCGCAACCTCGACCCCGAGCAGGCGGTGGCGCTGCTCGACCCCGCGTTGCAGCATATGACCCGCGCGGTGCATGCCCAGGGCGGTTTCGTCACGCGCATCCAGGGCGACGGCATCATGGCGCTGTTCGGGGCGCCGGAAGCGCGCGAGGACCATGCCGAGCAGGCCTGCCGCGCCGCCCTGGCCATCCAGGAACCGCCGGAGGCGGAGGGGCTGCGGCATATCCGCTTCCGCGTCGGCCTCAATTCCGGCGAGGTGGTGGTGCGCGCCGTGCGCAACGATCTGGTGATGGATTACGACGCGGTGGGCCTCACCGTGCATCTCGCCGGGCGGATGGAGAAGCTGGCCAAGCCGGGCATGATCTGCCTGACCGCCGCCACGCTTCGCGCCGCGCATGACCGCTTCACCACCCGCAGCCTGGGCACCATCGCGGTGAAGGGGCTGGCCGGGGGGATGGAGGTGTTCCAGCTGCTCGGCGGGCGGCTGATGCGCAGCCGCTGGCAGTCGCGGCTGGCGAGCGGGCTGGGCAATTTCGTCGGCCGGGCGCGCGAGCTGGAGACGCTCGGCGCCATGCTGCGGCTGGCCCAGGCCGGGCACGGCCAGCTGGTGCTGGTCAGCGGCGAGGCGGGCACCGGCAAGTCGCGCCTGATCCACGAATTCGCCCGCGCCCACGCGCTCGACGGCTGGACGGTGATCGAAGCGGCGGCGGAGGTGGAGGACCGGCGGGCCAGCCTGCGGCCGGTGGCGCGCACCCTGCGCGTCTGGCTCGGGGTGGAGCCGGACGACCGGCGCGAGGATGTCGCGCGGCGGCTCGCGGCCAGGCTCGCGGAGCTGGGCGAGGATCTCGCCGAGCACGCGGCACCCCTGCAATCGCTGCTCGACCTCGAGGTGCGCGACCCCGGCTGGGCGCGGCTGGAATCGGATGCCAGGCGCCGGCGGATCATGGGCGCGGTGATCGCCGTGCTGCGCCGCGCCGCCGAGCGCCAGCCCACGCTGATGGTGTTCGAGGACCTGCACTGGCTGGACGAGGATAGCGGCCACATGCTGGGCGAGCTCGCCGCCCTGCTGGCCGGGCTGCGCATCCTGCTGGTCGCCACCCATCGCAGCGAATACCAGCCGGCCTGGGCCAGCCGCATGCCCTGCACGCGGCTCGGCCTGCAACCGCTCGATGCCGCCGAGTGCCAGGCCCTGCTCGACGAGCGGCTGGGCCGGGCGCCCGAACTGGCGGCGCTGAAGGCCCAGCTCGCCGAGCGCACCCAGGGCACGCCGCTCTTCGTCGAGGAGATGATCCGCACCCTGCGCGAGACCGGGGTGGTGACCGGCGCGCCGGGCGATCACCGCGTCGCCCGGCTGCTCGAGGGCATCACCGTGCCCCCGGTGGTGCAGACCGTGCTGGCCGAGCGCATCGACCGGCTGCCCACCTCGCGCAAGGAACTGCTCCAGATCGCCGCGGTGGTCGGCCGTGCCGCGCCGCTGCGCCTGCTCGCCCTGGTCGCCGAGCGCGACGCCGCCCAGGTGGCCGCGGATGTCGAGGCGCTGTCGGAGGCCGAGCTGCTCTATCAGGTGCGTGGCGATGACGGGGAGGTGGTGTTCAAGCACGGGCTGACCCGCGAGGTGGCCTACGACTCCATGCTCAGCGAGCGGCGCCGGGCCATCCACGCCGCGGTGATGGGCGGGCTCCAGGCGCTGCACGCCCATCGCATGGACGAGCATGTGGAGACGCTGGCCCATCACGCCTTCCAGGGCCAGCTCTGGGCGCCCGCGCTGCTGTATCTGCGCCAGGCGGCGGGCAAGGCGATCGACCGGTCCGGCTATGCCGAGGCGATCGGCCATCTCGGCGACGCGCTGACGGCGCTCGACCGGCTCGACGCGCCGGAGCGCGAGAGCATGGAGCACGAGATGGGCCTGCGGCTGACGCTGCGGGTGGCGCTGAACGCCGTGGGGCAATACGCGCGGCGGCTGGAGAATCTCGACCGCGCCGAGCGCATCGCGATCGAGTTGCAGGACAGCGCCAAGCTGCTCTCGGTGAAGATCAGCCGCGGCCATGTGATGGTGCAGATGGGCCAGGTGGCCGAGGCGGAGGAGGCGGGGCGGGCGGCGCTGGAACTGGCACGGTCCCGCGCCGACGAGGCCGGGCACATCGCCGCCGCCTATCTGCTGGGCCAGGCGAGCAATTTCGCCGGCGGCTTCGAGCGCGGCATCGAATACGGCGAATCCGCCCTGGTGCGCATGCAGGGGGCGCCGACGGCGGCGCGGGTGGGCGGCATGTTCGGCAGCACCTTCGTGCAGATCGCCAACCAGCTCGCCTTCAGCCATGCCGGGCTGGGCCGGTTCGAGGCGGCGCTGCATCACGGCCAGCGCGGCTGGGAGGCGGCGAACCAGACCGGCCGGCACTACGACATCAGCCTCGCCAGCTACGGCTACGGCCTCGCCCATCTCCAGCGCGGCGACGCGGCGGCCGCGCTGGGCGTGTTGCAGGCGGGGATGGAGGCGAGCGAGGTGGGCGGCGTGTCCTCGCTGTTCACCCTGGTGGGCGGGCCGCTCAGCCTGGCCCACGCCCAGGCCGGCGCGCTCGCCGCCGCCCGCGCCCTGTCCGACCGGGTGCGCGAGCATCGCGAGACCTCGCTCTACATGCGCGACTGGTCGATGATCTATCGCGTGCTGGTGCTGACCGCCGACCCGCAGGACGGGCCGGCGCTGGCCGAGGCGCTGACCCTGGCGCGCGAGTCGGTGCGGCGGACGCGCGAGCACGCCTATCCCGTGCTGCATGCCTGGAGCCATTTCGCCCTCGGCCGGGCGCTGGCGCATCACGACGCCGCCCAGGCCGCGCGGCAATGCGCCCGCGCGGTGGAGCAGGCGGAGGCGCTGGGCATGCGCCCGCTGCTGGCCAACGCGCTGCGCGACCTCGCCACGCTGCGGCGCGGCAAGGCGGGCGGCGAGGCGTCCGCGAAGGCCGCTTCGCTGGCGCGGGAGATCGGCATGGGCTTCCTGTTGCGCGGCGGGGAACTTCCCTCCGGTCTTGCCGACAGCACGAAAACCGGGCCGGATGCGCCCCCCGAGCAGAAAAGGATGCAGGACGCATGACCCCGCGCCAGAAGCAGAATGTGGACCTCGTGAGCGAGGTCATCCGCCGCTTCGCCTCCGGCGATCACGCGGGCAACCTCGCGCTGCTGACCGAGGAGTGCACCTACACGATCGGTGCCGGCGGCTCGGAATCCACCGTGCCCTATCACGGCACCCATAGCGGCAAGCAGGCGGTGGCCGGCTATCTGGAATCGCTCCAGACCAACGCCATCCGCGCCAATTGCGGCGGCTCGGTGGACGACGGCGACGTGATCGCCGTGCCGCCGCCCTCGCATTCCCCGGCCGCGACCCCCGCGCCGGCCCCGCCGCCGCCCGCGCCCGCGGCCCCGCCCGAGGACCATGTGGTGGACCCCACCGGCAAGATCCTGGTGCCCTTCGCCGACAAGGTGATCGTCATCGGCGCCATCCGCGACCGCTTCCGCGACGGGCGCGACGCCATGCACGAAAGCCGCTTCGCCCAGATCTGGACGGTGGACGAGGCGAACAACCTGATCGCCGGCATGGAGATGTTCACCGACACGGCGGCGATCATGCAGGCCTGGCAGGCCAAGGGCGGCGGCGCGGCATGATCCGGCTGGAGGGTGGCGGCGATCCCGGCGGGCGGGTGCGCTTCGCCGGCTGGGCGGGCGAGCATGTCCGCTTCGCCCTCGCCGAGCGCGTCGCCACCATCACGCTCGACCGGCCGGAGCGGAAGAATCCGCTCACGCTCGAAAGCTATGCCGAGCTGCGCGAGCTGTTCCGCCAGCTGCCCTATGCCACCGACGTGCGGGCCGTGGTGATCACCGGGGCGGGCGGCAATTTCTGCTCCGGCGGCGACGTGCACGAGATCATCGGCCCGCTGGTGCGCGCCCAGGAGGCGGGCGATACCGCCGCGCTGCTCGCCTTCACCCGCATGACCGGCGATGTGGTGAAGGCGATGCGCGCCTGCCCGCAACCCATCATCGCCGCGGTGGACGGGGTGTGCGCCGGGGCCGGGGCGATCCTCGCCATGGCCTCGGATCTGCGGCTGGGCACGGCGGCGAGCAAGGTGGCGTTCCTGTTCACCCGCGTCGGGCTGGCGGGGGCCGACATGGGGGCCTGCGCCATTCTGCCGCGCATCATCGGCGCGGGGCGGGCGGCGGAGCTGCTCTATACCGGCCGCTCCATGGACGGCGCGGAGGCCGAGCGCTGGGGCTTCTACAACCGGCTCTGCCCGCCGGAGGCGGTGCTGGCCGAGGCCCAGGCGCTGGCGAAGCAGCTCGCGGACGGGCCGAGCTTCGCCCATGGCATGACCAAGCGCTGCCTGCACCAGGAATGGGACATGGGCATCGACGCGGCGATCGAGGCGGAGGCGCAGGCCCAGGCGATCTGCATGCAGACGAAGGATTTCGCCCGCGCCTACCACGCCTTCGTCGCGAAGCAGCGGCCGGTGTTCGAGGGGAACTGATGGCCGATACCTCCTTCCGCGACTGGCCGTTCCTCGAGGACCGGCATCGCGACTTCGCCGCCCGGCTCGACGATTGGGCCGCCGCCACCCTGCCGCAGGACCAGCATCCCCACAGCCATGACGCGGTGGACGCGGCCTGCCGCGACCTCGTCGCCCGGCTCGGCGCCGGCGGCTGGCTGGCCTGCGCGGTGCCTGAGCCGGGGCAGCCGCCAGGGGCTGCGATCGACGTGCGCATGCTGTGCCTGGCGCGCGAGACCCTGGCCCGGCATTCCGGCCTCGCCGATTTCGCCTTCGCCATGCAGGGGCTCGGCACCGGCTCGATCAGCCTCTACGGCGACGCGGCGATGCGGGCGCGCATCCTGCCGCGCGTGCGGGCGGGCGAATCGATCGCCGCATTCGCGCTCTCCGAACCCGATGCCGGCTCCGATGTCGCGGCGATGACCACCACCGCGACGAAGGTGGCGGAGGGCTGGCGGCTCGACGGGGTGAAGACCTGGATTTCCAATGGCGGCATCGCCGGCCACTACGTGGTGTTCGCCCGCACCGGCGAGGCGCCCGGCGCCCGCGGCCTGTCCGCCTTCGTGGTGGAGGCGGGCACGCCGGGCCTGACAATCGCCGAGCGCATCGCGGTGATCGCGCCGCACCCGCTGGCCACGCTGCGCTTCGAGAATTGCGTGATCCCCGCTGGCAATCTGCTCGGCAAGCCGGGCGAGGGGTTCAAGGTGGCGATGTCCACGCTGGACATCTTCCGCCCCACCGTCGGCGCCGCCGCGCTGGGCTTCGCGCGCCGGGCGATGGACGAGGCGGTGGCGCGCGCCAAGTCCCGCGCCATGTTCGGCAAGACGCTGGCCGATCTCGACCTGACCCAGGCGAAGCTGGCGGACATGGCGCTGGCCATCGACACCTCCGCCCTGCTGGTCTATCGCGCCGCCTGGACGCGCGACGTGCGCGGCGGGCGCATCACGCGGGAGGCGGCGATGGCCAAGCTGCACGCCACCGAATCCGCCCAATCCGTCATCGACGCGGCGGTGCAGATGTTCGGCGGCCTCGGCGTGGCCAGCGGCCAGAAGGTGGAGGAGCTCTACCGCGAGGTGCGGGCGCTGCGCATCTACGAGGGGGCGAGCGAGGTGCAGAAGCTCATCATCGGCCGGCAGGTGCTGGCGTGAACGTGGCATAGTCGAGAGAAGCGAAGGCGCCCGCTCCCGGGCGCTCAGGGTGAAACGAGCCGCGCCGGTTTCGTCCGCCGCCGGGGCGGCACCGGTTCGTCCGGGGCGGCGCCGGGCAGGCCGAGCCCTTCGTACAGCCTGACATGCTCGGCCACGGTCTGCGCCACCCCCGCCGGCCGGCGCATGGTCTCGGCCACGGCGGCCAGCCGCGCCGGCTCGGCGGCCAGCTCGCTGATCAGCTGGGCCAGGGCGGCGGCGTTGCCGACGGGAACGTGGAATCCGTCCAGCCCGTCGCGCACCTTCTCCGCCATGCCGCCGATATCCGAGCACAGCACCGGCTTGCCGTTGCGCAGGCATTCCTGGATCACCACCGGCGAGTTCTCCCACCAGATGGAGGGCACCGCCACCACATCGACGCGGTCCATCAGCGCGTCCACCCGGTTGTTGTCGTAGGGGCCGTGGAACTGCACGTTGCGGCCGGCCTTGCCCAGGCGTTCGAGGAAATCGGCCTGGAATTCCGGCGGCTGGCCGGTGTGGTCGCCGTGGATGTCGATTTGGATGCCCGTCTCGCCCGCATCCTCCAGCAGCCGGGCCGCGTCCAGCAGCACATGGATGCCCTTGAGGT
>CAMFLK010000181.1 GCA_945957135.1 uncultured Rhodospirillales bacterium
GGGTTGGCCTGGGCATCCTGCTCGGCGTGGTGGCCTATTCGCTGTTCGCCAATCACGATGCCACCAACAAATATCTCGTGGCCTTCCTGCCGGTCTGGCAGGTGCTGTTCTTCCGCAGCCTGACGATCACCGTGGGCGCGCTCGCCGTCGGGCGCGGGGCGCTGGTGCGCCGCGCCATCGAAACGCCGCTGAAGCTGCCGCTGCTCGGGCGCGGCGTGCTGACGCTGGCGGCCTGGCTGTGCTACTACACCGCCGCCCACACGCTGCCGCTGGCGCAGCTGATGACGCTGTATTTCAGCTCGCCGATCATCACCGCGCTGCTGGCCATCCCGCTGCTGGGCGAGCGCATCACCCGCCCGCGCGCGATTTCGCTCGGCCTCGGCTTCGCCGGCGTGCTGATGGCCAGCGATCCGTTCAGCCTGCGCCTGTCCATGGCCACGCTGCTGGTGCTGGCCGCGGCGGCGATGTGGGGCTACGCCATCGTGCTGATGCGGCAGGTGGCGCGGCGGGAATCCTCGCTGCTGCAGATGCTGTACCAGAACCTGTTCTTCGTGCTGGCCACCGGGGCCGCCTGCCTGGTGGAGTGGCGGCAACCCACGCAGGGCCAGTTCCTGCTGCTGATGCTGGTGGGCGTGCTGGGCGGCGCCGGCCAGTATCTGCTGTTCGAGGGCGCGCGCCTCGCCCCGGCCGCCGTGATGGCCACGGTGGAATATACCGGGCTGATCTGGGCCTTCCTGCTCGGCTGGCTGGTCTTCGGCGAAACCCCCGAGCCGCCGGTGATCGCCGGGGCGGTGACCATCTGCGCGGCCGGGGTGTTCCTGGTGATGGCCGAGCGGCGGCGCGCCGGGCTACCGCCCCCGTAGCGACACGCCACTGGGGAATTTGCGCCGGTATTCCTCCACCCCCGCCTCCATGGTGATGAACTGCGCGCCTTCGGCCCGCAGCGTCTCGATCATGTGTTCCAGCATGAACATGCGGTGGCCGCGCCCGATGACGTGCGGGTGGAAGGTGTAGGTCAGCACGCCCCAGTCGTGGTGCTTCTTCATGTAGCGGAATTCGTTGATGAAGTTCTCGATCACCAGCCGCGCGTTCATGCCGCCGGGCAGGATGCCGGCATCCGTGCGCATGTATTCGAAATGCGGGAAGTCATCGAGCGCCCAGCTGATCGGCATTTCCACCAGCGCGGTGTCCGGCCCGAAGGTCATCGGCTCCAGCAGCGGCACCTGGTCGCCGTTGCGCGCCTGGTAGGGGATGTAGTCGTGCCCCATCATCGAGCTGTCATAGACGAAGCCGTGCTTGAGCAGCAGGTCCACGCTGTGCGGGCTGAGGTCCCAGGCCGGCGAGCGGTAGCCACGCGGGGCGCGGCCGGTGAGTTGCGTGATGGCGGCGTTGCCGCGCACCAGCTCCTCCTCCTCGCCGTCGCGATCGAGCGTGGCGGGCAGGCGGTGGGTCCAGCCATGGTTGCCGATCTCGTGCCCCGCCGCGTGCACGGCGGCGACGCAGCCG
This sequence comes from uncultured Rhodospirillales bacterium, assembly GCA_945957135.1. Classification (GTDB taxonomy): domain Bacteria; phylum Pseudomonadota; class Alphaproteobacteria; order Acetobacterales; family Acetobacteraceae; genus CAMFLK01. Next base: position 1,507 of record CAMFLK010000181.1, read on the forward strand.
GGGTAGCTCTCGATCGTGTGCCCGGGGATGAACCAGGTGGTGCGGATGTCGTGCTGGTGCAGCAGCTTCAGGATGCGCTGGGCGGCGGGAATGCCGAAATCGCCGCGCGAGATCGGCGTGGGGGTGAGCAGGTTGCGCGAAATGGCGCTGGAGGTGTTGTCATGGTCGAAGGTGAGGCAGACGAACAGGTCGGCCATGCGGCAGGGACTCCCGGCTGAGAAAGCGGAATCATCCGGCGGGGCCGGCGACCTGTCAAAACGCGGCGGTTTGCGCGCGCCGAGGCGGGGGGTGTAGCCTTTCGCGGCAAGGGGAAACAGCCATGAATGGCGCCGGCGGCATCGATTGCGACGTGCATCCCGCCCTGCCGGGCCTGTCTGCCCTGCTGCCCTTCCTCGACGATTACTGGCGCGAACAGGTGACGGTGCGCGGCATCGGCGGGCTCGACCTGCTGTGCTTCCCGCATCGCCTGCCCGCCTTCGGCCGGCCGGACTGGCGCGAGGGGGACGCGAAGCCGGGCGCCAGCCTCGAGCGGATGCGGCGCGACCTGCTGGACGGGTTCGGCCTGCAACTGGCCATCTGCAACCCGCTCTACGGCGTGGAGGCGCTGCACAACCCGCATTTCGCCGCCGCCCTGGCGCGGGCGATGAACGACTGGATCGCGGCGCAGTGGCTGGACCGCGAGACGCGGCTGCGCGCCGCCATCACCATCGCCTCGCAGGACACGGAGTATGCGGTGGAGGAGATCGAGCGCCGGGCGGGCGACCGGCGCTTCGTGCAGGTGCTGCTGCTGGCGATGAACGCGGCCCCGCTCGGCCAGCGGCGCTACTGGCCGATCTACGCGGCGGCGGAGCGGCACGGCCTCGCGGTGGCCATCCATGCCGGCGGCACCGCCCGCCACGCGGTGACCAGCAATGGCTGGCCCTCCACGCTGATCGAGGAATACGCCTCCAACGCCCAGGCGGTGCAGGCGCATCTGCTGAGCTTCGTGCACGAGGGCGTGTTCGTGAAATTCCCGCGCCTGCGCCTGGTCTGTGCCGAGACCGGCTTCACCTGGCTGCCGAACTTCCTGTGGCGCGCCAACAAGACCTGGCGCGGTGTGCGGGCGGAGGTGCCGTGGGTGGACCGCCCGCCGGCGGAGATCATCCGCGCGCATGTGCGCTTCACCCTGCAACCCGCCGACCCGCCGCCGGAGGCCGCGGATTTCGCCGACGCGCTGGCGCAGCTGGGCAGCGACGAGCTGCTGCTGTTCTCCACCGACTATCCGCACTGGCAGTTCGACGGCGCCGACCCGTTCCCCGAGGGATTTCCCGCGAACCTGCGCGGCCGCGTGGCGGTGGACAATCCGCGTGCGACCTATGCGCGGCTGATGGAGGAAGTGGCATGAGCCCGCAGGACGCTCCCGTCATCGCGGCCGAGATGCGCACGGCGGCGAAGCTGCGCATCGTCGATTGCGACGTGCATCACGCGCTGCGCTCCACCGCCGATCTGCACCCCTATCTGCCCCGGCGCTGGCGGGAGCATTTCGACTCCTTCGGCCTGCGCGCGCCGGTGCCCTTCGCCGGCTCCTCGCCCTATCCCAAGGCGGCGCCCGCGCTGTCGCGCACCGATGCCTGGCCGCCCAACGGCGGCCCGCCGGGCAGCGATCTCGGCTTCCTGCGCGAACAGCTGCTCGACCGCTACGGCATCGAGATCGGCCTGCTGCACCTGCTCGCCCCCAGCGGCATGGACCAGCGCAACCAGGATTTCGGCAACGCGCTGTGCGCCGCCATCAACGACTGGCAGTACGAATGCTGGACCCAGCGCGAGCGCCGGCTGAAGGCGGCGATCGTGGTGCCCGGCGAGGATGCGGACGCGGCGGTGGCGGAGATCGAGCGCTGGGCCGGCAACGGCGATTTCGTGCAGGTCTCCATGATCACCCACACGATCGAGCCGCTGGGAAGGCGCCGCTACTGGCCGATCTACGAGGCCGCCCAACGGCACAACCTGCCGGTCGGCCTGCACACCTCCGGCTTCAACGGCCACGCCGTGACCGGCACGGGCTGGTGCTCCTACTACGTGGAGGAGCAGCACCATGTCGCCATCTCGCAGCAGCAGCTGGCGATGAGCCTGGTGATGGAAGGCGTGTTCGAGCGCTTCCCCGCGCTGAAGGTGGTGATCGTGGAGGCCGGGCTCGCCTGGGTGCCCTCGCTCGCCTGGCGGCTGGACCGGCACTGGGCGCGCATGAAGGACGAGGTGCCCCACCTCACCCGCAAGCCCTCGGAGTATCTGCGCCGGCACCTATGGTACACCACCCAGCCGGCGGACGAGCCGGAGCGGCCGGAGGATCTGCGCCGCATCTTCGACTGGATGGGCTGGGACCGCGTGCTGTTCGCGACGGACTATCCGCATTGGGACATGGACTCGCCGGAGCAGGCCTTCCGCATGCGCCTGTCCGACGACGAGCGGCGCATGCTCTATTCCGACAACGCCCGCGCCGTGTACGGCCTCGCCTGACCGTGGCGCGCCACGTCGTCGCCGCCACGCACGAGATTCCGCCGGGCGGGCGCAAGCTGGTGACGCTGCGCGGGCGGAGCATCGGCATCTTCAATCTCGATGGCAGCTACTACGCCCTGCTCAACCGCTGCCCGCACCAGGGCGGCGAGCTGTGCCGGGGCACGGTGACCGGCCTCGCCACCTCCACCGAGCCAGGCCGGGTGGAGTACAGCCGCCACGGCGAGATGCTGAAATGCCCCTGGCACGGCTGGGAATACGACATCCGCACCGGCCAGTCCTGGTGCGACCCCAACGATACCCGCGTGCGCGCCTACGAGGTGACGGTCGAGCCCGGCGCCACCCTGGCGCGCGGCCCGTTCGTGGCGGAGACATTTCCGGTTTCCGTCGAACAGGACTACGTCGTCGTCGAACTCTGAAGGACCGCGCATGACCATCAAGGGCCAGGCCTATATCGTGGGCGCCTACGAGCACCCCACGCGCAAGGCGCCGGACAAATCGCTCGCCCAGCTCCACGCCGAAGTGGCCGCCGGCGCGCTCGCCGATGCCGGGCTGGGGGTGGAGGACGTGGACGGGTATTTCTGCGCCGGCGACGCGCCGGGCATGGGGCCGCTGTCCATGGTGGACTACATGAACCTCAAGGTCCGCCACGTGGATGCCACGGATATCGGCGGCTCTTCCTACCTGCTGCACGTCTCGCACGCCGCCCAGGCGATCGCCGCGGGCAAGTGCAAGGTGGCACTGATCACGCTGGCCGGCCGGCCGCGCAGCGAGGGCCAGGCCACCGGCACCGTGGCGCGGCCGGGCGACACCAACCGGCCGGAGATGCAGTTCGAATATCCCTATGGCGTCACCGTCGCCAACGCCTACGCCATGGTGGCGATGCGCCACATGCACGAATACGGCACCACCAGCGAACAGCTCGCCTGGATCAAGGTCGCCGCCTCCCACCACGCCCAGCACAACCCGCACGCCATGCTGCGCGACGTGGTGACGGTGGCGGATGTGGTGAACTCACCGATGGTGGCGAGCCCGCTGCACCGGCTGGATTGCTGCGTGATCTCCGATGGCGGCGGCGCGCTGGTGGTGGCCGCGCCCGAGGTGGCGCGCAGCCTGAAGCGGCCGAAGGTGAAGATCATCGGCGCCGGCGAGGCGGTGAAGGGCCAGCTCGGCGGCCGCGTGGACCTCACCTATTCCGGCGCGCGGGTCTCCGGCCCCATCGCCTTCGCCGAGGCCGGGGTGACACCCGCGGACATCAAATACGCCTCGATCTATGACAGCTTCACCATCACGGTGCTGGTGCAGATCGAGGATCTCGGCTTCTGCGCCAAGGGCGCCGGTGGCCGCTTCGTGTCCGACGGCAATCTGATTTCGGGCGTGGGCAAGCTGCCCTTCAACACCGATGGCGGCGGGTTGTGCAACAACCACCCCGCCAATCGCGGCGGCATGACCAAGGTGATCGAGGCGGTGCGCCAGCTGCGCGGCGAGGCCCATCCGGCCGTGCAGGTGAAGAACTGCGACCTCGCCCTGGCCCACGGCACCGGCGGCCTGCTCGGCACCCGCCACGGCTCCGCCACCCTGATCCTGGAGCGGGAGTAACTCCGATGACCTATGTGCAGCGCCCCATCCCCGCCCCGACGCCGACGCCGGAGACCAAGGAGTTCTGGAACGCCGCCGCCGAGGGCAAGCTCCTCCTGCGCCGCAACCGCGCCACCGGCGAGGCGCATTGGTACCCCCGCGCCCTGTGCCCCTTCACCCTGAGCCCCGACACCGAATGGTTCGAAGCCTCCGGCCAGGGCACGATCTACAGCTTCAGCGTGATGCGCCGCGCCGAGGTGCCCTACGCGATTGCCTACGTGACGCTGGCGGAGGGGCCGACGATGCTGACCAACATCGTCAACTGCGATTTCGATGCGCTGGCGATCGGGCAGAAGGTGCGGCTGGTCTTCGTGCCGAGCGAGGGTGGGGCGCCGGTGCCGATGTTCGAGCCGGCTTGAATTGACGGAAGACGAGTGATTGGAGCCCCCATGTCCGACGCGGTGATCGCCCATCTCCAGGCCGAGCGGCCGGCCATTCTCGAGCGGCTGAAGGCGCTGCTGCGCATTCCCAGCGTGTCCACCGACCCGGCCTACGCGAAGGACATGGATGCCGCCCGCGCCTTCCTGCTCGCCCGGCTGCGCGAGCTCGGCCTGAACAACGTGCAGCTTCTCGCCGGCGACGGCGGCCAGCCCGCCGTGTTCGGGGAGTGGACCGGGGCACCCGGCCGGCCGACGATCATCGTCTACGGGCATTACGACGTGCAGCCGGCCGATCCGCTGGCGCTGTGGCACACGCCGCCCTTCGAACCCACGGAACGCGACGGGCGGCTCTACGCGCGCGGCGCGTCGGACGTGAAGGGCTCCACCACCATCGCCATCGAGACGGTCGGCGCGTTCCTCAAGGTCGCCGGCGGCTGCCCGATCAACGTCAAGCTGTTCCTGGAGGGCGAGGAGGAGAGCGGCAGCCCCAGCCTGCGGAGCATCGTCGCGAAGCACCGCGACCTGCTGCGGGCCGATGCCATGCTGTCGGCGGACGGGGCGCGGGCCAGCACCGGCATTCCCACGCTGGGCATCGGCGGGCGCGGGCTGGTCGGGCTGGAATTCAGCCTGCGCACCGCGGCCAAGGACGGGCATTCCGGCCGCTATGGCGGGGCGGTGCGCAACGCGCTGGTGGAGATGGCGGCGCTGGTCGCCTCGCTGCACGACCGCCAGGGGCGCATCCAGGTGGAAGGCTACGGGGCGGACGCGCTGCCGGTGAGCAACGCGGCACGGGTGGCCGCGGCGGCGCTGCCCTTCGACGCCGGGGAATTCTACGGGGCGATCGGCGGCACGCCTTGGGGCGACTCCGCCTACACGCCGCGCGAGCTGACCACCATCCGCCCGACCATCGAGCTGAACGGGATGTGGGGCGGCTATACCGGCGCCGGCAGCAAGACCGTGCTGCCCTGCGAGGCGCATGCCAAGATCACCATGCGCCTCGCTCCGGGCATGGACCCCGAACGCGCCCGCGCCGCCCTGCGCGCCCATCTGCGAAGCCACGTGCCCGAGGGGGTCACGCTGGAGATCGACCAGCGCGAGGGCCGCGGCACGCCGGCGCCGACGCTCGCCGAGGACCATCCGCTGCTGCTGACGGCGATGGCGGTGCAGCAGGCGGTGCATGGCCGCCCGCCGGTGATCACCCGCTCCGGCGGCACGCTGCCGATTTCCGCGATCTTCCGGGAGATGCTCGGCATCGGCACGCTCGCCTACGGGCTGGCGATGCCGGACGAGGACGTGCACGCGCCCAACGAATTCTGGCGCCTGTCCTCGCTGGATGAGGGGCTGCGGTCCTGGCCGATGCTGTTCACGGCGCTCGGCGAGCGGCAGGCGGCCGAGTTCGCGCCGTTCCGCACGTCTCCCTAAGGGACGATCTCGAAGATCCGCCCCCAGCCGCGCACCTGCCGCACGTCCACCCCGGCCAGCGCCAGCCCACCCCATACGGCGGTGGCGATGGTGTCGAGCACCATTAGCCCGGTCTCCGCCTCCCAGCCCGCCACCAGCGGGGCGGCGCGCAGATTGGTGCAGACCACGGTGATGGCCTCCGGCCCGCCGGCGGCGACTTCACTGATCATGCCGGTCAGCGTCTCGCCGGTCACTTCGGCGAAGGAGAAATTGTCCTGCAGGCGCAGATGGCGCTCGGGCGCGCAGGTGATGCCGAGCGTGGCGTAGTTCGCGGCGATGGCGGCCTGCACGGCGTCCAGATACGGCGTCACCAGCCCCAGCCGCCGCACCCCGAGCCGGGAAAGCAGGTCGTTCAGCACCAGCATCGAGGTGGTGGCGGGAATGCCCGTGTGGTCCGTGATGGCGCGGCACAATTCCCGGTCCGCCTCGAAGCCCAGCCAGCCGGAGGAGGTGCCGTTCCACACGATGGCGTCCATCCGCGCATGGGCCAGCAACTCCGCGGCGGCGAGGATCGGCGCCCTATCGAACTGCGCCAGGGCGGTGGGCGACAGCGCGATCTCGGTGACGCGGAAGCGGCTGAAATGGGCGCTCACGCCCTCCACGCCGGCGAGCATGGCGCAGGTGATCGGCTCCAGCGTCGTGTTGGATGAAGGCGTCAGAAAACCCAGTCTTTTCATGTGCGTCCGAACATCCGCTCAAGTTCCGCGCGAGACAGCTTGAGCACGGTGGGGCGGCCGTGGCTGCATGTCGCGGCGCGCGGGGTGGCTTCCATGCGCCGCAGCAGCGCGTCCATCTCCGCACCCGCCAGGCGGCGGCCGGCGCGGATGCTGCCGTGGCAGGCCATGCGGGCGATGGCGGCGTCGAGCCGGGCGTCGAGCGCGGTGGCCTCGCCCATTTCGGCGAACTCGTCGGCGAGGTCGCGCAGCAGCGGGCCGGGATCGGCGGGGCCGAGCAGGGCGGGCAGGGCACGCACCATCACCGCCCCGGGGCCGAACGCTTCGATCTCCAGGCCCAGCCGGGCGAGCTCGGGGCCACGGGCCAGCAGCCGTGCCGCGTCGGCGCGCGGCAGATCGACCACTTCGGGCAGCAGCAGCGGTTGCGCGCGCACCTCGCCGGCCAGCATCTGGGCGCGCAGCTCCTCATGGGTCAGCCGTTCATGGGCGGCGTGCTGGTCCACCAGCACCAGCGCCCCGTCGGCCGCCACCGCGATCACATAGGTGTCGAGCACCTGGGCCACCGCCGCGCCGAGCGGGAAGTCGGGCGGTGCCGGGCTGGCGGTGGTGGGGGCGAAGATGCGCGCGGCGGGGGCGGCGGCGAGCGGCAGCCGGGCCTCGGCGAAGCCGGGATAGGGCGGCGCCGGGGCAGGGGGCACGGCCGGCGGCGGCGGCGCGAAAT
>CAMFLK010000182.1 GCA_945957135.1 uncultured Rhodospirillales bacterium
GGTGGGCTCCCCCGGGTTGGGCGTTGTGGGTGTGTGGGGCCCGCGGCCGGACCCCCCCCCTGTTCCAAACAGCACCGGCCCCCCCCCCCGACGCAACGAAACGAGGGCCAGGCAGGCAAAGCCTGCCGGACATGCGAAGAAGGGATAGAAGTGAGCCCTTCCCCGTTTCTCTGGTCGGCTGAAAGAGGCCGTTTCTCCGGCTCGGCCTTCCACCCGAAAGGCGTCGCGCGCAGACGTGGTCAAGCCCCTTGAGCGAAGCGTGGCTTGACCACGGCGAGCACGGCGCCAGCCTCGGTGAAGGCGGGACTCATGCCAACGGCCATGAAGAATGACCGCTGGTATGGGTCTTTGTTTGGCGCGCCGCCGCCCCCCAACCCGGCGCGCGATACCAGCGTCACTCAGCGATGGAAGAGTCATCGCTTCGCGCCGCTGGTATCACACCGCCCGCGTGCCGCACCACTCCGCGATGAACGCGGCGATCGTCAGCGTGTTGCGCTTCAGCGTGGGCAGGTGGGCGCGCTCGTCGAAGGCGTGGGCGCCCTCGCCCTTGGGGCCGTAGCACAGGCCGCGGATGTTGTAGTACAGGTCGTAGAAGCGCGTGTCGTTCACCCCGGTGCTGACGCGCGCCTCCATCTCCTCGCCCGTCACCTGCTTGTGCACGGTGGCCAGCACGCGCTCCGCCGCGCTGTCCGGCTGCAGGATGAAGCCGTCGGCCTGGAAGCCGTTCCAGATCACCTCGGGCTTGTTGTTGGACAGGAACGCGTCCTTGGCGCTGGCGCGGGCGACGGCTTCCTCCACCTGGCGGCGGGCGTCCTCCAGCCTGGTGCCTTCCAGCAGGCCGATGCGGCAATCGACCTCGCACCAGGCGGGGGTGGAGCTGCCCCAGTCGCCGCCACGGATCACGCCGGGGTTGAACTTCACCGGGTCGGGAATGTCCTTGAACCAGGGATGGTCCTTGGCCTTCGCGTTGATCTCGGCCGTCAGCCCGTAGATCTCCTGGATCAGCGCATACGCGGCCATGATGGCGTTGGAGCCGGTCTGCGCCACCGCGACATGCACGGGCACGCCGCGCACCCTGAGGCGGAACCACATCACGCCGACATGCCCGCGCGTCAGCTGCTCGGCAGAGGGTTCGGGGATCAGGCAGGCATCGGCACGGTAGCCGCGCGCCAGGGTGGAGAGCGCGCCGTTGCCGGTGCACTCCTCCTCCGTCACCGTCTGCACGTACACGTCCGCCGCCGGGGCGAGGCCGGCGGTGCGCAGCGCGTCCATGGCGAAGACCATGGCGGAGACGCCCTGCTTCATGTCGTGCGCGCCGCGCCCGTTCATCCAGCCGTCGCGGATCACCGGGTCGAAGGGCGGATGGGTCCACATCTCCGCGGGGCCGGGCGGCACCACATCGACATGGCCCTGCAGGATCAGGCTGCGGCCGGTCTGCGCCGGCGCCCGCACCGTCGCCACCACCTGCACCGCCTGGGAATAATCCGTGTCCATCACCGGGGAGAAGCCGGGCAGGTGGTCCATCGGCACCTGGTCCAGCGTGTAGCGATCCACGCTCCAGCCGCGCCCGGCGAATTCGCGGGCGATCCAGTCCTGGCACGGGCCTTCCTTGCCGCGCAGGCTGGGGAAGCGCACCAGGGATTGCAGCCACGCGACCTGCTTCTCCCAGTTGGCGTCAACGGCTTTCTCAAGCGCGGCGAGCGTGGCGGCGTCGGGCATCGGCGGGTCCTTGCTGGTTCAGCCGGCAAGGTACTCCATCGCCGCGTCCACGCCACCCTTGCCGTGCGGAACCTTGTTGATCGCCAGCGCCATTTCCACGGCGGCGAGCGTGCCGAGCACCATCGGCTCGTTGAGGTCGCCGAGATGGCCGATGCGGAACACGCGGCCGTTCAGCCGCGCCAGCCCGCCGCCGAGCGAGACGTTGAAGCGCTGCATGCAGGTGCGGCGGATCGCCTCGGCGTCGAACCCCTCGGGCATCAGCACGGCGGTGACGGAATCGGATTCGCGGCCCTGCGCGCCGCAGAACAGGCGCGGCCCGTCATTGCCCGCCCAGTGGCGCACGCAGCGCCGCACCGCCTCGCCGAGCCGGTGGTGGCGGGCGAACACCTGGGCCAGCCCCTCCTCCTCCAGCAGCCGCAGCGCCTCCTTCAGCCCGAAGAAGAAGCTGGTCGGTACCGTGCCGACGAAGCCCTTGTGGCGGCGGTTCATCATCACCGACCAGTTGAAATAATGCTTGCCCAGCTTCGCGGATTGATGCGCCGCCAGCGCCTTGGCCGACACGCCGGTGAAGCTCATGCCGGTGGGCAGCATCAGCCCCTTCTGGCTGCCGCCGACGGCGCAATCGACACCCCATTCGTCCATGCGGAAATCGAGGCAGCCGAGCGAGGAGATGGTGTCGGTCAGCAGCAGGGCGGGATGGCCGGTCTCGTCCAGCGCCGCGCGCACCTCGGCGATCGGGCAGACCATGCCGGTGCTGGTCTCGTTGTGGACGATGCCGACGCCCTTGATGGTATGGCCGGTATCCGCCGCCAGGGCGGCGCGCAGCGCGGCGATATCGACGCCGCGCGACCACTCGTTGGGCAGCACCGTCACCGCGAGCCCGTGCCCCTCGGCCATGCGCGCCCAGCTTTCGGAGAAATTGCCGGTCTCGGGGATCAGCAGCCGGTCGCCGGGGGAGAACAGGTTCACCAGGCTGGCTTCCCACGCGCCATGGCCGGAGGCGGTGTACATCAGCACCTCCTGCTCGGTCTGCAGCACGCGCTTCACGCCGGCGACGCATTCGTCGTAGAGGGCGATGAAATCGGCGTCGTGGAAATCGACGCTGTGATGCGCGACGGCCTTGAGGATGCTGTCGGGGATGTTGGTCGGGCCGGGATTGGCGAAGAACAGGCGGCCGCGCGGGCGGGTGGTGGTGGCGCTCATGGGATCGTTCCTCCGTCTGTGCGCCATTCTCGGCATGCACATTCGCGGCACAACCCCGCCGGACGCGCAGCGGATCGTCGCGCGGAGCGCGCGGGCATTTGTTGCGCGGCGCGGGCGGTGGCGTCATCCTGCGGGGAATGAGCGAGAACGCGACACGGATGATCGTGGCGGCGGACCTGCCCCAGGCGCGGCTGGACGCGCTGGCGCGCGACCTCGCGCGCGATCTCGGCCGGGTCGGCGTGCGCGCCACGGCCGAGGAGGCGAAGGCCGGGCCGGGCGAGCGCGGCGTGCTCACGGCCATCGGCCAGTTCATCGTGGACGGGCTGGGCGGCAAGGTGGCGGCCGGGGTGCTCGACCTGCTGAAGGCCTATATTTCGCGCGAAAAGAGCTTCGCCGTCACCATCAACCGGCCGGACGGCACCAGGATCGAGATCAGCTCGAAGAATGTCGGCAGCCGCGAGGTGGCCGCCTTCCTCGGCCTGGCGCGCGACGCGGCGGGATAGGATGGGCCGCCGCCTCGCCTTCCTGATCGGCAACCAGAGCTTCGGGCCGAATTCCGGGCTCGACCCGCTTTCCGGCCCGCTCAACGACGTCGCCGCCATGAAGGCGGTGCTGGCCGACCCCGCGCGCGGCGGCTGCGAGGTGCAGCACTTCGCCGACGGGCGGCGCGAGGACATCCTGCCGGCGCTGGAGGAGGCGCTGAACGGCACCGGGCCGGGCGACATGATGCTGCTGTTCTACGCCGGCCACGGCAAGCTCGACCCCGCCGGGCGGCTGTGCCTGGCCACGGCGGAGACCCGCGCCAGCGCGCTCTACTCCACCTCCATGCCCGCCGCCGAGCTGCGCAACCTGATCGCCAATGCCCGCTGCGACCAGGTCGTGCTGCTGCTCGACTGCTGCTACTCCGGCGCCGCCGGGCGCGAATTCTCGCGCGGGGGCGTGGACGACCAGCTCGCCCTGATGCGCGAGGCGCAGGGGCTGCACGTGCTGACCGCCTCCACCGGCTTCCAGACCGCGCGCGAGCTGGAAGGGGCGGATGCCGGCAAGGTGATGGGCCGCTTCACCCGCGCGATCACCGAGGGGCTGACCAGCGGCCGGGCGGATTGCGACCGCGACGGGCAGGTGAGCCTGTCCGATCTGCGCCGCTACCTCGCCGAGACCATCCGCGGCCAGACCCCGCAATACTGGGCGCAGGACGCGGCCGGCGACCCCGTGATCGCCCGCGCCGGCCCGGTGGAGACGCCGGCGCAGAAACGCGCCCGCCGCCTCGGCGCCTGGTTCGCCGAGGGCCGCATTCCCGAGGGCGACTACCCCGCCCTCTCCGCCGCCGCCGCCGGCCAGGGCGACGCGCGGCTCGCCGCGCTGGTGGCGCGCATGCTGGACAATCCGCAGATGTCGGCCGAGGCCCTGATGGGCGCCTGGCACGGCGCCACCAGCCCGCCCGAGGAAAGGCCGGCCGAACCGCGGCAATTCCGGGAAACACGCCAGGCCGAGCCGCCGCGCCTCGAAACGCCGCGCGCCGAAACTTCGCGCGCCGAGGCGCCGCGCGCCACGCCGCCGGAGGCGCCCGCCTCGCTCTGGGCGCGCTACTGGCGCTGGAGCACGAATCCCCCCGCCGGCTCCTGGCGGGACGGGCTGCGTTGGCGCAAGGGCGACTATATCGGCTATTTCGTCACCCTGTTCTTCTTCTACGCCGTGCTCGCGCTGGACGCGCAGCCGCACGACCCCGACCCGGTGCAGGTGGTCAGCGTGGCCATCTGGCTCGGCTGCGTCTGGAGTTCGGTCAAGTTCTGCCGCTGGCTGTGGCGGCGCCTGTCCGGTTCGGGAACGAAGGCCACGCCTTGAGGATCGCGGCGGAATGATACCGGCGGCACGAAGCGATGACTCTTCCATCGCTGAGGGACGCTGGTATCGCGCGCCGGGTTGGCGGGCGGCGGCGCGCCGAACAACGACTCATACCAACGGTCATTCTTCATGGCCGTTGGCATGAATCGTCCCGCGCGTCCCGACGCCGCCCGCATGCCCGCGGGCGGCCACCCGTACGGTGCCCAGGCCGGGCGGCCCGACCGGGTGCTGTGGTTCGGCCTGCTCGCCCTCGCCGTCCTCGCCACCGCCGCCTATCTGCGCCACCACGCCCTGCCCGGCAACAACCCCGCCGCCCCCGAGGGCTGGTTCGGCTGGTTCGACCAGGGCAACTACCTGCGCTCGGCCGAGGCGCTGCGGCGGGGCGATTTCGCGCCGGACAAGCACTGGTACCCGCTCGGCTACAGCGCCCTCGCCGCCCCCTTCGCGCTGGGCTGGCGGCAGCATCCATTCTTCCCCGTCGATCTCGCCGCCCTGCTGGTCAGCTACGCCGCGGTGCTCGCCTTCGGCCGGCGCATCGGCCTGGCGCCGGGCTGGAGCGCCGTGGCCTTCGTGCTGCCGCTGCTGGAGCCGTATTTCCGCGATGTCTGGACCGAGCCCTGGAACACCTCGCCCACCACGGCCCTGATCTGGCTGCTGCTGGCCTGCATCGGCGCCCATCTGACGCGGCCACGCGCCGGCTGGCGGCTGGTGGCGATCGGCGCGCTGGCCATGGGCATCCCCGCGCTGCGCCCCACCGATGCCGGGCTGGCGGCGATCGCGCTGGCCACGCTGGGCCTGCACGACCTGCTCGCCCGCCGGCTGCGCCCGCGCGACATCGCCCTGGTGCTCGCCGGCGGGGCGCTGGTGGCGCTGCCCTACGCGGCGCTGCACCTCGCCATCTACGGCCCGCACGCCACGCCCTACATGGTGATGTCCCGCCGCTACGGCTTCGCCTTCGCCGATCTCGGCTTCAAGGCCTTCGTGCTGCTGCAGGATCCCACCGGCTGGTTCGGCGGCGGCGCCGGGCTGCTGCAACGCGCCCCCTGGATCGCGCTGGGCTTCGCCGGCGCCCTGCCCGCCATCGTCGCCGCCCACGGCCCGGCGCGCTGGCTGCGCGCCCTGCTGGCGGCGATGCTGGCCTGGCACCTCGCCCTCTACCTCGCCTATCTCGACCTGCTGCCGACGGGGCTGTGGACCTACCACAACATCCACTACTTCAAATGGACGCTGCCCGGCTTCGCCATGCTCGCCCTGCTGCTGCTCCGCCAGTTCTGGGCGGGGCCGCGCCTGCTGCCGGCGGCGAGCCTGGCCGGCGTGCTGCTGCTGCTGTCGCTGCGCCTGGAGCCGGTGCCCGCCGGGCCGGACGACCCCGCCCGGCTGGTGCTGCTGCCCGGGCCCAAACCCGGCTGGCACGAATCCTACTTCTCCGACCGCGCCCTGCGCGACGACAGCGGCCCGCTGCCCCAGGTCGCCGCCGTACGGCTGATGCCCTATCGCGACGGGATGTGGGCCATCGGCACGCGCGGCCCGTTCACCGGCCCCCTGCGCTGGGACGACACCGGCGCGCCATTCCCCGTCCAGCACCGCTTCGCCGAGCGCCTGACGCTGCGCTGGCCCTGCTTCCTGCCGCCCTACCCGTGCCGCCGCGGCCCGGGCGAGCGAAGCCTGCGCGCGGAGCTGCCGTGAAGCGGGATGTCAAAACGCGGTGAAGGGCCCGGCCGATCCGCATCGTTAACTTTCCCCACCCGCCCCGCCTGCCTACCGTGCCGCCGCCATTCGGGTGCAACAAGGGAGGCCGCTGATGTCGGGCAACACCACCCCCGCCAAATACGTCCAGCAGGACTGGGACAAGAACTGCGTGATGTTCGCGCTGTCCAAGGTGCTGTCGGAAAGCACCAACGCCCTCGCCCGCCGCATCGTGGACAACAATATCGGCGGCGTGACGATGATCAAGCAGATGGAAGACGGCTCGGTCATCAAGAAGGTGCTGCAGGCGCTGGGCTTCACCTCGCTCATCGAGGGCGGCGCGCAATGGTCGAAGATGAAGCTGCTGGTGCAGAGCGCCGGGCTGAACACCGACAAGAACGGCAAGTTCGTCGAGACCTACAGCTACACCGCCCAGAACGGCCGCGAAGTCCATACCCACGAGAAACAGGCGAAATTCTACGCCGTGTACTGGCGCAACAAGCAGAAGGAGGACTGGACCGACAAGGACGTGCTGCCCGGCCAGTCCGACCACGCCTTCTGCATCTACGTCTCCGGCCCCACCATCAGCATCCCGCCCACCAACGACAAGGATTTCGACACCTCCCACTCGCCGCCCAAGGACACCGATTTCATTTCGGTGTTCAAGCCGCCGGGCTGACCCCGGCCCCCGGTCCGGCAGGCCGGCACGCCACGGGAAGGTAACGCGATTTGTTCATTTTTCGCGTTTATCCTGGGATGCGATATCTGTGACTGTCCGTTACTTGGATTCGGGGCGGTCCGTCCGACTTCGGCGGATCGCAGCCCGGATGATTTGCCGCACGACCCGCGCCCCAGGAGCAGCCCATGCCGTCCACCTATATCTGGATCCCCAGCAAGGATAAGGACTTCGAATGGTTCGCGCTGGGCCAATGCCAGGGCGGCGGCGTGCGCTACCTCAAGCGCCCCACCGAAACCCTCGCCGCCCGCAGCCCGCTGAAACCCTACGTCGCCTCCTGGCGCGACGTGAAGACCAACGACCACCTGATGATCGGCGGCCACGGCTTCGCTGCCTCCAGCGAGAAGATCGGCTGGATCGGCACCTACCCGCACAGCGACGTGGTCACCTGGACCTTCGAGGAACTGGCCCGCGCCATCGGCGGCATGACCACCACCAACGGCATCGGCCGGCTCGACTTCACCCTGTGCATGTGCTGGGGGGCCGACGCCATCCTCGACAAGGCCTTCGCCGGCCGCTTCGCCTCCGTGCTGCAGAAATACAGCCTGGTCGGCACCGTCACCGCCTTCCCCGGCAAGATGGTCATCAACGGCTTCTCGTCGAAGATCGTCATCAACGGCACCAACCGCGCCACCAGCGCGGTGAACAAATACAAGGGCAACCCCACCCTGCTGCCCGGCCAGGTGGAGGAAGGCAACGTCCCCGGCCACGACTTCGCCGAAAACGTCGCGCTGAAATTCGCCATCCCCACCTGAGAGGGACGCGACGATGCGCGACTTCGCCGACATCATCGCCCTGGCCGCCGAACGCAAGGGCGGCCGGCAGGCGATCGACGAAGCCCTCGCCACCACCCCGGCCCTGCCACCCCAGGCGGTGGCGGCGATCCCGGACGACCGCATCCTCGCCAGCATGACCCGGCGCATCTTCAACGCCGGCTTCTCCGCCAAGGTGATCGAGGCGAAATGGCCGGCATTCGAGGCCGCCTTCGAGAACTTCGCGCCACCCGCCTGCGCCTTCATGAACGACGAACGCTTCGACGCGCTGATGGCCAACAAGGCCATCGTCCGCAACGGCGCCAAAATCCGCGCCGTGCAGGTCAACGCCAAACTGCTGCTCGACCTCGCCTCGTCCCACGGCACCGCGGCACGCTTCCTCGCCGACTGGCCCGACAACGACTACGCCGGACTGCTCGCCGTGCTGAAAGACCGCGGCAGCCATCTCGGCGGCGATTCCGGCATGCGCTTCCTGCGCGACATCGGCAAACCCGCCTTCATCACCACCAAAGACGTGGTGACCGCCCTGATCCGCGAAAACGCCATCCCCCGCCCCCCAACCAGCAAACACGACTTCGCCACCATCCAAACCACCTTCAACCAATGGTCCCAACAATTGGGCCTCAACCTGACCGAAATCAGCCGCATCCTGGCGATGTCCGTCGGGCCCTAAGGCGGCCTCTCGGCCCCATAGGCAAGGCGGGGGCTCCGCCCCTCGACCCCGAAGAAAGGCCAGGGCGCTGCCCTGGACCCGCTGCCGCGACAAGAGGTCGCGGCGGGGGCCTTAGGCCCCAGACCCCATTCGTTTCAGGCAAGGGCGTGCCGACTCAGTAAACCATGTGAGGCGGAAAGCCCAGTTTGATGGGCCTTCGGCCCGAAGGGGAAAA
>CAMFLK010000183.1 GCA_945957135.1 uncultured Rhodospirillales bacterium
GCCGTACCCTGGCCGCCGAGCTGCGGCTCGACCTGCGCTTCCACCAGAGCAACCGGGAATACGAGATCGTCGATTGGATCCACGAGGCACGGGAAAGCGCTGGCGGCATCGTCATCAACCCCGCCGCCTTCACCCATTACTCCATCGCCGTGCTCGACGCGCTGAACGCCTTCGACGCGCCGGTGATCGAGGTGCATATCAGCAACGTCCACAAGCGCGAGGCCTTCCGCCACCACTCCTATGTCTCCACCCGGGCGGACGGCGTGATCGCCGGGTTCGGCACCCAGGGCTACCTGCTTGCGCTGCGCCGGGTGGCGGCGCTGCTGGATGCCAAGCCGTGACCCCTGTCCGCCTCGCGGTGCTCGGCGCCGGGCTGATCGGCCGGCGGCACGTGGAGCACATCCTGGCGCAGGATTGCGCGTCCCTCGCCGCCATCGTCGATCCCGGCGACGCGGCGCGGGCGATGGCGGCGGAGCTGGGCGTGCCCTGGTATTCCACCTTCGCCGATATCCCGGCGGCGGCACGACCGGAAGGCGCGATCGTCGCCACCCCCAACCAGCTCCACCTGTCCAACGGGCTGGAGGTGATCGCGGCGGGCATTCCCGTGCTGGTCGAAAAGCCGCTGGCCGATCACGTCGTCGCGGCCGAGGCGCTGGTGGCGGCGGCGGAGCGGGCAGGGGTGGCGCTGATGACCGGCCATCACCGCCGCCACAACCCGCTCATCCAGGAGGCGCGCCGGGCCATCGCCGCGGGCATGCTGGGCCGCGTCGTCGCCGTCCACGCCATGTGCTGGTTCCACAAGCCGGCCGCGTATTTCGACGTGGCCTGGCGGCGGCAGGCGGGTGCCGGGCCGGTGCTGCTCAACCTGATCCACGACGTGGACCTGCTGCGCTGCCTGTGCGGTGAGGTGTCGGCGGTGCAGGCGCTGGAAAGCAACGCGATGCGCGGCCATCCGGTGGAGGAGACGGCGGCCGTGCTGCTGCGCTTCGCCGGCGGCGCCCTGGGCACCGTGACCGTCTCCGACACCGTCGCCGCCCCCTGGAGCTGGGAGCTGACCAGCGGAGAGAACCCGGCCTACGCCCACACGCGCGAGAGCTGCTACCTGATCGGCGGCACCGAGGGATCGCTGACCATTCCCCAGCTTGATCTGTGGCGGCATGACGGCCGGCCGGACTGGTGGGCGCCCATCCGCGCGCAGCGGCTGGCGGCGCCGGCGGCCGATCCGCTGGCCCTGCAGATCCGCAATCTGTGCGAGGTGGTGCGTGGCACCGCCGCCCCGGTGGTGTCCGGGCGGGAAGGGTTGGAAACATTGCGGGTGATCGCGGCGATCAAGCAGGCCGCCGCCAGCGGCCGGCCAGTGGAAATCAAATAGACGCGAGACTCATCGCTACACTTTGCCTGCATTCGTATGCGGCTCTCATCTCCTCCGCATTGTTGCAATCTGCCTTGCAGACTGCCTGCCTAGCCGTTGTACATATGCCACTTTTAACCATTCGTTCATCCTGGCTAATCTCGCCAGTCATCCGCCGATACGGACGGGGACAGGGCGGGGTTCGAGCGGACGGCGATGAACTTCTTTACGAAACGATCCATTCAGGCGCTGTTCGAGCCGCTCGAACCAAGGCTGTTGTTCGCCGCCCAGCCGGTGGCCACCGTCTCCGCCCCGGGCACCGCGCTGATCGGCGATCACGTCACCGCCACGGTGACGTTCCAGAACGTGCCCGATGGCTCGGCCGGCGGCGATGTCGGCTATGGCCCGTTCATCGACGTCGTTATCCCCACCAGCGGCCATGACGGGCATGAGCCACCGAACCCCCATGATGACGGGCTGACGCTGAACGGCGCCACGGCATTCGGCCAGTCCCTGCCGGTGACGCAGGTGGTGTTCGACGCGAACGGCAACGCCACCCACCCGTTCCTGAAGGATTCGAACGGCGATCCGGTGGTGATCCACGCCGCCGATTTCGGCGCGCAGGCGGGCGACACGCTGGCGGTGATCAGCCTGCCCTTCGGCTCCTTCGTGCCGGACCAGCCGGCGGTGGCGGTGCAGCTCGACCTCACCGTCTCCAACCTGGCGGATGCCAATTACCCACTGAACATCGTCGCCCAGGGCGGCTTCCAGTACGGCCTCGACCCGCTCGACAATCCGACGGTCGATCCGCCGGTGCTCGGGCCGCAATCCAGCGCCGCCGTCACCCCCGTGGTGATGGAACTGACCAAGACCAACAATTATCACGAAGACGAGACGGTCAGCGGCCCGAACTTCCCGGGCACCTACCAGATCGCGGTGAACATCGCGACGGGGCAGACGCTGGACAATCTGGTGGTGACCGACCACCTGCCGGACGGCATCGTGGTCACCGGCGTCTCCACCTCCGGCAACGGCAATTCCACCGCCGTCTATGACAGCGCCACCAACACCGTCACCGCCACCTTCACCGGCTCCGTGGTCGGCGTGGCGGGCAACGATTCCTTCATCAACGTCAATTTCTACGTCCAGCGGTTCGAGGCGCCGACCAACCCGGCCACGCCGGTGCTGGACCCCGACACGGGCGCGCCCACCACCATCACCAACACGCCCGCCTCCAGCGCCGACTGGACGCCGCTCGACACCACCGACCCCGTGCAGCACGTGAACATCACCGGCGATCCCAACGTGCTCAACGTCAAGTCCATCGAAATCCAGAAGACGGTGGCCGACGTGAACGATCCCACCCATGACGGGGTGGGCCCGGGAGACACGCTGGCATGGACGGTCAACGGCCAGGTCTCGGACTATTTCAGGTTCGGCGGCCCGCTGGTGTTCACCGACACGCTGTCCGACGGCCAGCACCTGCTGACGGATGGAACGCATACGCCGTTCCTGACGCTGACCGAGAACGGCGTCACCACCACGCAATCGCTCGCCGGCCACTACACCAGCCTGCGCAACGCGGACGGCACCACCAGCTTGAGCATCGACGTCGCCGCAGCGCTCACGGCGCTGACCGGCTCGGGCGAGCTGACCGGCGGCGTGGTGGGCGGCCTCGCCGGGGGCACCACCTTCGTCATCGGCTACTACACGCTTGTCGATACGGACTACGCGAACCCGGCCAACGGCGTTCACGTCGGGCAGGGCGACACGCTCAGCAACGACGCGCACATCACCGGGGGCGTGATCGACAACACCACCGGCCTGCCCACCGGCGGCACCCCCACCGACGATTCCCACGCCGGCATCACGGTGGTGAGCGGCGCGTTCGACAAGACGATCTACGAGATCAACGGCGTGGCGCCCACCGGCGCGGCGCCGGCGATCAAGGCCGGCGACGAGGTCACCTTCGAGCTGAAGCTGACCCTGCCCCAATCCGTCGTGTCCGACATCGTGCTTTCAGACTTCCTGCCGCTGCCGGTGTTCAACATCAGCACCGTCACCTTCACCTTCGAGGATGTGGTCAGCGCCGACGCGCCGGCCAGCGGGGTGGTCAAATGGGGGCCGGACGCGGCGGCGTTCCGCGCGCTGTTCGGCAACAACGTCATCGTCGCGCAGATCAACGCGGCCAACGAGCTGGTGCTGACCTTCCCCGACGTCTTCACCACGCCGTCGCAATCGACAGTGCTCGACATCCTGTTCACCGCGACGGTGCAGGACCGGCCGTTCGGCGACAACCTGCTGCTGACCAATCTCGGCCATGCCACGGAGACCAACAGCGTCGGCGACAAGACCGAGAGCGATGCCATCGCGTTCATGACGCTGACCGAGCCCGACCTGCACATCACCAAGGGCGTCGTCGCCACCGACGACCCGCAGGGCATCTTCGAGGGCTCGGTCGGCCCGGTCAGCTTCTCGGCGCCGGGCAGCGCCGGGGTGCGCTTCAGCGGCGTCATCAACAGCGACGAACTGGCCGCCACCCCGGTGGACGCCAACCTGCTCAACATCGACGGCGGCGACCTCGTGACCTTCGCCGTGGTGGTGCAGAATCTCGGCCATGGCCGCGATGGCGCCTTCGACATCCAGCTCAGCGACATCATTCCCGAAGGCTATGCCATCCCCACCACGGCGGCCGGGCTGAACCTTCAGGTGACGGATGGCGCGGGCCACCTGCTGAACTATACGTTCGACCTGGCCACCGCCAGCCTCACGGTGATCGATCCCGCGACCGGCGGCGCGCTCACCCGCTACGATCCCACCAGCGGCACCAACGTGCTGGTCATCACCTACGACCTGCAGACCACCGCGGCGCCGGGGCCGCTGTCCAGCCTCATCAACATCGCGGAGATCACGCATTACGCCGCGGTGGAGGGCGGCAACGACTTCACAATAAACGATCCGGCCAGCCAGCTGCAGGATTCCGCGCTGGTGCAGTTCGGCGCGGAATCGCTGGCCAAGACGGTGGTGGCCACCTCGCTGCCGCAGACCGGGTCGGACCAGGGCAATCCAGCTCTGCCGGACCTCGCCATCGGCGAGACCGTTACCTTCGACGTGACGGTGACGCTGCGCGAGGAGCAGATCTACAACCTCGTGCTCAGCGACCTTCTGCCGACAGCCCCCGGCGTGCTGGAACTGCTGACTGCGGACATCGTCTCGATCGGCGGCAACCTGTTCACCAGCGACGGCAACGGCAATCCGGTGGCGCCGCTGACCGCGCCCACCGCCGTCATCACCGACACCAACGGCGACGGCCTGGCGGACAGGGTGACGTTCACCTTCGCCTCGCCGATCGTGAACGTGCCGGACAACCTGTCCACCGCCGACGACCAGATCGTGCTGCGGGTGAAGGCCATCGTGCCGGACGTGGCGGCGAACGTCGCGGGCCTCACGCTGACCAATACCGGCCAGCTCACCTACGACGAGCCCTCGGGCACGCACACCGACATCGCGACCGCCGCCGTGGAAGTCGTGGAGCCGAACACCTCGCTGGTGAAGGTGGCCAACACCTCCACCGTGGTGAACGGCGACGTCGTCACCTACACGCTCACGCTGCACGACGCTTCGGGCAGCTTCAGCCAGCCGGCCTTCGACCTGGCTTTGAACGACGTGCTGCCCGATGGGCTGAGCCTGATCAGCGGCACCATCGCCGCCAGCGGCAGCGCCGCCGCGCCGGTGATCGCCGAGACCTCCACGGGCTTTTCGCTGACCCTGTCCGAGCTCGACCAGAACGAGACGCTGACGGTCACCTTCCAGGCGCTGGTGCTGTCCACGGTGACCGCGGGGCAGCGCTACACCAACAACGCCACGCTCGACTATTACAGCATGCCCGACGCGCCCACCGGGCCGGACGGGGTGAACCGGCATTACGAGGACTCGGCCAGCGCCAGCGTGGTGGTGCCGGGGCCGAGCGTGCTGAAGACGATCTATTCCACCTCCAACCCCGACACCGGCAACAACGCGTTCGGCAACAACATCGCCGATCTGGCGATCGGCGAGACGGTGACGTACGAGGTGGTGATCACCGTGCCGCGCGCGGTGACCCA
Organism: uncultured Rhodospirillales bacterium; assembly: GCA_945957135.1. GTDB lineage: Bacteria > Pseudomonadota > Alphaproteobacteria > Acetobacterales > Acetobacteraceae > CAMFLK01. The sequence continues at coordinate 5,455 of CAMFLK010000183.1, forward strand.
ATCGCTGTTCCTCAACGACCAGATCCCCATCCCCATCGCGGGGCAGCCGACCACCTCCGGCCTGCTGGTGCTGGATACCTCCTCGCTGGAGATCGTCTCGACCGGCGGCGCGCTGACCGGGCCGGAGCTGGCCAACCCGATCCTGACGCTGACCGACACCAACGGCGACGGGATCATGGATCACGTCACCTATGAATTCGGCAGCGTCACCAACACGGCGATATCGGGCGCGGTGACGTCGGCCGAACAGATCGTGCTGCACATGTCCGCCCGGCTCGCCAACGTGGCGGCCAACGTGAACGGCGACGTTCTGACCAATGTCGCCACCGCCGTGTTCACCGTGGACAACCACGCGCGAATCTCCACCTCCACGGCCCAAGTGGATGTGGTGGAACCCGATCTCGGCGTGCAGAAGATCGAGAGCGCCCGCACCGGCGACGCGGGCGACGTGGTGAACTACGACGTGGCCCTCACCCGTCGCGCCGACAATTCCGGCCCGGCCTACGACCTGCTGATCGACGATCCGCTTCCCGTGGGCATGACCCTCAATATCGGCAGCGTCGCGCTCAACATCGACCCAAGCCGCTACACGATCCTGTCCGGCAACACCGTCGGCGACACCGATATCCGCATCCTCGTCGCGTCCTACCTGCTGACCGACCCGATCCTGCATCTGACCTATTCCACCACCATCGACCAGTCGGTGACCCCCGGCCAGGTGATGACCAACACGGCGACGCTGACCTATGACAGCTATCCCGGCGTCAACCCGCCGGAATTCGAGCGCGGCTACGGGCCGGTGCAGGCCAGCACCACCTTCACGGTGATCCTGCCGAACACCGACAAGAACGTGGGTTTCACCAGCGATCCGCTGACCGGCACGCAGTATTTCCGCTCCAACGTTCCCGACCTCGCGATCGGCGAGGAGGTCACCTATTTCGTGGTGGTGACGCTGCCGGAATCGACCACGCTCGCCAGCATTTCCGATACGCTGAACCTGCTGAATTCCAGCGCGCACGGGCCGGGCGTGCTGACATACGTCTCGAGCCAGGTGGTGGCGATCGGCTCGCAGATCACCGGCAGCCTGCTCGCCGTGGGCGACGCGGGCAGCTACGATTCGGCAACGAACACCGTCACGTTCAATTTCGGCACGCTGGTCAACCACGCCGACAACGTGGTCACGGCCGGCGACCGGCTGGTGGTGGAAATCACCGGCCGGCTGGCCGATGTCGCGGGCAACCAGGTGGGCGACCAGCTGACCAATACCGCGACGCTGGCCTATACCGGCGGCACGCAGAGCGACACCGCCTCGGTGGACGTGGTGGGTCCCACGCTCGACATCGCCAAGACCGCCGCCACCACCGCGCCGGCCGATGCCGGCGACGAGGTGACCTACACCGTCACCATCGCCCAGGACGCGGCATCCACCGGCCCGGCCTATCTGCTGCACATCAGCGACCTGCTGACCGCGAACGCGGTGCTGGAAGTGGGCAGCGTCACCGCCAGCATCGGCACGGTGGTGCTGGGCAACGGCGTGGGCGACACCAGCATCGAGGTGGATGTCGCGCGCCTCGCCATCGGCGATGCGCCGATCACCATCACCTATCGCGCGCGGCTGACCGATGCGGTGCAGCCGGGCGACGTGCTGAGCAACACCGCCAACCTCACCTACGAAAGCCAGCCCAGTTTCGGCCGCGAATCCACCGGCTCCGCCACCGCCACCCTGCCGGTGCAGATGGCGCCGACGCTGGTGAAATCGATCTATTCCACCGACCTGCCGGCCACCAGCGACCCCTCGCTGGCCCAGGGCGAAACCGTCACCTACCAGCTGCTCTCCACCATCCGCGAGGGCACGCAACACCTGGTGGTGACCGATGCGCTGCCCACCGGGCTGACGCCGCTATCGGCCACCGTGGTCTCGATCGGCCACATCACCGGCAGCCTGCTGGGCGCGGGGTCGAGCGGGGTGATCAACGGCCAGACCGTCACCTTCGATTTCGGCGACATCGTCAACCCCGGCGACAATGTGGTGAATGCCGGCGACCAGGTGGTGGTGCTGGTCACCGCGCGGGTGGTGGACACCACGCCGGCCGGCACGGTGCTGGTGGACAATGGCGAAACCACCAGCGCCAACCTCGCGGGCACGCATACCGACAACGCCACCTCCTCCGTGGTCAACCGGGTGGTGGCGCCCGACCTGGTGCTGACCAAGACGGTGCTGTCCTACACGCCGGGCGACGCGGGCACGCCGGCGAGTTTCGAAATCAAGCTGTCGCACGCAAGCGATTCCACCGGCCCGGCCTTCGGCACCATCACCGATCCGCTGCCGGTGGGGCTGCGCGACGTGACCATCACCGGCCAGTCCGGCCCGATCCAGTCCGCCACGATCAGCGGCGGCGTGCTGACCATCGTGCTGGCCGACGGCGGCTATCTCACCACCGACGCGCCGATCGTGGTCGATATCGCCGGCGTGCTGGCCGACAACGTGGAGAACGCGGTGCCGGTGACCAACACCGCCACCGTCGCCTATCGCGGCTCGCCCACCAGCACCAACATCACCACCGTGCAGGCCAGCGCCTCGGTCGATCCGCTGCTGACCAACGCGTTCGACAAATCCCTCGTCTCCACCAGCAATCCCGACACGACCGGGGCGAATGTCGCGATCGGCGAGGTGGCGACCTACAGCCTCGCCGCCACGATCGCCGAGGGCACCCAGCACATCGTCATCTCCGACGCGCTGCCCGCGGGCATGTCGCTGATCGACGCCACCGTGCAATACGATCCCAGCGCGATCACCGGCGCCGCCTATGCCAACGGGCAGGTCATCACGATCACCGGAACCAGCCTGACTCTCGATTTCGGCGTGATCGTCAACCACGGCGACAACAACCCGGCCAATGACGGCATCACCGTGCTGGTGCGCGCCCGGGTGCTCGACGTCGCCTCCAACCAGTCGGGCACGCTGCTGACCGACACCGGCACGCTGACGCCGACCAATTCCGATGGCACGCCGGTGCAGCCGCCGCTGACCGACACGGCGACCGTGGAAGTCGTCGCGCCGCAACTGGCCCTTCAGAAAACGGTTGTGCAGAACGGCAGCGATGCCGGCGCGGTGGCGACCTACACGCTGGTGATCCACGACGTGGGGTCCACCGGCCCGGCCTATGACGTGACCATCACCGATCCGCTCGATCCCAACCTGATCCTGGTGCCCGGCAGCCTGACCGCCAGCGTCGGCACGGTGAGCGAGTCCGGCGGGCACATCACCGTGGTGGTGCCGACCTTCCTGCCGGGGGCGGCGGACATCACCGTGACCTACCAGGCGGTGCTGGCGGACACGGTGCGCAACGGCCAGGTGATTCCGAACACCGCCACCACCACCTATGACAG
>CAMFLK010000184.1 GCA_945957135.1 uncultured Rhodospirillales bacterium
TGAAAGGGGCCGTTTCCTCGTCCCGGCCTTCCACCCGAAAGGCGCCGCGCGCAGGGGTCGTCAAGGCTCTTGAGCGAAGCGCGCCTTGACGATCCCGAGCACGGCGCCACGCTGAAGAAAGGCGGGGGCCGTCCATACCAACGGCTCCATCAAGCCGTCGGCAGCACCACCCAGCGCTTGCCCTTCGGGCCATAGACCAACAGCAGCATGCGGGTCGCGCGGCCCATGCGCTGGTGCTTGATCTGGTCCCAGAGTTCCGCCGCGCTGGCCACCGGCCGGTCCTCCACCGCGACGATGACGTCGCCGGCTTCCACCCCCTGTTCCGCCGCGCGGCTGTCGCTGGAGACGCCGGTGACCAGCACGCCCTTCTGGCTGGGGGACAGCTTGGCCGCGCCGCGGGCGGCCGGCGTCAGCGCGGCGAGGCGCAGGCCGAGATCGGGCGGCGAGACATAGCCCAGGGCCATGTCCGCCAGCGTCATCGCCTTGGCCTGTTTCTCGTCATAGGGGTTGTCCTCGACCGTGACCTCCACGGTGCGCGTGGCGCCGTCGCGCCAGACCGTCAGCGGTATCGCCTCGCCGATATCGACGGCGGCGAGGGCGCGGACGAAGCCGCGCCGGTCGGTCACCCTGGCGCCGGCCACCTGCAGCAGCACGTCGCCCGGCCGGACGCGGTCGGCCAGGGCCGGGCGGTCGGTCTCGTAGCCGGTGACGATCACGCCGCGGTCCTTCAGCCCCAGCGCCTGGGCGATGGCCTGGCTGACCGGCTGCACGTCCAGCGGCAGCCAGCCCGGCCGCAGGCGGCCGTATTTCATCAGCCGGGCGATGGTGAAGCGCACGTCGTTGGAGGGGATCGAGAAGCCGATGCCGATGGAGCCGCCGGTGCCGTCGGTGGTGACCAGCGCGGTGTTGACGCCGACCACCTCGCCCTTCAGGTCGAACAGCGGGCCGCCGGAATTGCCGGGATTGATGGGCGCGTCGGTCTGGATATAGGCGTCGGCGGCGCTGGAGCGCAGGTCGCGGTCCAGCGCGCTGACGATGCCGCTGGTCACCGTGCCGCCATAGCCGAGCGGATTGCCGATCGCCAGGACGGACATGCCCTGGCGCAGCGCGTCGCTGTCGCCCCAGGTGACCACCGGCAGGCTGTCCGGCGCGTCCACCTTCAGCAAGGCGAGGTCGAGGATGGCGGCGCTGAGCAGCTGGGCCGGCAGCTGCCGCCCGTCATGCAGGGTGACGAAAATCTCGATCGCCCCCTCCACCACATGCTTGTTGGTGACGATCACGCCGGAGGGATCGACGATGAAGCCCGAGCCGACCGCCTTCTTGCGGCTGATCATCGAGGCGGCGGCGGCGGTGCCGGCGGCGCGGCGCTCGGCGGCCTTCTGCTCCGCCGTGGGCATGGTGGCCTGCTTGACGATGTTGATGCTGACCACGGTGGGCATCAGCCGGTCGATCAGCGCCGGCAGGTCCACCTGCTGGGCGGCGGCGATCGGCAGGGCGGCGCGGGCGGGCGCGGCCGGGGCCAGGGCGGCAAGGGCCAGGGCCAGCACGGCCCCGGCCAGGTGTGTCGTGACGATCCGTCGCATGGTCCCTGTGATGGGGTGGATCGGCCGTCGGTGCAATGGGAGCATCGCTGCAAGCCCCGTTCTCGCGGTGTGCGTCTCGTCGCGGATGACCTCCGCCGCGGCGCTTCGTTACGCGGCGCCGGGCTGAATCGGCCGGGCCCGATGAAATGCGGCGTGATGAAGCGCGGGTGTGATGAAGTATTCGGCAGCCGCCCCTCCGTGTCACGCATGCGTGAACAAGGCTGATGCGGTTTCTGCTGCCCTGCGATATGTTTCGGCACAGGCGCGGGAAGGGACGGAGCATGGCCGAGACGACGTTGATCATCAGCAGCCGCAACTACTCCTCCTGGTCGCTGCGCGGCTGGCTGCTGTTGCGGATGTCCGGCCTGCCCTTCACCGAGCAGGTGGTGGACACCTCCGACCCCACGGTGCGCGAGGAGCTGCTGCTGCGCGCCTCCTCCATCCTGGTGCCGTGCCTGATGCATGAGGGGTTCGCGATCTGGGACACGCTGGCGATCGCCGAATACCTGAATGAGCTGTGCCCCGAGGCCCGGATGCTGCCGGATGACCGCCAGGCGCGGGCGCGCTGCCGCTCGGTCTCGGCGGAGATGCATGCCGGGTTCGGCGCCTTGCGCGCCACCCTGCCGATGAACCTGCGCAGCCGGCGGCCGGGCTTCCCGCTGTGGTCGGCCCCGCAGGCGGACATCGCGCGCATCGCGACGATCTGGCGCGAATGCCTGGAATTCTGGGGCGGCCCCTGGCTGTTCGGCGAACGGCGCAGCGTGGCGGATGCGATGTACGCGCCGGTGGTGACGCGCTTCCTGACCTATGACGTGAAGCTCGACCCCGTCTGCCAGGCCTATTGCGACCGCACCATGGCGCTGCCGGACATGCGGGAATGGGTGGAGGGCGCGATGCGCGAGCAGGAGGAAGTGGAAGAACTCGAGGTGGAATTCTAGGCGCGCTGCAGCTCGTAGATATCGCCCGCCAGCACGGCGGCGCTGCCGGGGAACAGCTCGAAGGTCACGCCGCCGGCGATGCCGCCATGGCGGGGGGAGCTGGGGATGCCCAGCAGCTCCGCCGCGCGGATGGAAATCTCGCCGATGTCGCGCGATCCGCTGACATCGGCCACCACCGCCTCCACCACCTTTCCCTTCAGGCTCAGCCGGGCGCGGCAGCCGATGACGATGCCCACGGCGTGGCGGCGGACCAGGGGGTTGACCACCACATAGGGCACGGCGGTGGCGTCCACGTAGCGCGTGGCCACCGGCCGGCCCTTCCAGGCATAGGTGGTGGCGGAATAGACGTTGCCGTGCCCGTCATCGAGCGGCGTGTCGTCGCCGCGGTCCAGCAGCACACCCTGCCAGCCGCCATTCGGCCAGCCGGCATTTGCCAGCAGGTCGAGCCCCTGGTCGTCGCGCCGGTAGGCGAAGGGGTTGCCGTTCTGGCCGTTGCTGCCATCGGCATCCACCGCCGCGCCGGAGACCCAATGCACCCGCCCGTCCTCGTCCTGGAGGACGGAGACGCCGCGGATGCGGGCCAGCTCCACCGGCATGTCAGTTGCCGCTGGGGATCATGGCGGTGAGGTCGGTGTCGTTCACCAGCAGCTTGTGGCCGGAATAGGCCACCTTCCACACCGTGTCGTCGCCGTTCTGGCGGCCGATGCCCTTGAGGAACACCAGCACCGGCGCGGCGGGCTTCAGCTCGGGCGTGGTGGAGGCGTTCCGGATCAGCGTGTCGAGCCCGGTGACGTGGATTTCGGCGTTGCCGGACACGTCGGCGGGCGAGCTGACCGCCACCACGCCGTTGCCGGTGAGCTTGGCCGGGCCGACATCCAGCGCCAGCTCGTCCAGCGCCACCTTCAGCGGGCCCTTGGCGAGCAGGGCCATGGCGTCGCCCTCCAGCGCGTCCATCTGGTCGGGGTCGGTGTCGATCGCCTTCAGGGCGAGCTGCACCACGTCGTTCTTGGGCACGCCGGAGATGCGCGGGGCGAGCACGATCTGCTTGGGCAGGTAGTCGCGATACACGCCGGGCGGAATCACCGGCGATTCGAGCCCGGCCAGCTGGATGCGCCAGTGCAGGTCCATCTTGCCGTCGGGCGCGCCGAAGCCGAAGGCGATGGCGAAGGTCTTCAGCGTGCCCTGCATGTCGCCGCTGGCCACCTTGATGTTCTCGGCGCGGTGCTCGCTCTCCGCGCTGTCGAGCAGGGCGGCGAGCGCGGTGACGAAGCTGCGCGCCGCCGCGCGCTGCGCCGGGTTCATCGTCTTCTCGTTCGGGCTCTTGGCCGCCTCGTTGGACAGCGCCACGGCCGACTGGATCATCGTGGGCAGCGAGGCCAGCAGCACGTTGTTGACGCGCGAGGTGGCGCGCAGCCGGTCGATCGTCACCGTGAAGGGCGTGCCGTCCGGCATGGTGTTGGTGACGGTGTATTTGTCGAGATTGGCCTCGCCGCGCGCGGAGACGCGGCCGTTGACGGCGGGGTCCCACACCACGGAGGAGGTCGCCTGATCGACATGGGCGGTGCTCGGCCCCTTCGCCGTCTCGGTGGTGACCGTGTAGCCGCGCAGCTTGTTGTCGAAATTCGAGGCGGTGGCGAGCGACGGGTCCAGCATGCCCTTGCCGTCCTGCTCGGCGATCTTGAGCGAGAAGGCGGTGGGCCCGTCCTTGGGCGCATTGGCCAGCGCGAGGCGGAAGGGCGAGGGCAGCTTGAACCCCTCGATGCCCCAGCGCCCGCCATCGAGCGGCTTGATGTTGGTGGTGATCGCCCCCTGGCTCAGCGTGGCCGCCCCGCCCATCACCGGGCCGCCGAAGGGGATGTCCACGCGGTAGTGGTCGGCCTCGGCCGTCACCTTCAGCGGCACGGCGGACACGTCCACGCCCGGCCCGAGCTGGGTGGAGAGCCAGGCGCGCAGCTGCTTCTCGATGTCCTGGGCCTGGGCGGCGGAAATATCGGCGCGGGCGGGCAGGGCCGGCGCGAGCAGCGCGAGGGCGAGGGCGGCGTGCCGGAGCCGGAATGTCCGTGTCATGGCGATGTTCCCGTGGTGCGAAATGCTGGGGCGGACCCTAGCGGAAACCGGCAGCCTGCCGCAGTACCGATACGCAATCGTGAACGGGCTACGCCGACAGCAGCGCGATGGAATCGCCCACCGCGATGTTGCCGCCCTCGATCACCTCGGCGTGGATGCCCAGATCGGCATGGCCGAAATGGGCGCGCAGCTCGCGCACCGGGTCGGCGTCGCGCTCGGCGGTGTCCGGGTTCACCTGGGTGGCGGGGCAGCGCACGGTGCGCTTGGTGACCCGCACCCGCGCCCCACCCACCATCAGCTCGCGGCCCACCCAGTCGAACTCGCTCCAGGCGGGGGCGCCGTTGAACCAGATATTGGCGCGGAAGCGGCGCTTGTGGCGGCGGGCGCCCACCGCCGCCTCCAGCGCGGCGAGGCTGGCGAGGTTGATCAGGCTGATCACCGGGCGGCGCTGGTCGCCGAACACGTAGCCGGGGATGTGGTGGAAGCGGGGCGTGCCGCGCGCCTCGGCGCCGAGGAAGCGGGTGAGCCAGGCGGCCACCCGGGCGCGGCCATCCTCGGTCAGCACGTTGGCCTCGATGGCGTCCCCGTCCGGGGCGAGGATGGCGAGGCGGCCGTGGCGCTCGTCGAAACTCGCCTGCAGGCCGGCGATGCGGGCATTGACCATCAGGCACATGAAGTTCTGCTTGGGCAGCCAGGACGGGGCGGCGGGGTCGAAGCCGGAATCGCCCTGGGCCAGGGCGAAGGCGCGGTCCCACGGCAGGGCGCCGCCGGCCTCCACCTCCGCCTGCTCCAGGGCTTCGGGGCTGAGTCCCTTCACGGGAAAGCGGTAGAGCCGTTCGATGCGCATCGTCGCTGATTTCCGGCCGGAATAGGGCCGGTTCCCCCTTGCGTTGACCCGGATCATTTCCCAATTGCTGACCCAGGGATAGCCTGCCGTTGCCTCATGGAGGGACGGCGCACGCCATCGCCTGAAAGGGACATTGCCATATGGATATCGAGAAGTTCACCGAGCGCGCCCGCGGGTTCATCCAGGCCGCGCAAACCATCGCCATCCGCGACTTCCACCAGCAGCTGACGCCGGAGCACCTGCTCAAGGCGCTGCTGGACGACGAGGAGGGGGCCGCCGCCGGCCTCATCCGCGCGGCGGGCGGCGACGACAAGCCGGCGCGCGCCGCGGTGGAGGCGGAGCTCGCCAAGCTGCCCCGCGTGCAGGGCGGCGGGGCCGGCTCGCCCCAGATCACCCCCGCGCTGGTGCGGGTGCTGGACGCGGCCCAGCAGGCCGCCCAGAAATCCGGCGACGAGTTCGTCGCCCAGGACCGGCTGCTGGTCGCCCTCGCCAATTCCGACAGCGGCGCCGCCCGCGCCCTGCGCGCGTCCGGCACCACGCCGCAGGCCCTGGAAAAGGCCATGGCGGACATCCGCAAGGGCCGCAAGGTGACCAGCGCCGGCGCCGAGGCCAATTTCGACGCGCTGAAGAAATACGCCCGCGACATGACGGCGCTCGCCCGGGACGGCAAGCTCGACCCGGTGATCGGCCGCGACGAGGAAATCCGCCGCGCCATCCAGGTGCTCGCCCGCCGCACCAAGAACAACCCGGTGCTGATCGGCGAGCCCGGCGTGGGCAAGACCGCCATCGTCGAGGGCCTCGCCCTGCGCATCGTCAACGGCGACGTGCCGGAGGCGCTGAAGAACAAGCGCCTGCTGGCGCTCGACCTCGGCGCCATGGTGGCCGGTGCCAAGTACCGCGGCGAGTTCGAGGAGCGGCTGAAGGCCGTTCTCCAGGAGATCGAGTCCGCCGAGGGCGAGGTCATCCTGTTCATCGACGAGATGCACACGCTGATCGGCGCGGGCAAGGCCGATGGCGCGATGGACGCCTCCAACCTGCTGAAGCCGGAACTGGCCCGCGGCGCGCTGCACTGCATCGGCGCCACCACGCTCGACGAATACCGCAAGCATGTGGAGAAGGACGCGGCCCTCGCCCGGCGCTTCCAGCCCGTCTTCGTCGGCGAGCCCAGCGTGGAGGACACCATCTCCATCCTGCGCGGCATCAAGGAGAAATACGAGCTGCACCACGGCGTGCGCATCACCGACGGCGCGCTGGTGGCCGCCGCCACGCTCTCCAACCGCTACATCACCGACCGCTTCCTGCCGGACAAGGCCATCGACCTGATGGACGAGGCGGCGAGCCGGCTGCGCATGCAGGTGGACAGCAAGCCGGAGGAGCTGGACGAGCTGGATCGCCGGATCATGCAGCTCAAGATCGAGCGCGAGGCGCTGAAGCGCGAGCAGGACGCGGCCAGCCGCGACCGGCTGGACAAGCTTCAGCACGAACTGGCGGGGCTGGAGGAGAAATCCAACGCCATGACCGCCGCCTGGAAGGCCGAGAAGGAGAAGCTGCTCGATTCGCAGAAGCTGAAGGAACGGCTGGACCAGGCGCGCAACGAGGTGGAGATCGCCCAGCGCCGCGGCGAGCTGGGCCGCGCCTCCGAACTGCTCTACGGCGAAATCCCCACGCTCGAGAAGCAGCTGGCCGCCAGCCAGGACGGTGGCCGGCTGGTGAACGAGGCGGTGACCGAGGAGGGCATCGCCGCCGTGGTCTCGCGCTGGACCGGCGTGCCCGTGGACAAGATGCTGGAAGGCGAGCGCGCCAAGCTGCTGCGCATGGAGGACGAGCTGCGCCGCCGCGTGGTGGGGCAGGAGGACGCGCTGCGCCACGTCTCCAACGCCGTGCGCCGGGCGCGGGCGGGGTTGCAGGACCCCAACCGGCCGATCGGCAGCTTCCTCTTCCTCGGTCCGACCGGCGTGGGCAAGACGGAGCTGACCAAGGCGCTGGCCGCGTTCCTGTTCGATGACGACCGCGCGATGGTGCGCATCGACATGAGCGAATACATGGAGAAGCACGCCGTCGCCCGGCTGATCGGCGCGCCGCCCGGCTATGTCGGCTACGACGAGGGCGGCGTGCTGACCGAGGCGGTGCGCCGCCGGCCCTATCAGGTGATCCTGTTCGACGAGGTGGAGAAGGCGCATGAGGACGTGTTCAACGTGCTGCTCCAGGTGCTGGACGATGGCCGCCTGACCGATGGCCAGGGCCGCACGGTGGACTTCAAGAACACGATCATCGTGCTGACCAGCAATCTCGGCAGCGAGATCCTCGCCGCCCAGCCGGACGGGGCCGACCTGGCGCTGGCCTACAAGGGGGTGATGGACATCGTGCGCACCCGCTTCCGCCCGGAATTCCTCAACCGGTTGGACGAGGTGGTGCTGTTCCGGCGCCTGCAACGCTCGGACATGGCGGCGATCGTGGACATCCAGCTGGGCCGCCTGCGCGCCCTGCTGGCCGATCGCAATATCGGCCTGGAGCTGGACGATTCCGCGACGGGCTGGCTGGCGGAGGAGGGCTACGACCCGATCTACGGCGCGCGGCCGTTGAAGCGCGTCATCCAGCGCAGCCTGCAGAACCCGCTGGCCGGGCAGATCCTCGATGGCAGCATCAAGGACGGCGAGACGGTGCAGGTCTCCGCCGGCCCCGACGGGCTGCGGATCAACGACCGGCTGGCCGAAGCCGCCTGAGCCGGGCGGCGGGTTCGATAGCGGCGCCGGGAGCGATCCCGGCGCCGTTTTTCGTGGGCAGGGCCTCGGCCTCCGGGGAGGCTGGCGCCGTGCAGGCCGGGCCAAGGAAACGGCCTTTTCCAGCCGACCAAGGAGACGGAAAAGGGCTGACATCTGTCGGTGCTTCGCATGTCCCGCAGGCTTTGCCTGCCTCCCGCAACGCAAGCACCTTCATCAGAGCGAGGGAAACTCCCGGCTGAATCCTATGGAATCGGAAGGCAAGAGGCATGTGCATGCGCGGCGCGCATGGCTTGACTGCTCCACGTCCATCGAACCGCAACATCGGAAATTCGGAAAAACACTAGATAAAATCTCGTATTTTAAAAAATCGACATTTTCTGCGTCACGTCGTTGACACCGTCGGGGGGCGCGAGTAGAACGCCGCCTCCCGACGACGAGACGATCCGCCGCCGGGGCCGCTCTTTAAAAACTGCATCATGGAATGGAAGGGATACGTTGGCGGCGTTCTGTTGGGTATTTGTCTCG
>CAMFLK010000185.1 GCA_945957135.1 uncultured Rhodospirillales bacterium
GATAGGAGTCCGTCTCGTGGGCTCGGAGATGTGTATAAGAGACAGCCACGGAGCAGCTGGAACGCGCCGAGGGGCGCGATGTCGGGCTGCGGGTGTTCGTGGGCCAGCGCGCCGCCATGGTCTCCTCCTCCGCCGTCGATCCCGCCGGGTTCGACGAGCTGGCCCAGCGCGCCGTGGCCATGGCCCGCATCGTGCCGGAAGACCCCTATGGCGGCCTCGCCGCCGAGGCGGCGCCGCCGGACATGACCGGCATGGACATGCAGGACGACGCGGAGCCCGACGCCGCCGCCCTGATCGCCCGCGCCGACGCGGCGGAGCAGGCCGCGATGGCCGTCGCCGGCGTGACCAATTCGGAAGGCGCCTCGGCCGGCTACAGCCGGGGCGACGTGGTGCTGGTCACCTCCGCCGGCTTCGTCGGCCAGTACAGCCGCACCGGCCATTCCGTCTCCGCCACCGCGCTCGCCGGGCAGGGGACGGGGATGCAGCGGGATTACGACCACTCCTCCGCCGTGCACCTGTCCGACCTGGAGGACGCCGCCGCCATCGGCCGCAACGCCGGCGAACGCGCGGTGCGGCGGCTGAACCCCACCCGCCCGCGCACCGCGAAACTGCCCGTGGTGTTCGACCCGCGCGTCGCCGGCTCCGTGCTCGGCCATCTCGCGGGCGCCATCAACGGCGCCGCCATCGCGCGCGGCACCAGCTTCCTCAAGGACAGCCTCGGCCAGCCGATCATGGCCAAGGGCATCACCGTGGTGGACGACCCCCGCCGCCCGCGCGGCCTGCGCTCCCGCCCCTTCGACGGCGAGGGCGTGCCGACGCGCCGCCAGGTGATCGTGGATGACGGCGTGCTCGCCACCTGGCTGCTCGACAGCCGCTCCGCCCGCCAGCTCGGCCTCGCCACCACCGGCCACGCCGCGCGCGGCATCGGCGGCCCGCCGGCCCCCGGCCCGACCAACCTCTACATGCAGGCCGGCCCGCTCTCGCCGGCCGAACTGATGGCCGACATCAAGGAAGGCCTCTACGTCATCGAAATGATCGGCATGGGCGTGAACGGCCTGACCGGCGACTACAGCCGGGGCGCGGCCGGCTACATGATCCGCGACGGCGCGCTGGCCGAGCCGGTGGCCGAAATCACCATCGCCGGGCGCCTGCAGGACATCTTCATGAACCTCACCCCGGCCAGCGACCTGCGCTTCAAACGTGGCACCGACGCGCCGACCCTGCGCATCGAGGGGCTGACGCTGGCGGGGGCGTGAAGGAAGGAAGCGCTTCTTTCTTGAAAGAAAGAAGCAAAGAACTTTTGATATACCGCTTGTCGCGGCAGCGGTGATGACTTCGCGTGAGGCCGTGGCGCGAGGAAAACCGGCCTGGAAGGTTCGTAACACGGCGCACTCTCGTCCTGGCCGTGGGGATTGCTATATAACCCGCATGAATCCCAAGGGAGACCAGTCCACCATGCGCCCCACCCGCGTCCTGACCGCCGTGCTGCTGGCCCTCGTGCTGGCCCTGGCACCCGGCCTTGCCTTCGCGCGCGCGGGGGGCGGCAGCTCGATGGGCAGCCGGGGCACCCGCACCTATTCCGCCCCACCCTCCACCAGCACCGCGCCGGGCACCGCCGCGCCGATGCAGCGCTCGATGACCACCCCCTCCCAGCCCTCCACCAGCCAGCCCGGCTACGGCGCGGCGCCGGCCCCCGCCCGGCCGGGCCTGTTCGGCGGCTCGCCCTTCATGTCCGGCCTGTTCGGCGGCCTGCTCGGCGCCGGGATCGGCGGCATGCTGTTCGGCCACGGCGCGTTCGGTGGCGTCAGCGGGTTCGGCGGCTTCCTCGGCTTCCTGATCCAGATCTTCCTCATCATCCTCGCGGTGCGCTTCGTCCTGCGCCTGTTCCGCGGCCGCCAGCCCGCCTTCGCCGGCGGCGCGCCGACCATGGCGCGCACCGGCGACATGGGCAACGGCATGATGGGCGGCGGCGGCGCGGCCCCCCAGGGCACGCCGGTGCAGGTGCAGCCGGCCGACTTCCAGCAGTTCGAACAGCTGCTCAAGGCCGTGCAGGCCGCCTGGACCGCCAACGATTTGCGCGCCATGGGCCAGCTGGTCAGCCCGGAAATGCTCAGCTACTTCGCCGAACAGCTCGGCGAAATGACCAGCCGCGGCGTGCGCAACAGCGTCACCGACGTGCGGCTGGAACAGGGCGACCTGTCGGAAGCCTGGAACGAACAGGGCCGCGACTACGCCACCGTCGCCATGCGCTTCTCGATGATCGACGTGACCACCGACTCCACCGGCCGCGTGGTGGAAGGCAACCCCAGCCAGCGCGCCATGGCCACGGAAATCTGGACCTTCATGCGCGCCCCCGGCGGCCACTGGATCCTGTCGGCTATCCAGCAAACAAGGTAATCCCGGCTATCCAAGCGGGAAAGACAGTGAGGAAGCGCGTTCTTTCTTGAAGAAAAGAACGCGCTTCCTTCCTTCACCGCCCCATGCGACTGAGAAAGTCGATCTGCCAGCGCATTTCCTCCACGGCCAGCGGGAAGTCGCCGCTGCTGTTGGGGCGCAGGATGGCGTTGGGGGCGAGGCGGGCGAGCAGGATTTGCAGGGGGCCGGCCACCTGCATGGAGAAGCCGGCTTTCCACACCAGGCTCACCAGCCCCTTGGCGCTGCGCAGCGTGGCGGCGCGTTCCACCACCAGCGCGTTCACGCCGGCGGCCACCGCGAGCATGGCGGTGGCCATGCGGATTTCGCCGCGTCGCACCGCTTCGGCCAGCACTTGCTCGCTCAGCGCGTCCGCGTCGCGCAGCCGTTCGGCGGTGGCGATGGCGACGGCGATGTCCGGCTCGGCCTTGGGCGGCGCGGCCACCTCCTTGGGCGCCAGCCGGTCGGTCAGGCGGCGGCGCAGCTCGTCCTTCAGCTCGGTGTCGAGATCGGCGCGGCTGGCGAGTTCGTCGAGCAGCTGGCTGGCGACGATGTCCGACAGGGCGCGGGCGGCGCGGGCGGAGAGCGCCGGGCGGCGGACCAGCGGTTCGTGCCATGCCTCGTGCTCACGCGCCCGGGTCGCCAGCGCGTCCAGCGTCGATTCGCGGATGGCGGCGGAGTGGTTGGACAGCAGCGCCGCGATCGCCCCGGCATCGGACGAGGCGGCGATGTGGTCGGACACCGCCTCCGACAGGTTGGCCCGCCGCGCCACCGCGGTGGCGGTGCCGGGCGAGGGGGTGGCGGCGAGCAGGGCCAGCAGGTCCTCGGCCGACAGCAGCGGCGACAGGCGGATCACCGGGTCGCACACCGAGAGCGCGCTGTCATGGGCCAGTTGCAGGATCATCCCGCGCGGGGCGGCGGGCATGTCGCGCACCACCTGGGCGATGCCGGCGCGCACCCGTTCCGCCTCGTCCTCCACCAGTCCCGCGAGCGTGGTGAAGGCCTGTTCCTGCAGCCGGTCGCGCTCGGCCTCCGGCATGGCCGGGATCAGGGCGGCGAGCTTGCGGGCGAGCAGGGTGCGCACCCGTTCGTCCGCGTCGCGCGCCAGCAGCGTATCGACATGCGCCGGCGCCGCGGCATTCATCGCCACCGCCGCCCGCACGGTCACCGCCGGGTCGTTGGCCAGCGCCAGCAGGATGTCCGGCGCGGTGTCGCGGCTGGCGCCCATGCGCACGCGGGCCGCCTCGTCCATCCGTTCATGGGAAGCGGCCGGCAGCGTGTCGAGCATCATTCGCCCTCCCGGTGCGACACGCGCCAATGGCCGCGCCCGGCGCGCTTGACCTGGTACATCGCCTGGTCGGCCCGGTGCATCACCGTGTCGATGTCCTCGCCATGGCCGGGCCAGCGCGTGGCGATGCCGATGGACATGCTGATGCTGATCTCCGGCGCCTGGCCGTCCAGCTCGCCGGTGATGTCGGCGAAGGCGGCGGGGGCGCCGAGGCACAGCGCGTCCGCCCGCTCGGCGGCGGTCAGGTCGTCGGCCCCGTCCATCCACAGCGCGAACTCGTCGCCGCCCAGCCGGGCCACGAGGTCGGAGGGGCGCACCGTCTCGCGCAGCAGGGCGGCGGTGATGCACAGCGCCTCGTCGCCCGCGTCGTGGCCGCGGCGGTCGTTGAGCGACTTGAAATTGTCGAGATCGACGAACATCAGCGTGCCCGGCAGCCCCTCGCGCTCCAGCCGGTCCACGCGCCGCGCCATTTCCTCGAGGAAGGCGCGGCGGTTGAGCAGGCCGGTCAGCGGGTCGGTGCGTGCCTGGCGGGCCATTTCGCGCTGGATCGATTCGTGCTCCAGCACGAAGCGCACGATGGCGGTGGCGGAGGAGGCGAGCATGATCTCGTCGGCATCCCAGGCCCGCGCCCCCGGCGCGCGCCAGAAGGCGAGGCCCACCTGCTCGCCGAAGCGGGTGTGGCTGGGGCAGACCAGCACGTTGCGCCCGTCCGAAGCCAGCGCGCCGGTGGGCTCGGGCCGGCCCTGTTCCAGCAGCGTCATCGCCGTGTGCATCACCTCCGGCACCTGCGTGCCGTACTGGTGCAGCACCGAGGCCTGCACGCCGTCGCCCAGCAGATCGACGATCACGCAGCCTTCCAGCCCCATGGCGGTGGCCAGCGATTCCAGCGCCGCCTGCATCATGCGCGGGGCCAGCACCTCCTGGCGCATGCGCCACAATATATGGTCCACCAGCTCGGTGCGGCGCAGGGCCGCGGCCATCGCGTCCTCCTGCCCTTCCTGCTCCGAGACGTCCTGGCCCACCCCGCGCGCGCCGACGATGCGGTTCTCGCTGTCCAGCAGGGGGGCGGCGGCGAAGTTCATGCACACCGGCGGCGCGTCCGGCCGGCGCAGCCAAGCGCGGCGGCGGCGGGTGGCCACGGTGGGGCGGAACGGGTTGAAGCCGCCGCCGCCGCCGGCATCGGCCAGCAGCAGCTCGGCCGGCTGGCCCAGCAGGGTGGCGGCCGGCCAGCCCAGCGCCGGATCGGGCGAGATGAACACGAAGCGGCCGAACGCATCCGTCTCGAAGGCGATGTCCGCCGCCAGCCCCACCAGGTCGCGCCAGCGCGCCCGGCTGTCCATCAGCGCGCCGCGCAGCGCCTCCACCTCCGCCGCATGCGCGGCGTAGGCGGCCGTGTCCACCATGGTTTGGTGCGGGTGCGTATCGGCAGGCGCCGCGGGAGCGGAGGCGAGGGTCATCGTGCGGGGCGTCTCCTGTGCGGAAGGCCCATTGCACCGCAGATTGATGAACCAGCGGTTATCGCCGCCCTGCCCTGAATTGACAGGCGAATGCCCGCTGCGCATGGTCCCGCCGCTCCAAGGCTTGCTCGCGTGATTCAGACTTTTTGGCGGTTCCGCCAAACGTCATCACGCTCGACGAAAGGTGAATTCCGCGATGACCGAGGCCGCCCTGCGTTCCACCATCGAGGCGCTGTGGGAGCGCCGCGACAGCGTCACCGCCGCCACCGGCGGCGAGGATCGCGCGGCCGTGGAGAAAGCCCTGGCGGCACTCGATTCCGGCGAGATGCGCGTGGCCGAGCAGGTGGATGGCGCCTGGCGGGTGAACGAGTGGCTGAAGAAGGCCGTGCTGCTGTCCTTCCGCCTCGAGGATTCGCGGGTGATGGACGATGGCTGCGCCGGCGCGCCGGCCTGGGACAAGGTGCCGCTGAAATTCACCGGCTGGGACGCCGCCCGCTTCCAGCAGGCCGGCTTCCGCGCCGTGCCCGGCGCCGTGGTGCGCCGCTCCGCCTACGTGGCGCCCGGCGTGGTGCTGATGCCCAGCTTCGTCAACGTGGGCGCCCATGTCGGCGCCGGCACCATGGTCGATACCTGGGCCACCGTCGGCAGCTGCGCCCAGATCGGCCGCAACTGCCACCTGTCCGGCGGCGTGGGCATCGGCGGCGTGCTGGAGCCGTTGCAGGCCGCCCCGGTGATCATCGAGGACGACTGCTTCATCGGCGCCCGCTCCGAGGTGGTGGAGGGGGTGATCGTCGAGCGCGGCAGCGTGCTGTCGATGGGCGTGTTCATCTCCGCCACCACCAAGATCGTCGATCGCGCCACCGGCGAGGTCACGATGGGCCGCGTGCCCTCCTATTCCGTGGTGGTGCCGGGCAGCCTGCCGGGCGGGCAGGGCCAGCCCTCGCTCTACTGCGCCGTCATCGTCAAGCGGGTGGACGAGCGCACGCGGGCCAAGACGGCCATCAACGAGCTGCTGCGGGATTGATGCCCCCCCTTTCCTCGGGCGACCCCCTCCCGCTCGCCCAGGCGCTGATCCGCTGCGCCTCCGTCACGCCGGAAGATGCCGGCGCGCAGGGCGTGCTGGCGGCTGAGCTGGAGGCGCTCGGCTTCACCGTCACCCGCTTGCGCTTCGGCGAGATCGAGAACCTGTTCGCCCGGCGCGGCACGTCCGGCCCGCATTTCTGCTTCGCCGGCCATACCGACGTGGTGCCCGCCGGCGCCGGCAACTGGCGCAGCGGCGCCTTCGCCGCGGAAATCCGCGACGGCGTGCTGTACGGCCGCGGCGCCTGCGACATGAAGGGCGCCATCGCCGCCTTCGTCGCCGCCGCCGCCCGCCGCCCGGCCGATGCCGCCGGCTCGATCAGCCTGCTCATCACCGGCGACGAGGAAGGCCCGGCGGTGGACGGCACGGTGAAGGTGCTGGACTGGATGGCGGCGAACGGCCAGGTGCCGGATTTCTGCCTGGTCGGCGAACCCACCAACCCCACCAAGCTCGGCGAGGTGATCAAGATCGGCCGGCGCGGCAGCATGAACGCCGCCATCACCATCCACGGCACCCAGGGCCACTCCGCCTATCCGCAGCGCGCCGACAACCCGGTGCACCGGCTGGTCCGCGCCCTCGCCGCCCTGACCGCCGCGCCGCTCGACGCCGGCAGCGATTATTTCGAGCCGAGCACCCTGCAACTCACCAGCATCGATGTCGGCAACCAAGCCACCAACGTCATCCCCGCGAGCGCCCAGGCGAAGCTGAACATCCGCTTCAACGATCTGCACACCGGCGCGGCCCTCACCGCCTGGCTGCGCGCCACAATCGCGCAACACGCCGAGCGGTTCGAGCTGGACGTCTCCATCAGCGGCGAAAGCTTCCTTACCGCGCCCGGCGACCTCGTGGACCGGCTGTCCGGCGCGGTGGCGCGGGCCAGCGGCGTCACCCCGAAGCTCGACACCGGCGGCGGCACCTCCGACGCCCGCTTCATCACCCATCTGTGCCCGGTGGCGGAGTTCGGGCTGGTCGGATCGAGCATGCACCAGGTGGACGAGTTCGTGCCGGTGGCCGAACTGCGCGCGCTGACCGACATCTACGCCGAAGTGCTGGACGTCTTTTTCGCATGATGCCGATGAGCCCCTTCGCTCATCGGCATCGCGCGCGGGGTTGGTGGGGCGGCCGCGCGCCGAAAGAGACCATGCCGGCGCGCCCGCCGTACCCGCCTTGCCACAAGGTGGGCGCGCCGGCATGAAGCTCCTGCGCGGCATCGCGATGCTGGCGCGGTTCCGGGCAGAGGGGTTCGCCGCCTTCGGGGCCGACCGCCAGGCGTTCCTCAACAGCCTCGCCCCGTTGATTGCCTTCCCGCTTGTCGGCCTGCTGCTGATGCTGCTGGGCGGCGCGGGGTGGGACGCGCTGTCGGACCTGCTGGCCACGCTGATCGCCCTGCTCGGCCCGCCCGTGCTGTCCGAGGCGCTGGCCCGGCGCTGGGGGCGGGAAGCGGAATGGCCGCGCTACGCCGTGGCGTTCAACTGGTGCCAATGGGCGGTGCCGGTGGTGGGCGTCGCCCTGCTCGCCGGGTTCGGCATGGCCATGCGCGCCGGGCTGGGCCAGCGCGCCGCGGCACTGCTGGTGCTGCTCGGCCTGTTCGCCTACGCCCTGGCCCTGCATCTGTTCCTCGCCCGCCGCGGCCTCGGCCTGCCCACCGGGCGCGCCGTGGCGCTGGTGCTGCTGGTCAATTTCGGCACCGCCCTGCTGGTGCTCATCCCGCGCCTGCTGGCCGGCACGCTGGTGGAGGGGCCGTGATCGGCGCGATGGCCGCGATGGGCCAGGGCTTGCAGGCCGCGCTGTTGCTGGCCCGCGGCCGGCCGGAAGGGCTGGGCAAGCTCAGCGAACCCGGCAGCGACGCGATGCGCATGGCCGCCCGCAGCTTCTGGGCCATCCTGCTCTGCCTGCCCGCCTTCATCTGCCTGCACCTGATCGACTGGGCCCAGGGCGCCGAAGCCGACCCCGCCCGCAGCCTCGCGCTCGACCTGATGGGCTACGCCACCGGCTGGCTCGCCTTCGCCGTGCTGTCCCACCGCCTGGCCCACGCCCTCGGCCGCGGCGCCCACTGGCCCCGCTTCATCGCCGCCTGGAACTGGTGCAACGTCCTGCAATACCTGATGCTGGTCGCCGCCGCCCTGCCCACCCTGCTCGGCCTGCCGGACTGGATGGCCGAAACCGCCTGGCTGGTGGCCATGGGCTGGGCCCTCTGGCTGGAATGGTTCGCCACCCGCCTCACCCTCGCCCTCCCGAAACGGACCGCCGCCGTGCTGGTGATGATCGACGTGGCGATCGGACTGTTCCTCGTCGGGCTCACGGGGGTGTTGCAGGGGGGGTAAGGAAGGCGGGGGCTCCGCCCCTCGACCCCGCTGGGGCCTTAGAGTAAATTCACGTTGACTGGAAATATCCGGCATGGCGGAAATAGTTGGTGCA
>CAMFLK010000186.1 GCA_945957135.1 uncultured Rhodospirillales bacterium
GCCCCTGCACGCGCAGCGCGCCATCGGCCAGCGTGACATCGGCGAACGCCGCCTCGGCCACCGGCGACGCGCCGAGCAGCACCCGCCCCGCCTCCACATGCACCGAAGCCCGCCAGCCCCGCATCCAGCCCAGGGGCAGCGGAGACAGCGCGCGCGGCGCGGGCAGCGGCAACGGCAGGCTCTCCGCGGCGATGCGCCCGGTCAGCAGCGCCCCCCCGGTCCGGTCCAGCGCCAGCGTCCCCTTGGCGCGCAGGCCGCCGGCGGTGATGTCGAAATTGTCGGCGGCGACGCGCGCGGGCCGGCCGGACATCTGCGCCACCAGCGCCAGCGAGCCGTCGCCCAGCCAACCCGGCGCGCCCGTCAGCCCAAGCTGCTCGGCCAGGCGCGGCGCGCCGGGATGGCGCAGCGTCACCGGGCCGGACCAGCGCAGCGAGGCCAGGCTGCCACCGGAGAGGTCCAGCACCGGCTGCGCCTCCAGCCGCAGGTCGGCGAGTTCGGCGGTCACGCGCAGGGCCAGCGCCTCCGGCGCCCCGCCCACCTGCACCTGGGCGATGAACGGGCCGTGCCAGAAGCCCGGCGCCGTCGCCAGGAACGAAGCGACCGGCTCGGGCAGCAGCTCCGTCACCTGCTCCACGCGCGGCGCCCGCAGCTCGATCCTGCCGTCGGCGATGCGCCCGCCCTCGCCCAGCGTGCCGGACGCGCCGAACTGCATGCCCGCCAGCTGGGCATCGAGCCGGCGCAGGGTGACGCGGCCCTGCGCCACATCCATCTGGAGCATCGCGCGGTCGAACGCCGTTCCCAGCAGCCTGGCCTGGCGCGCCGCGATCTGCACATCCCCGTCGAACCCCAGCCGGTCGGCCAGCGCCGGCAGCGGCGGGGCCTGCGCCGGCAGCCAGGCGTCGAGATCGAGCCGGTCGAAATCGAGATCGGCGGTGACAAGCGGGCGCGCCGCGGCCCGCACCGCCAGCCGGCCGGTCACCGCGCCACCATCGAGCGTGCCGGCCAGCTGGTCGAGCGCGACGCGGCCGGGGTCCAGCACGGCATGGCCGGACAGCTCCGCCGCGCGCAACGCCCCCTCCGGCCGCAGTCCAGCCGGCATCAATCCCGCCGCCTCCGCCCAGCCCAGGGTCAGCCGCAGGGCCGGCGCGGCCAGGCTGGCCGTGCCGTCGAAATGCGGGCCGGCGGTCAGCAGGCCCGCCGCCCGCAGCCGCGCCTCGCCCGGCAGCATCACCCGCAGCTCGCGCATCGCCAGGCCATTTCCGTCGAGGTCGAAGGCGGCGCGCAGGCCGCGCAGCGTGCCGCCGGCGAAGGGCGCCGCCTCGGCCGAGAGGTCGATGCCCATCGGCAGGGGCGGCGCGGTGCCGGCGGCGCGCAGCAGCACCGGCAGCCAGGCATCGAGGTCGAGCCGGCTGGCGGTGAGCGCCACATCCAGCCGCGCCGACGGCGCCACCCGCAGCGCCACCGCCCCGCGCACCGCCACGCCGCCGATCTCGCCGGCCAGCTCGTCCGCCGCGGCCAGCCCGCCGGCCAGGGTGAAACGCCCCTCCGCCCGGAACGGCGCCGCCGGCGCGGGCATCACCAGCGACAGGTCCGCCCCCTGCGCCATCACCCGCCCGGCCAGCGTGCCGTCACCCTGGATCTGGCCGGAAAACGTGCCGCCGATGCCGCCCGCCTTGCCCTGCCCGTCCAGGCTGACATCCAGCGCCGCCGACCCGTCCGAACCCGGCCGCGACAGATGCACGCCGAACCGCCAGGTCCGCCCGGAAAAATCCCCCACCCCGCGCACCGCATAGCTGCCCGACAGGTCGCCGGTGCTCAGCGCGCCGCTGATATGGGTGAAGACCAGCTCGCCCAGCTGCAGCCGCGCATCCTCCACCCGCGCCGACACGGTGGACAGCCATTGCGGCGGGCGGGGATGCAGGCTGCCCGGCGGCAGGGGCCATGGCACCCGCATGTCCACGCCCCCCAGCACCAGCTCCCGCGCATCCAGCCGGCCCGACAGCAGCGGCGCGAACGCCACCCGCAGGCTCAGCTCCCGCGCGGTGATCGTGGCGCCGCCCTCCGCGACGGACACGCCGCTGGCCGTCAGCATCGGCTGCGGCAGCACCCGCAGCGCGATCGGCCCCGCGATGCGCACCTCCTGACCCAATGCATGCGAGGCCAAGGCCTCCACCGTGCCGCGATAGCTGTTCCAATCGAGCAGCAACGGCCCGGCCCAGGCGGCACCAAGCGCCAGCCCGACAACGGCCACCAACGCGATCAGCGCCGCCCTCATCGTCGGACGGATCGCAGAGGCAGGACGGCGCGGGGGCGCGGAACGGTCATGGCCTATCCTCCGCACTGCCGAAGGGTCCGGCAAGGGCGCGCGCCATGAAAGGAAGAAAGTAAGAAAGGAAGCGCTTCTTTTTTGAAAAAAAGAAGCAAAAAACTTTTTATCTATTGGAGCTGTGCGGTGGAAATATTGTACGAACGATCCCTATCGTTCATGGCCGTGCTTGACACGGCCAATCCACGCGGTGGGGCTCCGCCATAAGGTGATGGCTTCGCACGAGGCCGAACCCTCTCAGGCACGCCGCACCGCTCGTGGCGCGGCACGATCAAAATAGATACAATTTGTTACTATTTTCTCTGCATTTTCCTGTTGCAGCGCTTTGGTGGGATGAGTATCTGTCAGACAGTCAGTATCAACGTTATGCAGGAGACCCCCGTATGCCCCGCCCCGGCCCCTTCACCCAGATCGTGCAGATGCTCTCTGCCCTGCTGGGTGGGGTGTGGGGCCGGTTGTTCCTGGGGCGGAAGGAATCCACGAGGCTTCGCCAGATCGCCGAGATGATGGCGGCGTTCGACACGCTCTACGCCCAGTGGAAGGACGGCACGGTGGTGCCGGAGCCCGAGGTGGTCTGGGTGGAGCCGCGCGAGGACAAGCGCACGGGCCGGGTCCGCGCAAAGCGGACCACTACCCGCCGGAAGCCGGCCAAGCCGGAGGCCGGCCGGCGGATCATCCGCCTCCGGCCGGTGAACTGGTCGGTCATTCCGCGACGGATCGGGCCAAGCGGCAAACGGCGGAAGGTCACCGTGCCGCGCAAGGACGCGTGGTCGGGATGACGCTTTCGTTCGCAGGTCTTTCGCGCCTTTTCGTCAACCCGAACCGGCTATCCCGAAATTTTTTTACCCTGGGTCATTCCCGGGGCGATGGCGCGTGGACATACCAGATCAAGACGAAATTGGGGAGTTTGGAAGAAGAAGCCACGGCGCAGCCAAACGATAAAAAGTTCTTTGCTTCTTTCTTTCAAGAAAGAAGCGCTTCCTTACCTCTCCTGCGCCGCCCCGTACCCTCCGCCCCCCGGTGTCAGGATGGTGAAGCTGTCGCCGGGGACGAGGTCGATGCTGGCGGTGCCCGACAGAACGGTGCGGCGCCCGTCCGCGTGGTCCACCCATTGGTCCCCCGCCGCGCCGTCGGCGCCGCCGGCGAGGCCGAACGGGGCGTGGCGGCGGCGGGAGGCGACGATGACGGCGGTCATCGGTTCGAGGAAGCGCAGGCGGCGATGGGCGCCGTGGCCGCCGTTCCATTGGCCGGTACCGCCGGAGCCTTGGCGGATGGCGAATTCCTCGAGCATCACGGGGTAGCGGAGTTCGAGGATTTCCGGGTCGGTCATGCGGGTGTTGGTCATGTGGGTCTGCACCGCGGAGGTGCCGGCGAAGCCGGGGCCGGCGCCGGTGCCGCCGCAGATGGTTTCGTAGTATTGGCGGGTGGCGTCCCCAAACAGGAAGTTGTTCATGGTGGCCTGGCTGCACGCCATGGCGCCGAGGGCGCCGAACAGGGCGTTGCAGGTGGCCTGGGAGACTTCCGTGTTGCCGGCCACCACGGCCGCGCCGGGGGCGGGGGAGAGGAAGGTGCCCGGCGGGATGATGATGTCGATGGGCTTGAGGCAGCCGTCGTTGAGCGGGATGTCCGCGCCGACGAGGCAACGGAACACGTAGAGCACGGCGGCACGGGTGACGGCGGCGGGGGCGTTGAAGTTGTTGTCGCGCTGCGGACCGGTGCCGGTGAAATCGACCACGGCGCGGCGGGCGGCGCGGTCGATGCGCACGGCGACGCGAAGGGGCGCGCCGTCGTCCATCGTGTAGTCGAACTGCCCGTCGCCGATGCGGGCGATGACCTGGCGCACGCTTTCCTCGGCGTTGTCCATGACATGGCCCATATAGGCGCCGACCATCGGCCAGCCATATTGCGCCACCACGCGTTCCAGCTCCTGCACGCCACGGGCGTTGGCGGCCACCTGGGCCTTGATGTCCGCCACGTTCACGTCCGGGCTGCGGGCGGGGTAGCGGGCGGCGGCGAGCAGGTCGCGGAATTCGCGCTCGCGGAAATGGCCTTGATCGACCAGCAGGAAATCGTCGATCACCACGCCTTCCTCCTCCAGGGTGCGCGAGGCGGGTGGGGTGGAGCCGGGGGTGATGCCGCCGATATCCGCATGGTGGCCGCGGCTGCCGACGAAGAAGCGGATGGTGGTTCCGTCGCCGTCGAACACCGGGGTGATGACGGTGATGTCCGGCAGGTGGGTGCCGCCGTTATAGGGGTTGTTCAGCGCGACCACGTCGCCGGGGCGGAGGGTGGTGGCGCGGGCGCGGAGCACGGTGCGCACGCTCTCGCCCATCGCGCCGAGATGCACGGGCACGTGGGGCGCGTTGGCGACGAGGCCGCCCTCGGCGTCGAAGATGGCGCAGGAGAAGTCGAGCCGTTCCTTGATATTCACGCTCTGCGCGGTGTTCTGCAGCACGGCGCCGGTCTGTTCGGCGACGTTCATGAACAGGTTGTTGAACAGTTCGAGCAGCACGGGGTCGGGCCGCGCGGGGTCGGCGGTGCGGCGGCGGGCGCGGGGCGCGGTGCGGTGCAGGATCATGTGGTCGGCTTCGGTGGTCTCGGCGGTCCAGCCGGGTTCGACCACGGTGGTGGCGTTGGCTTCGCGGATGAGGGCGGGGCCGGCGATGCGGTCGCCGGCCCGCAGCTCTGCGCGCTCGAACACCGGGGCCGGGTGGGCGGCGCCGTCGGACCAGACGGCGACGGTATCGACCGGGGCGAGCGGCGTGTCGCGCGGCTTCAGGGTGGCCTCGGTGACCGCCTCGCCGGCTTCGGTGGCCTCGACCGCGACGGTCTCGGCGACCAGCGGACGGTCGGGGGTGGCGAAGCCGAAGCGGGCGCGGTGGGAATGGGTGAAATCGCGGACCACGCTGTCGGCATCGGCGAGATCGACGATCAGCGCGGCCTCGGTGCCGGCGTAGCGGACGTGCAGGCGGCGGCGCGCGGTGATGCGGGCGGGGTCGGCGCCCTGGTCGCGCAGGGCGGCGCGGGATTCGGCCTCCAGCCGGTCGGCCAGCGCGGCGAGTTCGGGCATGTCCGCGGGCGAGACCGGGCGCTCCACCGCCTGCTCGCGCAGCACGCCCTGGTCGGCGAGGCCCATGCCGTAAGCGGAGAGCACGCCGGCGAAGGGGTGGATGAACACGGTGTCCATGTCGAGCTCGTCGGCGACCAGGCAGGCGTGCTGGCCGCCGGCGCCGCCGAAGCATTGCAGGGCGAAGCGGGCGGGGTCGTGGCCCTTCTGCACCGAGACCTGCTTGATGGCGTTGGCCATGTTGGCGACCGCGATGCGCAGGAAGCCCTCGGCGAGGTCGCGCGGGTCCTGGCGCCGGCCGGTGCCCGCGGCGATGCGTTCGCCGAGTTCGGCGAAGCCGCGCGCCACCGCCTCGCCGTCCAGGGGCGCGTTGCCCTCGGGGCCGAACACGGCGGGGAAATGGTCGGGCTGGATCTTGCCGAGCATCACGTTGGCGTCGGTGACCGTCAGCGGGCCGCCGTTGCGGTAGCAGGCCGGGCCGGGGCGGGCGCCGGCGCTGTCCGGCCCCACCCGCAGCCGTCCCTGGTCGAAATGCAGGATGGAGCCGCCGCCGGCCGCGACGGTGTTGATCGCCATCATCGGCGCGCGCATCCGCACGCCGGCGACCTCGGTCTCGAAGGCGCGTTCGAAGGCGCCGTCGTAGAGGGCGACGTCGGTGGAGGTGCCACCCATGTCGAAGCCGATGATGCGCTCGAACCCCGCCATGGCGGCGGTGCGGGCGGCGCCGACGATGCCGCCGGCCGGGCCGGAGAGGATCGCGTCCTTGCCCTGGAAGTGCCGCGCCTCCGCCAGCCCGCCGCTCGACTGCATGAAGAACAGCCGCACCCCCGCGAGTTCACCGGCCACCTGGTCCACGTAGCGGCGCAGGATAGGCGAGAGATAGGCATCGACCACCGTGGTGTCGCCGCGCGGGACGATGCGCAGCAGCGGGCTGACCGCGTGGCTGGCGGAGATCTGGGTGAAGCCGGCTTCGCGGGCGAGGCCGGCCAGCGCCTGCTCGTGGGCGGGGTATTTCCAGGCATGCATCATCACGATCGCCACGGCCTCGATGCCGCGGGACCGCGCGGCCGCCAGGGCGGTGCGGGCGGCGACGGTGTCGAGCGTCTCGATCTCGGCGCCCTGCACGTCCACCCGGCCGCCGATCTCGGCGACCGCCTCGTAGAGCAGGCTGGGGCGGGTGATCGCGAGGTCGAACAGGCGGGGGCGGGCCTGGTTGCCGATGCGCAGGGCGTCGGCGAAGCCGCGATTGACCAGCAGCAGGGTGCGCTCGCCCTTGCGCTCGAGCAGCGCGTTGGTGGCGACGGTGGTGCCCATCTTCACGCAGTCGATGCGCTCGGCGGGAACGGGCGCGCCAGGGGCCAGGCCGAGCACGGCGCGGATGCCGGCGACGGCGGCGTCGCGATAGCGGCCGGGATTCTCGCTCAGCAGCTTGTGGGTGGACAGGCGGCCCTCGGGGTCGCGGGCGACGATGTCGGTGAAGGTGCCGCCACGATCGATCCAGAACTGCCAGCCGGCCATCATCCCTCCGCAGGTGGAAAGGGGCGGAGCATGCGGGCCGCGCTTGCGCCGGGCAACCCCGCGGCCGTGGGTGTTTTGCGATCGGTAACTCCGGCATGATACAGCGCGAGCGAAGGCAGCAGGTGCGGAACCGGCAGAGGTGTGGGGCAAGTTCATCGGCGGCATGGCCGGCTTCGCCATGGGTGGGCCGTTCGGCGCGGTGATCGGCGCCGCGCTGGGCCATGCGGCGGAGAGCGGCGGGTTCGCGAACATGCCGTTCGGCCTGCCCAATGCCGGTTCGTTCGGCGCCAACCCGTTCCTCGGCCTGCCGCAGCAGCGCGAGCAGATCTTCGCCGCCGCCGTGGTGGTGCTGTCGGCCAAGCTCGCCAAATGCGACGGGCCGGTGAAGCGCGCGGAGATCGACGCCTTCAAGCGCTCCTTCCGCATCCCGCCCGAGGCGGTGCGCGACATCGGCCGGCTGTTCGACCAGGCGCGCGACAGCCCCGAGGGGTTCGAGACCTATGCGAGGCAGCTCGGGACCAGCTTCGCCAACGATCGGCCGATGCTGGAGAACGTGCTGTCCGCCCTGTTCGCGATCGCCCGCGCCGATGGCGCGGTGAACCGGCGGGAGGAGGCGTTCCTGCAGGCGTGCTGGGGCCATTTCGGCCTCGACAAGGCCGCCTGGGACCGCGCCAGCGGCCTCGTCCCGCGCGCCTCGGTGGAGGAGGAGGACCCCTACGCGGTGCTCGGCGTGGCCCGCGATTCGCCGGACGAGACGCTGCGCGCGACCTGGAAGCGGCTGATGCGCGAGCACCACCCCGACAGCCTGGCCAGCCGTGGCGTGCCGGAAGCGCTGATGGCCAGGGCGGGGGCCAAGGCGGCGCGGATCAACCAGGCCTGGGAGCGCATCAAGCGCGAGCGCGGCCTGTGAGGGGCGTGGACATGCTGGTGCTGCACGCGGCCCCCGCTCCGGCCAGCGCCCATTACCGGGTGGACCTCCATGGCGGCGTGACTCGGCTCGCCGCGGAAGATCAAGCCGTTTCCCATGCCGGCACGGCGAAATGGCGCGGGCGGGGCGGGATCGACGCGCGCTCGGTGGCCATCGCGCTGGTCAATCCCGGCACGCCCTTCGGCTTCGCCGAGTACCCCGTGCTCCAGCTCGCCGCGACCTGCGACCTGTGCCTGGAGGTGATGGCGCGCCACCGCATCGCCCAGCGCAACGTGGTCGGCCACGCGGACATCGCGCCGGACCGGGCCCGCGACCCCGGCGAGACCTTCGACTGGGAGGGCTTCGCCCGCAACGGCGTGGGGCTGTGGCCGGAGGGCGTGCCCGACCTCGGCACCGGCGGCGCGGTGCGCGACGCCGCCAATCTGCGCGACGTGCGGGCGGCGCTGGCGGCCATCGGCTACGACGTCGCCGCCGAAGGCGCGCTCGACCCGGCCCTGTCCGGCGTGCTGCGCGCCTTCCAGCGCCACTGGCGGCCGGAGGAGGTCACCGGCCAGGCCGATGCCGGCACGCTGGCCCGGCTGCTCGCCGTCGCGCGGATGACAGCCCTTCTTTGACGGATTGACGACAGCCTGCGTCGGGCGCATTTCCCCCGCGCCAGGCGGCTGGACGGCCGCCGTCGCGGGTCGCACCGCGGCGGAGGAAAGTCCGGGCTCCACGGGAATACGGTGCCGGCTAACGGCCGGCGGGGGCGACCCCAGGGAAAGTGCCACAGAGAAC
>CAMFLK010000187.1 GCA_945957135.1 uncultured Rhodospirillales bacterium
GGGTCTGGGGGCCGTCGCCCCCAGCGGGGTCCAGGGGCAGCGCCCCTGGCCTTCCTTGCTTCCACATGAAGAACGATCGGTGATGAGGCGCTTCCGCCCGGATATCTGGACCGGCGTGCTGATCGCCGGCTGGGTGATCGTGGCGTTGCTGCTGCTCTACCCGCTTGCCTCCGTCATCCGCGCGGCACTGACCGACAACGAGACGGGCGGGTTCACCCTGGCCAATTTCGCGACCGTGCTCACCCGCCCGGCCTATCGCCGCGCGCTGACCAACACCTTCATCGGCGGCTTCGGCGGCATGGCCGGCTCGCTGCTGCTGGGCGTCACGCTCGCCTTCGTCACCACGCGCATCCGCATCTGGGGAAGGGCCCTGGTCTCCACGCTGGCCGTGGTGGCGCTGGTCACGCCGCCCTTCATCGGCGCCTATGCCTGGATCGTGCTGTTCGGTGCCAACGGGGTG
The DNA here is from genome assembly GCA_945957135.1 of uncultured Rhodospirillales bacterium. Classification (GTDB taxonomy): domain Bacteria; phylum Pseudomonadota; class Alphaproteobacteria; order Acetobacterales; family Acetobacteraceae; genus CAMFLK01. The sequence goes on from CAMFLK010000187.1 coordinate 461, forward strand.
ATCCGCAACGCGCTGGAGGACCATCTCGGCCTCGACCTGCCGCCGATCTACGGTGCGGCGGGCGTGATCATGGTGTTCAGCCTGAAGTTCTTCCCGCATGTGTTCCTGCTGACCTCCGCCGCGCTGTCGGGCATCAACCCCTCGCTGGAGGAGGCGGCGGAGAGCCTGGGCCTGTCGCCGCGCGAACGCTTCCTGAAGGTCACGCTGCGGCTGATCCTGCCGGCCATCTCCACCGCCGCGCTGCTGACCTTCGTGCTGTCCATCGCCGATTTCGGCACGCCGCGCATCATCGGCCGCAACTTCCAGATGCTGGCCACCGAGGCCTTCGTGATGTTCTCGGCGGAGATCGGCGGCAATCCCGGCCTGGCCTCGGCGATGAGCCTGCTGCTGATCGCCATCTCCCTGGCCTTCGTGCTGCTGCAGCGCCATGTCGCGCGGCACGACGTGGCGCAGGGCTTCCGCGCCGGCCGCCCGCCGCCCAAGCCGGTCAGCCGGCTCGCCACCGCCATCGGCCATGTCGTGGCCTATGCCATCGTGCTCGCCGGCGCGCTGCCGACCATCGTGGTGGTGATCTTCTCCTTCCGCCGCACCAGCGGGCCGATCTTCCAGCCGGGCCTGTCGCTGCGCAGCTACGAGCGGGTGTGGGAGATGCTGCCCCAGGCGGTGGGCAACTCGCTCACCTTCGCCGCCGGCGCGGTGGCGCTGATCGTGGTCGTCGGCACGCTGACCGGCTACGTCATCGTCCGGCGCGGCGGTGTGGCCTCGGCGGGGTTCGACGCGGTGCTGATGGTGCCCTACGTGGTGCCCGGCGTGGTGATGGGCATCGCCTTCGTGGAGACCTTCAACACCGGGGCGGTGGTGCTGACCGGCACCGGCACCATCATCATCCTCGCCATCTTCATCCGCCGGCTGCCCTATGCCATGCGCGCGATGATCGCCTCGATGCGCCAGCTCAGCCCCAACCTGGAACAGGCGGCGATCAGCCTGGGCCTGCACCCGGCCAAGGCCTTCATGAAGGTGACGGTGCCGCTGGTGATGCCCGGCATCGTCGCGGGTGCGACGATGAGCTTCGTGACCGCGATCAACGAGCTGTCGTCCTCGCTGGTGCTGTATGTCGGCCGCACGGTGACGATGCCGGTGCAGATCTACCTGCTGGTGACCGACGGCGAATACGGCACCGCCTCCGCGCTGTCCTCGGTGCTGCTGGCGATCACCGCGGCGCTGGTTTACGTGACGTTCCGGATCACCGGGAGCACGCGGAGTTTGATGTAGGGCAAATTGGTCTGGTCGTTTTTAAGAAACTGGACGTTTTCTTCCGACCAATGACGCGCCAATCTGCTCCGTAGCCAGGAGCCGCCCGCATGTACATCCCGCCCGCCTTCCGCGACGACGACCTGCCCAGCCTGTTCGCCACGATGCGCGCGGCGCGGCTGGCGGATCTGGTGACGGCGACCGGGGAGGGGCTGGTGGTGACGCCGCTGCCGCTGTTCCTGGTGGCGGAGGAGGGGCCGTATGGCACGCTGCACGGGCATCTCGCGCGGGCCAATCCGCAGTGGAAGACGCCGGTGCTGGGGCAGGCGCTGGCGATGTTCCGGGGGCCGGATGCCTATGTCAGCCCGTCCTGGTACCCATCCAAGCAGGAGCATGGGCGGGTGGTGCCGACCTGGAACTACGTGGCGGTGCATGCCTACGGGCCGGTGGAGTTCTACGAGGACGCGGACCGGCTGCTGGATGTGGTGACGCGGCTGACGGCGCTGCATGAGGGGGAACGGGCGGCGGCGCTTGAGGGGAAGGCGGCTGCGCCGTGGGCGGTGTCGGACGCGCCGGCCGAGTTCGTGCGGGCGCAGCTGCGCGGCATCGTCGGGCTGCGGCTGCCGATCGCGCGGATCGAGGGCAAGCGCAAGATGAGCCAGAACCGCGACGCGGCGGACCGCGCCGGGGTGGCGGCCGGGCTGGGGGCGAGCGCGCGGGAGTCGGACCGGGCGGTGGCGGCGCTGATCCGAGGCTGAGCGGTCTCGCCGCCGGGGGATGAGAGGGGAATTTTTCGCAATTCTGCCAGAATAAAATTTCATAGCAAAAATTGCATTTATAAGTTGCAGCAATGTTCGCTGCGGGTATTCTGCGGGAATGTGAATTTCTAACCCCATGCAGGAGCCCCGTCGATGACCCCGCCCAGCCCCTTCACCCGGATCGTGCAGATGCTGTCTGCCCTGCTGGGTGGGGTGTGGGCGAAGCTGTTCCTTTCTCGCAACGAGACCGCCGCCCTTCAGGAGGTGATGGCCGGCCTGAAGGCGTTCGACGCGCTGTTCGCGCGCTGGAAGGCCGGCACGCTGGTGATCCCGCCTCCGACCGAGGTTGAGGTCGAATATGTCGAGACGAAACCTCGCAAGACGCCCGCCCGCCCCCGGACGCGCGGCCCCCGCGCATCCCGCAAGCGGGTGCCGGCCGAACCGCCGGCGAGGCGCCGCGTCATCCGCACCCGGCCGGTGAATTGGGCCGTCATCCCGCGACGGCTCGGCCCGTCCGGCACGCGGCGGAAAATCACCGTGCCACGCGCCGACGAATGGTCGGGATGAGCCGCGCCCCGCCCGGACTCGCCCCTTTCCCGCAACCTTTTTCATATGCCGCCGATTTTCACCTTGGGTCATTCCCGAGGCGCCGCCGCATGTACGCGCCAAACGGATGAAAGTCTTTTTGCTTCTTTTTCTTCAGAAAAAGAACTGCTTCCTTCCTTACCCGGCCTCCGCCGGCAACCCCGCCCACACCTCGTCCATCGTCACCTTTCGCGTCAGCAGCCCCTGCGCCGCGCAGTAGTCCAGCGCCAGGGCGACGGGCGCTTCCAGCGCCACGCGGCCCATCGGATACGGGTTGCCGGCCGCGCGGACGCGGTCCAGCACGGCGCGGGCGAAGGGGGCGCAGCACCAGCAGGTGGTTCACCGGCATGAAGCCGTGGCGGGCGTGGAAGGCGGCGCCGGCCGCGACGGGGTCGGGCCAGACCGGGGCGAGGCTGGGGTCGTCGGGCATGTCGTTGCCGACGATCACCGCGTCCAGCCGGCCTTCGCGCAGCATGTCCATCATGTCGCTGCCCGGGGGGGCGCGTTCGGTCCAGGGCGGGTCCTGGAAGCCGGCGACATGGGCGTCCTCGAAGGTGGTCCAGCGGATCCGGTCGGGGGTCAGGCCGGTGGTTTCCTGGAGGTCGCCGCGCAGCCACATGCAAGTCGTCTGGCTGTAGGCGCGCACGCCGACGCGCTTGCCCGCGAGATCGGCGGGGCCGAACGGGTCGGCGGCGCGGCGCAGCAGGGCGGCGTTCTGGAAGCGGGCGGCCATCACCGCGGGCAGCAGCACCAGGTCGCTGCCGGCGGCGCGGGCCATGAGGAAGGTGGCGATGGCCATCTCGCTCAGGGCGAAGCGCTGGCTGCGCACCATCGGCGCGAAGGCGCGGGAAATGACCGGGAAATCCTCGATCGCCAGCAAGGGGTCGGCGAACAGGGCCTCGCTGTGCCGGTAATGGCCGATCGCCGCGGAGAGGGGTGTCACCCCAGCCGCTCCACCACATGGGGGAACACGGCTTGGTAGCCTTCGCCCCACACCACCTTGCGGTCGGAATTGCGGGCGGCCTGGGCGCCGCGCTGCTGGCCGACGCGGGTGTAGTACTCCCACAGATGCTCCTGCCCGGCCATGCATTCGATGGCCGCGCGCTTCTTCGCCCAGACCGCGGTGATGTCCAGCAGCACGTCCGGCTTCCAGCCGCATTGCTCCGGCTGGTGCGGCTCGAACAGGAACACCGGCGGCGCGCCGAGCACTTTCTGGCCGGGATTGTGGCCATGCGCCTGGGCGACGATGCGCGCGTGCTGGGCGAAGTCGGTCACCGCGGGGTGGTCGTGGTTGTAGATGTCGCGCTCGGAATGGGTGAGCACGAATTGGGGGTGCAGCGCGCGGTACACGTCCACGAGGCGGAACAGCGAGTCCTGGGTCAGCGCGATGGGGTAGTCGCCGAGGTCCCAGAACTGGATGTCGGCCACGCCGAGATGGGCGGCGGCGGCCTCGGCTTCCTTGCGGCGCTCGGTCTTCACGCGCTCGAGCGTCATGCCTTCCTGCCGCCACAGCTTGGCGCTCTCCCCACGCTCGCCATAGGAGAGGCAGATGACGGTGACGGCCACGCCCGCCTCGGCGTGCAGCGCGATGGCGCCGCCGGCCCGCCAGACGAAATCCGCTGAATGCGCGCTGACCACCAGCGCGGTGCGAGCCGTTCCAGCCATGGCGATGTCCCCCCTTTGTCCGGTCCCGCTCTAGCCCGGCGTCTCCGCCGCTGTCGTATCGCTTCTTCGCGCCGCGCTATCACCATCTGGAATACGGGTGACCACGCCACGCTCGGCGAGGTCGGCCACGTAGTCGCGCAGGCAGGCCGTGAAGGCGCGGGGCGCGGGGCCGAGGGCGCGGCCGCGCGGCAGGATCAGCCCGGCCGGGCGGTCGGGTGCCGTGATGGGCAGGGGCATCACCCGGAGCGTGCCGCGCACCAGGTCGCCGACCAGCAGCAGGCGGGGCATGGCGGAGAGCATGTCCGTGCCGTGCAGCATCTCGCGGATGAAGCCGTAGCTGCTGGAGCGCAGGGGTGCCGCGGGGGCGAGGCCGAGGGCGGCGAGCAGGGCATCGACCTCCTGGCCGACGCGCTGGGTGATGGTGGGCAGCACCAGGTCGTAGCGCCGCAGGTCCTCGGCGGTGACGGCGGCGGCCTGGAACAGCGGGTGCTCGGGCCGGGCGAGGATGGAGATCGGCTCGGTCCAGATCGGCTCGCGCAGGAAGGCGTCGGGGCCGGCGGGTTCGTAGAGGCGGCCGACGATGAGGTCGATCTCGCCGGCGGCGAGCAGCGGCAGCAGCTCCTCCGTGCGGCCCTGCTGAAGGCGCACGCGCATCTGCGGCCAGGTGTGCTTCAGCCGGGTGAGGGCGCCGGGCAGCACGCCGGCGGCGGCGACGGGCAGGGCGCCGATCGCCACCGTGCCGCCATCGGCCGAGGCGAGCAGATCCAGCTCCTCGTCCAGCCGCCGCAGCTCGGCCAGGATGCGCCGCGCCCCGCGCACGAAGGCGGTGCCCTCCTCGGTGGGGCGCACGCCGCGGGGGTGGCGCTCGAACAGGCGGAGCTGAAGCTGCTCCTCCAGCTCGTGCAGGCTTTTCGTCAGCGCCGGCTGGGTGACGCCGAGGGCGGCGGCGGCCTTGAGCAGGCTGCGATGGACCTCGATCGCATCCACCGCCCGCAGCACGTGCAGGCGCAGCCGCTGGTCCAGGTAGCGGCGGGGCATCCGCTAGGGTTTGGAGACCTCCGTCTCCTTGCAGGTGATGAACTCGAGCAGGGCGGGCACGCCCTTCTGGGTCTGCTCGATGCCGCGCTTGATGGCGGGGATGATGTCGGCCGGCGTGGTGACGCGCTCGCCATAGCCGCCGAAGGCGCGGGCCATGGCCGCGTAGTCGCCGGAGATGTCGGTGCTGCGGTATTTCTCGGTGGAGACCTGCATGATCTTCAGCTCGATCGCCATGGAGAAATTGTTGAGCAGGATGGACAGGATGGGGATGCGCTCGCGCACCGCCGTCTCGAAATCCATGCCGGTGAAGCCGATGGCGGCGTCGCCCCACACGTTGATGCAGAGCTTGTCCGGCCGGGCGAGCTTGGCGCCCATGGCGAGGCCGAGCCCGTAGCCGAGCTGGGTGGTCTTGCCCCAGCCGATATAGGAGAGCGGCTCGGTGGCCTGCCAGAAGGGCGAGAGCTGGTCGCGCGGGCTGCCGGCGTCGTGGGTGATGATGGTGTTGGCGACATCCACCGTGTGCAGCAGGTCCCAGATGACGCGGTAGGGCGAGAGCGGCGCGTCGTTGCTGGTCAGCTTGGGCATCCATTTGGCGAGCCACGGGTCGCGCACGGACTTGATTTCGGCGATGACGGCGGCGGCGTCGCGCGGGGCGGTCACGGTCTTGTCGAGTTCGGCGAGCAGGGCGTCGAGCACCAGCCCGGCATCGCCGACCAGCCCCACCTTCACCGCCACGTCCTTGTTGAGATGGGCGGGGTCGAGGGTCGCGTGGATGTAGGTCTTGCCCTTGGGCATGGCGACGGCGAAGGAGGTCTCGGTGAAGCTGCAGCCCACCCCGAAGATCACGTCCGCCGCCTTGAGGAAATGCGGCACGGTGGCCGGCATGGCGACGCCGCCGGAGCCGAGCGAGAGCGGATGGGTCTCGGGGAAGCTGCTCTTGCCGCCCAGGCTGGTGACCACGGGAATGGCCAGCTTCTCGGCCAGCGCCTTCAGCTGCGGCCAGGCCTTCGCGTAGTGGATGCCCTGGCCGGCATAGATCACCGGGCGCTTGGCGGCCGCGAGCAGGGCGGCGGCCTCCTTCACATGCACCGGGTCCGGCCCGTAGCGGGTGGAGAGCACGGGGGTGTAGTCGAGCGGCTCCGGCACCTCCTCGTTCCACATGTCCGCCGGGATTTCCACCACCACCGGCCCGCCGCGGCCGTTGCGCAGCTTGGTGAAGGCGCGGCGGAAGATGTTGCCCACCTCGGCCGCGATGTTCACCGGCTCGGTGGACTTGGCCACGGAGCGCATGGAGTAGGAGGAGTTGAAGTTGGGGTCGATATGGGCGAGGCGGCGGGGATAGCCCATCGGCAGCACCAGCACGGGGACGGACTCGCCGTAGCACTGGGCCACGCCGCCGATGGCGTTCTCGGCACCCGGCCCGTGCTGCATGCAGAAGGCGCCGATGGTCTTGCCGGAGGAGAGGCGGGAAATGGCGTCGGCCATGTGCAGGCCGATGCGCTCCTGGCGGACGATGACCGGGCGGATATCCGCCGCGGCGGCGTGCTCGATCAGGTGGTTCACGGGGTAGGCGCAGAGGATCTCGATCCCCTCGCGCTTCATGATTTCCGCGATCGCGTCACCGAGCTTCATGGGCTTCCTCCGGCCGGGCCTATTATAATCGTTGACCGAGCCTATCAGCGCGGCGGGAAAAGACCAGCCCGGCCGCATGATGTCGGCATTCTTTACAGAACGGCGTGATCTGTCGGGAAATCTTACAAATCGATGACCGGCGCGGGCGCGGCGTGCCGTCAAGGCGTTGAAATCACGTGTTTTCCAGAAATGGCATGGAATCTGCTTATTAACCACTATCGATTGGATCTGGGTTTGAGGACATCATGAATCGCATTTTCGGAACTGCCCTTGCCGCCGGCGCCTTCGCGCTCGTCTCCGCCGCCGCCCAGGCGGCGATCGTGACCAACGGCAGCTTCGAATCCGGCCTGACCGGCTGGACCACCAGCGGCGGCGGCACCACGCCGGGCATCGGCGTCACCGTCATCACCACCGGCGGGTCCAACTCCACCGGCTATGGCGACAACGTGCCGAACTACGACGGCACCAAGGCCGTGTTCTTCGTGGACGACAACGCGGACGAGCATCTGAGCCAGTTCGTGTCGCTGAACGCCGGCACCAGCTACACCCTGTCCTTCGCGCTCTACGCCACCGGCTCCGGGGCGAACAACGCCTACAGCTTCACGCTGGACGACGAGCTGGGCGCCAGCATCCTCGGCAGCCAGACCAACAGCGGCAGCCTGACGAACGTGCCGGTGGGGGTGTGGACGACCTACTCGTTCAACTTCACCGTGGGACTCACCGGCTCGTACGAGCTGGACTTCCACTTCGTCTCCGGCGCGACGCCGGCCAAGGACGTGCTGGTGGATGGCGTGTCCATCACCGGCGCGGCGGTGCCGGAGCCGATGAGCCTGGCGCTGCTGGGCACCGGCCTGGCCATGGGCGGCCTGTTCGCCCGCCGCCGGCGCGGCTGACGGCGGCGCCCATCCCGATCGGCGGCGGACCCGGCGGGTCCGCCGCTTTTCATGTACGCGCCCGCGTTCCCTGGGCGATCGCCGCCAGCCGCTCGCCGAGCCATTGCCCGGCCGGGCCGGGCGGCGCGCCGACGCGGTGGATCAGCAGGAATTTGTAGCGGTCCGGCGGCCTTCCCGCGATGTCCAGCCGGATGAGCCGGCCGGCTGCGATGTCCTCGGCCTGTCTCTTATACACATCTCCGAGCCCACGAGACGGACTCCTATCG
>CAMFLK010000188.1 GCA_945957135.1 uncultured Rhodospirillales bacterium
CGAAGAAGTGGCGCCTGCAAATCCCCAAGCGAAGCTGGAACGGCGGCACCGACGACTGGGAAAAGACGGGATAACCTCCAGCCAAGACGAATTGACCTGATTTCCCCTTGGGACAAGTTCCCGAGGCGTCACCGCATGTACAAACCAAAACGAGCAAAGTCTTTTTGCTTCTTTTCTTCAGAAAAAGAAGACGCTTCCTTCCTTCACGGAAATGCCGGTTTGAGAAGTGGCGTGAGGCTCGGGGCCAGGCGGGTGTCCGGGGTGATTGGCATGGACAGCGGGTCGGTCGGGGCGGGGGATGGGGTGCTCGTGGTGCCGCCGAGGTCTTCGGATTCGACGGGGGCGGGGGGTGGGGCGGTGGTGGTTTCGTTTTGCAGTGCGTCTTTCAGGGCGCGGCGCACCTGGTATTCGAACTCCACGTTCATGTCGTCCATCATCTGCTTGGTCAGCTCGTAGAGTGTCGCGCGCACGGCGCGGGGGCTGGTGTCGCCGATGGGGCGGGACTGGGCGGTGGTGGCGGTGGCCTGGCCGATCTGGATGCCATTCTCGTCGGCGATGTCGAGGCGCACGGAGAAGCGGGCCTGGTATTGGCCGGCGGTTTGGATGATCGAGGCGTCTTCGATGAAGAAGGCGGCCTTGCCGGATTTTCCGTCCGCGGTCAGCCGGTCGCGCGCCATCTGCCGCAGCGCGTCGCGCGGCATGATCGGCGACAGGCTTTCCACGTGGCGGCTGGCGCCGCGCGGGGCCCAGCCGTCGTCGATGCTGAGCTGGGCGACGTTCAGCCGGATTTTCGTGAGGTAGTCGTAGGAGAGTGGCGGGAAGGTCTGGGGCGGCAGGGATGGGCCGCCCATGCCGCAGGCCGCCGCCAGCAGCGGCAGCAGCAGGGCGGCGCGGCGGGGGATGCGGGGGCCGATCATTGCCCGCCGCCCGCGGCGAGGCCGTGGACGCTGGCGCGGGGGAAGCGGAAATCGAGGTTGCAGAATTCGCAGGTCATCACGATGTCGCCGTTCACGCTCATATGGTCGAGATCTTCGCAGGAGAAGCCTTCAAGGATGCCGGACAGGCGCTGGCGCGAGCAGCGGCAGCCATAGGCCAGGGCGCGGGGCATGTCGGTGGCCAGCCCCTCGCTGTGGAACAGGCGGTGCAGCAGCCGCTCGGCCGGCAGCGTGTCGTCGAGCAGTTCCGCATCCGTGACGGTCGCGGCGAGGATGGTGGCGGTGTTCCAGCTCTCGTCCTGGTCGGCGGCGGTCATGTCGAGATCGGCGCCGCCCTGGCCGGCGACGCGTTCCAGGATCAGCGCGCTGGCCCGCCAGCCCGACGGGGTCTGCGCGCAGGCCAGGCGGATGAAGCAGCGCAGCTGTTCGCTGGTGGCGAAGTAGTGCAGCGCCATGTCCGACAGCGTGTCGCCGGCGATGGCGACGATGCCCTGGTGGCGTTCGGTGTCCGGCCCCTGGTCCACGGTGAAGGCGAGGTAGCCCTTGCCGAGCAGGGGGGCGGCGCCGGGCGAATGGGTCTTGGCCAGCAGATCGGCCAGGCGTTCGGGGGCGGCGTGGGCGTAGCCGCGCAGGGCGCCGGTATCGGTGCAGTCGGCCAGCAGCATCGTCACGGGACCGTCGCCCTTGGCCTGCAGGCTGAAGCTGCCGCGGAATTTCAGCGCGGAGGCGAGGGCGGCGACCAGGGCCAGCGCCTCGCCGGCCAGGGTGGTGACGGAGTCGTGGTTGGCGTGGCGGGTCAGCAGCGCGTCGGCCAGCCGGCCGAGCCGCACCAGCCGGCCGCGGACGGGACGGCGGGGCAGGTGGAAGGGCGTGACGCCGCCGGGCACCACGATGTCCGGCACGGCGGGGCGGCCGCTGTCGAGAAAGGCGGGGGTTTCACTCATGCCGGCAAGATAGGCATGCGGGGCAGGCGCGGCTACATGTCCCTCCATGCAAGCTTCGCTCCCCTGGCGCCTGCGGCAAGCCGGTTCGGCCGATGCCGCCGATATCGCGGCCTTGATCCGCGCTGCCTTCGCCACCTATGGGCCGGAGGTTCGGCCGCCGCCCTCGGCGCTGCGCGAGACGGCGGACAGCGTGGCCGCCCAGCTGGCGATGCCGGGGGCCGGCGGGATGGTGGCGGAGGCGGCGGGGCTGGCCGGCAGCGTGCTGTGGGAGGAGAAGGAGGGCGGCCTCTATCTCGCCCGGCTCGCGGTGGACCCGGCCTGGCGGGGGCAGGGCATCGCCCGCGCGCTGGTGGGGGCGGTGGAGGCGGAGGCGCGGCGGCTTGGCCTGCCCCGGGTGCATCTCGGGACGCGGCTGGTGCTGGCGGACAATCGCCGGCTGTTCGCACGCTGCGGGTTCCGCGAGATCGCCGAGCACGCCCATCCCGGCTTCACCGCGCCGACCTGGGTGGAGATGGAGAAGCGGCTGGACTGATACCGACGGCACGAAGCGATGATTCTTCCATCGCTGAGGGGCGGCGGTATCGCGCGCCCCGCGCGCGGTTTCACCGCGCGCGTGGTTGGTGGGCGGCGGCGCGCCAAATAAAGACTCATATCCCCCGGTCATTCTTCATGACCGGGGGATATGATCAGGGCACGGGCAGCCAGTCCGTGCCCGGCCGGTTGCCGTCGCCGGTGGTCATGCGCAGCCAGCCGGTGACCAGCCGACCCTCGGCCATGTGGGGAGGGTCGGCCGCGACGAAGGTGCCGGTGACCCAACTGCCATGGTCGGGCGGGGCGGAGGCGCTGGCCAGGGTGGGGGAGCGCACTTGCCCGTAATCCGGCGCCGTGGGGTCGGAGGCCTCGATGACGTAGCTCCAGGCCGGGCCGGCGGCGGCGATCTCGCCCACCCCGGCATTCTCCACCGAGAAGCCCAGCGCGTGCGGATCGGCATGGACGATGTTGCCGCGCAGATTGTTCGCGGCCCCCGGCGATTGCACCAGCGGCGTGCTGACGTTGCGGACATGGTTGCCGGCGATGAACAGGCCGGAGAGGTGGGCGGCGGCGATGGCGGGCAGGGCGTCCGCCCGCTTCCAGGTGCCGCGCGGTCCGCGGCTTTCGCTGCGGAAGAACGGGTCGCCGTCGAAGCGGTTGGCCTCGATGCGCGCTTCCACCGCCCAGGGGCCGGGGCTGGTCCACCGGATGCCCGCACGGCTGAAATCGGCGATGTCGTTGCCGGCGATCAGCAGGCCGGTGTAGTCACGGTCGGTGGCGCCGAGCGGATCGAAGTCGATCGCCACGGGGCCGCTGGTCTGGATCACGTTGTTGCGGATCACCGTGTTGCGCAGCCCGCCCTGGACCAGGATGCCGCGCGAACGCAGCGACTCCTCGCGTATCGGCCCGTCATAGACCTGCGGGCCGGACACGCGGCCGAGCACGCGACCGGGCCCGGTGCCCCACTGGCTCCAACGCGCCACCGGCCCCAGCGTGCGCGCGAGCGTGTTGCCCTCCACCACCACCCACCATCCGCCGGGCGAGGCGAGGGGGGCGGGCAGGATGGTGGTCGCCTTGCCCACCGGCCGCCAGCGCAGCGCGCCGTCGGCGATGTCCTGCCCGGCCGGGCCGGGCGCGGGTCCGCTGCCCGAGCGGCCGCCGGTGATCGCGAGGTAGCCCTGGCCGTCGCGGATGACGATGGTGCCGGCGGGATAGAATGTGTCCGTCTGCCAGGCGGGGGCCTGCACGCCGTGCGGGGTCAGCGCCGTCTGGCGGGGCGCGTAGAAATTCTGCCCGGTATCGCTGCCGTACAGGCTGGTCACCGCGCCGCTGCCCGAAGCCGGCAGGCCGGGGGCGGCGTCCTGATGTGGCCCCGGCTGGCGCTGGGCGGAGCCGAGGATGATGTAGCTCTGCTGCCCCGCCCCGGCGCCTGGCGGGAAACTCGCATAGTCCATCACGTCGAAAATCTGGTTGCCGGTGATGCGCAGGCCGAACACCGCGCTGTCGCCGCCCACGAAATTCGGCGCGGCGCCGACCTGGATGCCGTAGGGGGCGGCGCGGCGGATGATGTTGTTGCTGATCGTGGTGGCCTTCACGCCCAGCGCCTGGATGCCCTGGCCGTCCTCGATCGTGTTGCCGTCCACGAGGATGTCCTGCGCCGGGTCGGGATAGGCGTCGGGCGAGCCGAGGCTGATCGAATCGTCGCCGGAAAACCGGATGTAGTTGCCGGTGATCTTCACGTGCCGGCTGCCGGAGGTGGCGATGCTGTCGGCGGTGGAGCGTTCCACCCGGTTGTCGCGCACCCAGACGCGATCGGAATCCGCGATGTAGAGCGAGAACATCCGGGCGGCGAGAAATTCGCAGTCCTGCACGCGAACGTCCTGGGCGCGGCGCAGCCCCACCAGATGCGGGCCGTCCTTGGTGTGTAGCGTGTCCGCGGTGCCCAGCAGCGTGAGGGCGCGCAGGGTGAAGCCCGCCAGCGGAAAGAACACGCCGCCGCCGGGGGCCGCGACGGCGCCGGCCTCGCCGGGCTTGGCCTGGTTGGTGATCCCCGCCGGCATGCTGGCGCCGGCGGTGTCGTCCACGATCAGGATGGTGCGGCCGGCGCCCTGGCCGGCGATCCCCACCCGACCCCGCACGACGATGGCGCCCGCCGACAGGTCGAGCCGGCAACGCCCGCTGGGCAGTTCGACCATGGCGCCCTCCGGCCGCGCGCTGGCCGCGGCGATGGCGGCGTTGACCGCCGGCCCCACGTCCTTCGCCCCGTCGCAGACCGCGCCATAGGCCGCGGCATCGATCGCCGCCGCCCTGGACGGCTCCGGGCCGCGCTGGGCCATCGCCTGGGCTGGCAGCAGCAGCAGAACCCCGGCGATCAGTCGCGCGACCATGGCGCCCTCCTTGTCCGCATACCCTGTCATTTTTTGTGAATTCCCTCACAGCGCAAACGGCTTCCAGCGTGCACGGTTCGCCTCGACATACGGAGGTTCGGGACATGATGCAGCACAGGCAAATTCTGATCGTGGACGCGGATATCGAGCAGCGGCAGCGCCTGGCCGGCCACCTCGCCGCCGATGGCGGCGTACGCGTGGTCCAGGCCGGCAGCGCCGGCGAGGCGGCCGCGCTGCTGATGGCGCGGGACCACCGGCTGGACGCGCTGATCATCGAGGCCGACCTGCCGGACGAGGACGGGCGGGATCTGTGCGCCCGCCTGCGCATGCGCGGGGTGCGCATCCCCATGCTGGTGCTGAGCGCGCTGGACGACGAGGAGGACATCGTGCGTGGCCTCAACGCCGGGGCCAACGACTACGTGGTGAAGCCCTACCGCCCCACCGAGCTCGTCGCCCGGCTGCGCGCGCAGATCCGCGCCTTCGAGGTGAGCGAGGACGCGGTGCTGCCGATCGGCCCCTACCAGTTCCGCCCGGCCCAGCGGCTGCTGCAGGACGCCGCCGCCAACCGCCGCATCCGGCTGACGGAGAAGGAGTCGGCGGTGCTGAAATATCTCTACCGCGCCAATGGCGAGCCGGTGGCCCGCAAGACGCTGCTGCGCGAGGTGTGGGGCTACAGCCCCGGCACCACCACCCACACGGTGGAAACCCACATCTACCGCCTGCGCCGCAAGATCGAGCCGGACGCCGCGCAGATCCGCCTGCTGGTCAACGAGGACGGCGGCTACCGCCTCGACCCCGACTGGCGGTCGGACATCACTTGGCGGCCATGGGTGGCGGCCAAGCCGGCGGCGATGGGAATGCAGCTCGGATGATCAAACCCGGCTGCCGGGGTGGGTCCGCCGGGTGCGGATCACCTCGGCGGTGGTGCCCAGAAGAAGACTCGAACTTCCACGACCTTGCGGCCACAGGTACCTGAAACCTGCGCGTCTACCAATTCCGCCATCTGGGCAATCCGGCGCGAGGCGGGCGATTTAGCGTCGGGGACGGCGCGCGTCAACTGGCAAACGGCGCTTGAGGCGAAGGGCCGGCGCGGCCTAGTAAGGCTTCGGCATTTGTGCGGGAGCGAAGCATGGCGCGCAGCGTGGCGACGGTGTTCGGCGGATCCGGCTTCATCGGGCGATATGTGGTGAAGCGGCTGGCCGCGCAGGGCCGTATCGTCCGGGTCGCGGTGCGCGACACCGAGGCGGCGCTGTTCCTCAAGCCGATGGGCGCGGTGGGGCAGATCGTGCCGCTCCACGCCCCGGTCACCGATCCCGGCTATGTCGCCCGGGCCATCGAGGGGGCGTCGCTCGTGGTGAACCTGGTCGGCCTGCTCGCCGAGCCGCGGGCCGGCGCGTTCGAGGCGGTGCACACGACCGGCGCCAGGCTGGTGGCCGAGGCGGCCAGCGCGATGGGGGTGGAGCGGCTGGTGCATGTCTCCGCCCTCGGCGCCCGGGCCGACAGCCGCAGCCGCTACGCCACCTCCAAGGCGGCCGGCGAGGCGGCGGTGCGGGCGGCCTGTCCGCGGGCGACCATCCTGCGGCCCTCCGTGGTGTTCGGGCAGGAGGATCGCTTCTTCAACCTGTTCGCAGAGATGGCGCGGATGCTGCCGTTCATGCCGGTGATCGCCGGCGCCACGAAGTTCCAGCCGGTCTATGTCGGCGATGTGGCCGATGCCGTGCTCGCCGCCCTGGGCTCGGCCGAGGCCGAGGGCCGGACCTACGAGCTGGGTGGGCCGGACGTGCTCAGCTTCCGCGAAATCATCGCCTTCGTCCTGCGCGAGACGCATCGCGGCAACCGCACGATCGATGTCGGCCCTGGCCTGGCCCGCTTCAAGGCTCGGCTGCTGGAACTGGTCCCCGGCAAGCCGCTGACCCGCGACCAGCTTCTGCTCCTGGAGCAGGACAACGTGGTGGCGGAGGGAGCCGCCGGCCTGCGAGCGCTTGGCATCGCGCCCACGCCGCTCGACCTGGTGGTGCCCGCCTATTTGCGCCGCTATCGGCCCGGCGGGGGACGGCGGGAACCGTTGGAAGCGGTTTAGTCCCATTTCGGTCCTAATTTACAGGGCGTCCTCGCGATTTCCATGATGCAGCGCAAAATTTTTGCGATGAATAGGACATATATACTGCCGTATATGTCATTTTAGCCCTGGCTTGGGCAGGATGGCTGACTTATAACGCTTTCCGCGCGGCCTGAGCCGCAAGACGCGTGGAGAGCGCCCATGGCTGATCGCATGCTGCAATTCGTCCATCTGCCGCAGCAGACCCCGGAGAAGCGGGAGGTCGGCGAGCGCCGCGCGGATTTCGCGGAAATCTACCGTCGCTTCGCCGCCGACGACGCCTCGGCCCAGGCCAGCCGGTGCAGCCAGTGCGGCGTGCCGTTCTGCCAGGTGCATTGCCCGCTCTCCAACAACATCCCCGACTGGCTGAAGCTGACCGCGGAGGGAAGGCTGGAGGAGGCGTACGAGATCAGCAGCGCCACCAACAACTTCCCGGAAATCTGCGGCCGCATCTGCCCGCAGGACCGGCTGTGCGAGGGCAACTGCGTCATCGAGAAGGGCTTCGACAGCGTCACCATCGGCGCCGTCGAACGCTACATCACCGACACGGCGTTCGAGCGCGGCTGGGTGAAGCCGGTGCGCCCGCATCGCGAGCGGGAGCAGTCGGTCGGCATCATCGGCGCCGGCCCGGCCGGGCTGGCGGCGGCCGAGCAGCTGCGCCGCCAGGGCTACCAGGTGCATGTGTACGACCGCTACGACCGGGTGGGCGGGCTGCTGATCTACGGCATTCCCGGCTTCAAGCTGGAAAAATCCGTCGTGCTGCGGCGCTGGAAGCTGCTGGAGGAGTCCGGCGTGGTGTTCCATCTCGGCACGGATATCGGCCGCGACCTGCCCTTCGCCGAGCTGCGCCGCCTTCACGACACGGTGCTGATCGCCACCGGCGTGTACAAGTCGCGCGAAATGGGCGGACCCGGTTCCGGCCTGCCCGGCATCGTCCGCGCGCTCGACTACCTCACCGTCTCCAACCGCCAGGGCCTGGGTGACGACGTGCCGGAATTCGGCTCCGGCGAGATGAACGCCGCCGGGCGCGACGTGGTGGTGATCGGCGGCGGCGACACGGCGATGGACTGCGTGCGCACCGCGGTGCGCCAGGGGGCCCGTTCGGTGAAGTGCCTGTACCGGCGCGACCGCGCCAACATGCCCGGCTCGCTGCGCGAGGTGAAGAACGCGGAGGAGGAGGGCGTGGAGTTCGTCTGGCTCTCGGCGCCGGAGGCCTTCCTCGGCGAGGCGCATGTCACCGGCGTGCGCGCGGTGCGCATGCATCTCGGCCTGCCCGACGCCTCCGGCCGCCAGTCGGTGGAGCCGCTGCCGGACAGCCATGTCACCATCCCAGCCGATCTCGTCATCAAGGCGCTGGGCTTCGACCCCGAGGACCTGCCCGCCGCCTATGACGAGAAGGCGCTGACCGTCTCGCGCTGGGGCACGGTGAAGGTGGACCACCGCAGCTTCATGACCGGCCTGCCCGGCGTGTTCGCCGCCGGCGACATCGTGCGCGGCGCCTCGCTGGTGGTATGGGCGGTGCGCGACGGGCGTGACGCGGCGGCCCAGATGCATGCCTATATGCAGCACGCCGCCGTGGTGGCGGCCGCCGCCGACTAGTGCCCGCC
>CAMFLK010000189.1 GCA_945957135.1 uncultured Rhodospirillales bacterium
CTCTCGCGCCGATGCGCGACCGCATCGAGCAGGGCTGCGTGGCCGCCGGCGGGCTGGCGGTGGGCGCGGGCGCGCCGCGCCTGGGCAACACCGCCTGCCTCGCCTTGCCCGGCGTGGCCGCGCTGACCCAGGTGATCGCGCTCGACCTCGCGGGCATGCAGGTCTCGGCCGGCGCGGCGTGCAGCTCGGGCAAGGTGGCGCGCAGCGAGGTGCTGGCGGCGATGGGGCTCGGCACGCTCGCCGGCGAGGCCATCCGCGTCTCGCTGCCGTGGAACGCCACGATGGCCCAGGCCGACGCATTCGTGGCCGCCTATGCGGACATGGCCCGACGGCTGGCGCGGCGCGTGGCCTGAGCCCATCTTTCCGCCATGCGCCCGAACCGCCCCATCTATCTCGACAATCAGGCGACCACGCCGTGCGATCCGCGCGTGGTGCAGGCCATGCTGCCCTGGTTCACCGAGCAGTTCGGCAACCCGCACAGCGCCGAACACGTGATGGGCCGCACCGCCGAGGCGGCGGTGGAGGCGGCGCGCGGCCAGGTGGCGGCGCTGATCGGGGCGGAGCCGCGCGAGATCGTGTTCACCTCCGGCGCCACCGAGAGCAACAACATCGCCATCAAGGGCGCCGCCCGCTTCGCCCGCCGCGCCGGCGATCCGCGCCGCCGGGTGATCACCCTGGCCACCGAGCACAAATGCGTGCTCGAATCGGTGGCGGACCTCGCGGAGGAGGGGTTCGAGCCGGTGGTGCTGCCGGTGCGGGCGGACGGGCTGCTCGACCCCGACACGCTGCGCGCGGCCCTCGCCGAACCCACGCTGCTGGTCAGCGTGATGGCGGTGAACAACGAGACCGGGGTGATCCAGGACATCGCCGCCCTCGCCGCGATCGCGCGGCAGGCCGGCGCGCTGTTCCACAGCGATGCCGCCCAGGGCGCCGGCAAGATCGCGCTCGATGTCGCGGGCATCGATTTGATGTCGCTGAGCGGGCACAAGATCTACGGCCCCAAGGGCATCGGCGCGCTGTACGTGCGCCGCCGCCCGCGGGTGCGGCTGGCGCCGCTGTTCTCCGGCGGCGGGCAGGAACGGGGTCTGCGCTCCGGCACGCTGGCCACACCGCTGATCGTCGGCCTCGGCGAGGCGGCACGGCTGGCCATGGCCGAGCTGGCCGAGGACGCCGCGCGCATCGCCGTGCTGCGCGCGCGCATGCAGGCGGGGCTGGCCCCGCTGGGGGCGCGGCTGAACGGCAGCGCCGCGGCGCGCATCGCCGGCAACCTCAACCTCACCTTCCCCGCGGCGCGCGCCGCCGACCTCATGGCGGCCTGCCCCGATCTGTGCGTCTCCACCGGCTCGGCCTGCACCTCCGCGGCGATCGAGCCCTCGCACGTGCTGCGCGCCATGGGGCTGACGGAGGACGCGGCGGCGCGGACCTTGCGCATCGGGATCGGACGCTTTACCTCGGCCGCCGACATCGACGCCGCCGCGGACATGCTGCGCCGCGCGGCCGCGCACGCATCCATCGAGGCCTGATCCCGCCCATGCCCAAAATGACCTTCATCGAGCGCGACGGCACCCGTCGCGAGGTGGACGCCCCGCTCGGCCTGTCCGTGCTGGAAATCGCCCACAAGCATGGCGTGGACATCGAGGGCGCCTGCGAAGGCTCGCTCGCCTGCTCCACCTGCCACGTGATCGTGGACCCGTCCTGGTACGGCAAGCTGGCCGACGCCACCGAGGACGAGGAGGACATGCTCGACCTCGCCTTCGGGCTGGAGAAGACCTCGCGCCTGGGCTGCCAGCTCGTGATGACCGAGGCGCTGGACGGGCTGGTGGTGCGCCTGCCGCAGGGCAGCCGCAACATGATGGGCTGATCCATGCGCGTGCTGGTCGCCATGTCCGGCGGCGTGGACAGCAGCACGGTGGCCGGCCTGCTCGCCGAGGCGGGGCACGAGGTGATCGGTGTCACGCTGCAGCTCTACGACCACGGCGCGGCGGTCGGCCGCAAGGGCGCCTGCTGCGCCGGCCAGGACATCCACGACGCGCGCGACGTGGCGGACCGGCTGGGCATCCCGCAGTACGTGATCGACGCCGAGGCGCGGTTCCGCGACGCGGTGATGCGCGACTTCGCCGACACCTACGCCGAGGGCCGCACCCCCGTGCCCTGCGTGCGCTGCAATCAGAGCGTGAAGTTCACCGACCTCATCGCGCTGGCCGCCGATCTCGGCGCGGAGCGGCTGGCCACCGGCCATTACGTGCGCCGGGTGGACGGGACGGCGGGGGCCGAGCTGCACCGCGCCGCCGACCCCGCGCGCGACCAGAGCTGGTTCCTGTTCGCCACCACCCAGGCCCAGCTCGACCGCAGCCTGTTTCCCCTCGGCGACATGGCGGACAAGGCGCAGGTGCGCGCCCAGGCCGCCCGGCTGGGCCTGGCGGTGGCGGACAAGCCGGACAGCCAGGACATCTGTTTCGTGCCCGCCGGCTCCTACGCCGAGGCGGTGGGCCGGCTGCGGCCGGAGGCGCTGGCGCCGGGCGAGATCGTCACCGAATCGGGCGAGGTGGTCGGCACCCATGACGGCATCGCCCGCTACACGGTGGGCCAGGCCAGGCGGCTCGGCGGCGGCGGTCCGCGCCGCGTGGTGGTGGGGCTCGACGCCGCCCGCCGCCGCGTGGTGGTGGGGCCGGGCGCTGGGCGGCGCGAGGTGCGGCTGGGCGAGATGAACTGGCTGGTTCCGCCCGCGGAGCTGCGCTGCACCGTGAAGCTGCGCGCCCGCGAAGCGCCGCAGCCGGCGACGGTGACGCCCACGCCGGACGGCGCGCTGGTGACGCTGGACGCGCCGACGCTGGCGGCGCCGGGGCAGGCCTGCGTGTTCTATGAGGGCAGCCGGGTGCTGGGCGGCGGATTCATTCAGCCCGAACAGCGCGCGTCCGCTGCCGGCGGATAGCGCCGGGCGGCCGCCGGTATACTTCCTGGAACACGGCATTGAACCGCCGCAGGCTGCCGAATCCGGCCTGCGCGGCGATCTCCGTCATCGACAACTCGGTCTCGCTCAGCAGCCGCTTGGCCCGCTGCACCCGCGCGGTGCGCGCGACCTGCGAGGGCGTGGCCCCGAGATGCTTGCGGAACAGGCGGGTGAGCTGGCGCGCCCCCACGCCGACCCGCCCCGCCAGCGCGTCAACGGTCCCGTCCTCCCCGTCCAGCGCCCCATCCTCGCGGATCAGCCGGACGGCTTTTTCCACGATGGCCATGCTGCCCTTCCAGGCCGGGCAGAACGGCGCGGATTCCGGCCGGCAGCGCAGGCAGGGACGGTAGCCGCCCCTCTCCGCCGCGGCGGCACTGGGAAGAAACTCGATGTTCCGACGAAGTGGCTGGCGCACCGGACAGACGCAGCGGCAATAGATGCCGGTGGTGCGCACGCCGATGAAGAACCGTCCGTCGAAGGCTGGATCACGTGTCCGCCAGGCCTGTTCGCAGAGGGAGAGGTCGAGGCTCATGCAGCCCAGCTTAGCCGAATGCGTGCGACGCTAGAGGACGGAGTCCGAATCCGGCGAGCGGCGTGCGGGGCACGCAATAGAGTGCGGCCGATGCACGAAAGGGATTCGGAGGAATGCAGCAGCCGGTGATGGGTTTGCGCGACTGGGGGCTGCTGCTGGTGCTCTCCGTGTTGTGGGGCGGCTCCTTCTTCTTTTCCAAGGTGGCGCTGGCGGAATTGCCGCCTTTCGTGGTGGTGCTGGCGCGGGTGGCGCTCGCGGCGCTGGCGCTGGCCGTGTGGCTGCGGGTCACGGGGCAGGCGATTCCCACCGGCCGCGCGGTCTGGCTGGCGTTCTTCGGCATGGGGCTGCTGAACAACCTGCTGCCGTTCTGCCTGATCTTCTGGGGCCAGACCCGCATCGCCAGCGGCCTCGCCTCCATCCTCAACGCCACCACGCCGATCTTCTCCATCCTGGTGGCGCATCTGCTGACCGAGGACGAGCGGATGACGCCGAACAAGCTGGCCGGCGTGGCGCTGGGCGTGGCCGGGGTGGCGGTGCTGATGGGCGGCGGCCTCAGCGCGCGTGGCGGGCAGGTGCCGGCGCTGCTGGCCTGCCTGGCGGCGGCACTGTCCTACGGCTTCGCCGGCGTGTTCGGGCGGCGGTTCCGGCGCATGGGCATCGCCCCGGCGGTGGGTGCCTTCGGCCAGATCGCCGCGACCACGGCGATGATGGTGCCGGTGGTGCTGGTCTTCGCCCCGCCCTGGCAGCTCGCGGCCCCGGGCATGGCGACGCTGGCCGCGCTGGCGGGGCTCGCGCTGCTGTCCACGGCGCTGGCCTATATCATCTTCTTCCACATCCTCGCGGTGGGCGGGGCGATCAACAGCTCGCTCGTCACGCTGCTGGTGCCGGTCAGCGCCATCCTGCTGGGCAGCCTGGTGCTGGGCGAGCGGCTGGCGGCCGGCCAGTTCGCCGGCATGGCGCTGATCGCGGCGGGGCTGCTGTCGATCGACGGCAGGCTGCTGCGGCTGCTTCGCGGGGGCCGGCCGGCATGATGCTCTACACCCATCTCGCCTCGCCGATCGGCCGGCTGCTGCTGGCCGGGGACGGGCAGGCGCTGGCCGCCCTCGGCTTTCCCAGCGGCAAGGGCGCGGTCACGCCCCGGACCGATTGGCGGCGGGAGGACGGGGCCTTCGCCGAGGCGCGGCGCCAGCTCGGCGAATATTTCGCCGGCGGGCGGCGCGTGTTCGACTTGGCGCTCGACCTGCGGGGCACCGAATTCCAGCTTCGCGTGTGGCGGGAATTGCTGACGCTGCCGTTCGGCGCCACCACCACCTATGGCGCCATCGCCGCGCGCATCGGCCGCCCCACCGCGTTCCGGGCGGTGGGCGCGGCCAACGGGGCGAACCCGATTCCCATCGTGGTGCCTTGCCATCGGCTGGTCGGCGCCGACGGTTCGCTGATCAAGTTCGGCGGCGGGCTGGACGCCAAGCGCTGGCTGCTGGCGCATGAGGCCGGGTGAAAAAGAAAAGGCCGGGAGGAACTCCCGGCCTTTTCCTGCGTAGAGGCTGTGGACCTCAGTGGTTGCGGCGCGTCGTCGCCGGCTTGCGCAGGGCGCGGCGCGGCGCCGGGGCTTCGGCCACCTCGTCATAGCTGGCGGCGGAGATCAGGTTGGTGCCGGCCGCGTAGCGCGTGGCGGAAGTCGCCCCAGGAGACGCCATGGTGTTGGCGAGCATCGTGCCGCGATCCGGCCGGTCGTAGATGAAGCCGTAGGTGGGATAGACGCTGCCGTAATCGCCGCTGCGGCCGAGGCCGACGCGCACGGCGGTCCAGTCGTTGTTCTCCGACACGTCCATCACCGGAATGCCGCGGCTGATGCCGCCCTTGCTGGCGCCGGGGCCGGCCCAGTTGGCATGGTCGATGATCACCTGGCGGGAATCCACCACGGCGGCGACCACGGCGACATGGCCGAGCCGCATGCGCCCGGTGGCGCGGAAATTCAACACGCTGCCGGCCTCGGGCCGGGCGCCGCGGGCATAGACGCCATCCGCCGCGTCCCACCAGGCGGTGGCGTTGCCCTTGAGATCGATCCCACTCGCGGCCCGCGCGAAGGGCACGCAGCTGATCCCGCCGCCGCCGCCATAGGCCACGGCGTAGCGCACCTTGCCGGTCTTGGTGAACTTGCTGGCGGAGAGCACCTGCTTGCTGCCGCCGGCGGTGGAGACCTTGGTCACCCCGCCGCGACCCTTGGCGACGGCGGCGGTCTGGGCCTTGGCGGGCGCTGCGGCGGTGGGCTTGGCGTGGGCGGGGTTGGTGGGCTTGGCGAAGGCGGGCAGGGTCAGCAGGGAAGCGAGGGCTGCGCCGATGAGCAGGGTCCGACCCCCGGAAAACCAAGCCTGCATCCCCACATCCCCTTTCTGGCGATCCGAACCTGCACATTGGGTAACAACGGGGTTACCGGACTGACAACCCGACAAAGCAAATCGAGCATGCCAGTCATGCCATTTTCGTGATTGGGGGCTGTGGACAACCGCTCAAATGGGGAATGCGGTCCTAGTCACGGATGCGTGAAAGCGATGTTGCAAATTTATCTGTTGCGTGGTGCAAAAATATCACGCCCAAACCATGGATTCGGCGCGCCCCGACTTGCCGGCAAATCTGCAAATCGGGGCGCAACCATCTGGACAGGCTGACCTATCTCACTTGCAGGCGGTGACCATGATCTCGACCAGGATGCGCGGGTCGGCCATGTTCGCCTCCACACAGGCGCGTGCGGGGGCGCCGCCTTCGGGCAGCCAGGCGGACCACAGCTCGTTCATCGCGTCGCGGTCGCGGATGTCCTTCAGCCAGATCTGGGCCTGCAGCAGGCGGGTCTTGTCGGTGCCGTGCTCCTCGAGGATGGCGTCGATCATCGCCAGCGTCTCGGCGGTCTGGCCCTTGATGTCCTTGGACACGTCCTTGGCCGTGCAGCCCTGCACGTAAACGAAATTGTGGTACTCCACGGCCTTGGCCAGGATCTTGTTGGGCTCGGTGCGAACGATCTTGCTCATGCGGCGCTCCTCGATTTCGGGAGCGCAAGCTCTACGGCGCCGCCGGGGGCGGGGCAAGGCTCAGTCCCCGCGTTCCAGCGCGCGGGCCATGCGGGGCAGCCGGCGCAGGGTCGCGAGGCAGACCAGCAGGGCCAGGAACGCGCCGGCCAGCACCGGCGCCTGCAAGCCGAACGGCCCGGCCAGGGCGCCATAGAGCAGCGCCCCCAGCGCCGGCCCGGCACGGCCGATCATCCCCCACAGGCTCAGCACCCGGCCGATCATGTGGCCGGAGGTCGCGCTCTGCATCAGCGTGGAGATGGCGACGCCATGGATGGTGGTCGCCGCCCCCATGATCGCGGCGCAGGCCAGGCCGACATGGAAATGGCCGGTGGCGACGAAGCCCGCCGCGCCGGTCGCCATCGCCATCGCCCCGCCCAGCGCGAAGGCGGTGAGGCCGGACAGCCGGCCGCGGACGGCCAGCGCCAGCCCCGCCGCCAGGGCCGCCAGCCCGATGGCGCTCGACAGCGCCGCCAGCCCGGCGGGTCCCTGGTGGAACAGCTGGGCCACGAAGGGCGGCAGCATCTCCGGCACCGGCCGCACCAGCACGCCGACCACGGCGGCGAACAGGAAGAGCGGCCCCAGCCCGGCATGGCGCGCGGTGTAGGCGATGCCCTCCAGCGCCTCGCGCAGCACGCTGCCGGTGGGGGCGTGGCCGCGCCGCGCCTCCGGGGCGATCCGCACCCGGGCGAGCGAGACGGTGGCGAACAGATAGGCGGCGCAGTTCACCAGCATCGCCGGCACCACGCCGGCCACCGCCACGATCGTGCCGCCGATCGCCGGGCCGATCGAGCGGGCGAGGTTGAAGCACAGCGAGTTCAGCGCCACCGCCCCCGGCAGCTGCGCCCGGGTCACCAGCCCCGGCACCATGCTCTGCCGGGCCGGCTGGGCGAAGGCCTGGGCGGTACCGAGCAGGATTTCCAGCCCCGCCATCGCCTCGATGCGGATCAGCCCGGTGATGGTCAGCACCGCCAGGGTCGCGGCATGGGTGGCGGTGACC
This sequence comes from uncultured Rhodospirillales bacterium, assembly GCA_945957135.1. Lineage (GTDB taxonomy): Bacteria > Pseudomonadota > Alphaproteobacteria > Acetobacterales > Acetobacteraceae > CAMFLK01. The sequence continues at coordinate 7,545 of CAMFLK010000189.1, forward strand.
AGCTGGGTGGTCATGGTCAGCCCCATCCGGTCCATGCGGTCGGCCGCCGCGCCGGCGAAGGGCGAGACGATCACCGAAGGGGCGAGGTTGCAGAACGCCATCACCCCCACCCAGAGGGCCGAATGGGTCAGCTCCCAGGCCAACCAGTCCGTCGCCACCTTCTGCACCCACAGCCCGGTCCAGGAGGTGAGGCTGCCGCCGAAGAACAGGCGGAGGTTGGGCTGGGCCAGCACACCGCCGATGCCCGACAGGGCCATCGTGGCCCCGCGGGATCAGGGCGCGTCCGCGTCCGGCGGCTCGTTGGTCGGGCGCGGCGGGGTGGGCGGGGTGGCGGCACCGGGCGCCGGGCGCACGGTGTTGGCGCTGCCCGAGGTGAGGCAGTTGTTCACCATCTGCTCGCGGCTGAAGCGCGAGGACAGGCCGGCGCTGGTGTTGCCGGTGATGCCCGCGCCGGCGAAGGGCGCGTCGCGCTGGCCGCCGGCCCGCACGTCCGACTCGAAGATCGCCTGACGGTTCTGGCGCAGCCACACCTCGTCGGCGCGCTGACGGCAGGCGGCGACCTGGGCGGGGGTGGCCTGGCTGACCGGCGCGGTGTTGAAGCGGTCGCAGCCGGCCAGCGCGAGCAGGACGAGAACGCACCCGGCGGGCAGGCGGAAGGCGGGGGTCATGCGCGTATCCTCAGTGGGGCCGGCGATGGGGCGGCAAGCGCGGCGTCGGCGGGGAAGTCCCTCTCGTCGAAGCGCGCCTCGTCTGTCAATGGCGCGCGGGCGGCGGCACGCAGCAGGCGCGGGTCCAGCTCCGCCCCGTCGCGCTTCAGCCGCACCAGCCTCGCGGCCGGGCCGCGCCGGGCCAGCAGCTCCACCAGGGCGAGCAGCCGCAGGCACAGCGAGACCCCATGCGCCGAGCCCATGCCCACCGTGGCGTCCA
>CAMFLK010000190.1 GCA_945957135.1 uncultured Rhodospirillales bacterium
ACCAGGTGCCCAAGAAGTGGCGCCTGCAAATCCCCAAGCGAAGCTGGAACGGCGGTTACGACGAATGGGAAAAGACGGGATAACCGCCGGCCAAGACGAATTGACCTGATTTCCCCTTGGGACCCGTTCCCGAGGCGCCGCCGTATGTACAATCCAAAACGAATAAAAGTTTTTTGGTTCTTTTTTCAAAAAGAACCGCTTCCTTACTTCCTCTCCAACACTTCCCGCAGCGCCGCCCCAAATCGCGCCGTGTCTTCCTCGTCGTTGTACACATGCGCCCCCACCCGCAGGCAGCCTCCGCGTTCGGCGACGTGGACGTTGTGGGTGGCCAGGCCGGCGACCACCTCGCTGGCGGGAATGCCGGGGGGTGGGCGCACGCCCAGGATATGCGGGGGGCGGAAGGCGCGGGGCGTGACGGTGGCGCCGCTGGCTTCGGCGAGGTCGGCGAGTTGGTCGGTGGTGGCGCGCATGCGTTCGGCCAGGGGGGCGCGGCCCCAGCCATGGAGCAGGTTCATGCCGGCCAGGGCCATGGGCAGGCTCACCGGGTTGAGGCGCTGGCCCATGTCGAAGCGGCGGGCGCTGGGCAGCAGCGGCGGGAACGAGCCGTCGAACGGTTCCGCTCCGCCCTGGTGGTTGAAGGCGTGATGTTCGAACGGCATGCCCTGCTGGCGGTGTGGCGCCACGTACAGGAAGGCCAGCGTGTAGGGGCCAAGCAGCCATTTATAGGTGGGGAAGGCGAGGTAGTCGGCGTGCAGCCGGCCGACATCCACCGGCAGCACCCCCACCGCCTGGGTCGCGTCGATGACGATGGCCGCCCCCTGTGCCCGCAGCATCGGCACCAGCCGTTCCAGGTCGATCAGGCTGCCATCCGTCCAGACCAGCGGCGTGAGGGCCGCGATGCCCACCGGCGGCAGGCCGGGGGCGGCGATCCGTTCCGCCAAGGCCGCCGTCCAGTCGCCATTCGCGGGTGGCGGCACGACGTCCAACACCGCCCCCTTCTCCGCCGCCAGCCGCGCCCATTCCAGCGATTGCGAGGGGAACTCGCCATGGATCAGCAGGATGCGCGTGCCCTTGGTCACGCCGAGATTGGCCGAAGCGGTGGCGATGCCATAGGCCGCGGAGGGCACGATGGCGATATCGTCGGCGGTGGCGCCGATGAAGCGGGCGGCCGCGGCCCGCACCGCCTCGGCCCGGGCCAGGCTGACCGCCGGGTCCATCTCCCACGGCCGGGACTTGACCGCCACCCCCGCCTCGCCGGCCTCGCGCACGGGGTGGGGCAGCGGGGTGTAGGCGCCGTTGTTGAGATAGGCGATGTGCCGCGGGATCTCGAACAGTTCGCGGTGCGATCCCAGCATCTAGCGCAGCGGCGGGGAGAAGTGCAGCCCGCCCTCCGTCCAGATGCGGTTGTTGCCGCGCGAAACCCCGGTGGGGCCGATGTCGCGCTGCCACAGCTCGCCGTAATTGCCCACCTGCTTCACCGCGTCGCGCGACCAGGTGTTGGTCAGGCCCATGAGCTTGCCCAGATCGCCTTCCAGCCCCAGCAGCCGCCGCACGTTGGGGTCTTTCGACGCCGTCATGGTCTCGATGTTCTGGCTGGTGACGCCGAGCGCCTCGGCCATGACCAGCGCGTTCTGCACCCAGCGCACGATGTCGAACCACTGGCCGTCGCCCTTGGCGACCGAGCCGCCGAGCGGTTCGGTGCTGATCACCTCGGGCAGGATCACGAACTTGTCCGCCCCCAGGCGCTGGCGATAGGCGACGAGCACGGAGCCGTCCTGGATGATCGCGTCGCAGCGGTTGCTGGTCAGCGCGTTGACCAGTTCGGACGGCTGCTCCTGCAGCACCGGGGTGAAGGTGAGGTTGTGGCGGCGGAACCAGTCGCCGAGATTCTGCTCGGCGGTGCCGCCGGCCAGCATGCAGATGGTGGCGCCGTTCAGCTGCTCCGCGTGCTGCACGCCGGAGGCCTTGGAGACCAGGAAGCCCTGGCCGTCGTAGTAGTTCACGCCGGTGAAGCTCATGCCCAGGCTGACGTCGCGGCTGTAGGTCCAGGTGGTGTTGGCGTAGAGCACGTCCACCTCGCCCGATTGCAGGGCGGTGAAGCGGGCCTGCGCGGCCAGCACCACGAAATGCACCTTGTTCGCGTCACCCAGCACGGCGGCGGCGATGGCGCGGCACATATCGGCATCCAGCCCGCGCATCGCGCCAGCCTGGTCCGGCAGCGAGAAGCCGAACACCGTGCCGATGACGCCGCAATTCAGCGAGCCCCGGGCGCGGACCGTATCGAGCGTGTGCCGGGTCTGCGCCTCGGCCCCCGGCGCGAAGCCGGCGCAGAGCAGCGCCATCAGCACGGCCGGCCGCAGCAGCCGCTTCATCATCGAACGGGCGACTGTCACTACTATCCTCCGGGTGTGGATGCGTCGCCGTGCGCGGCGAGCAGATCGGCGGCGATCTTCTCTCCCTGCCGCGCCGCGTCAAGCAGGCCGGGCGGGCGGGCCGACGGCGCCTGTGCTTCCAGCACCGCGCAGACCCGGGCGAAGCGCTCCCGGCCCCGCGCGAGATCGTCCGGCACGCGGCTCTGCGCGTCGATCACCCCGAGGCAGAACAGCGCGTCGCGCTCGGTGGAGGAGAGGCTGGTGCCGGCTCGCGCCCAAGGCGCCTCGGAAAGCGCCAAGGATGCATCGAGGGATTTTCCCAGGGCGGCATGGCCGGCATTGACCAGCTCGACGAGAACGCGAAGGGGCAGCTCCTGCCGCCGCGCCTCGCTGGGCGCCGGTCGGGCGAGACATTCCGCCAGAAGCTGGACGATCGTCGCATCCCCTATCGCGGCGGCACACAGCAGGGCCTCGGCCTTGGCGGACCAGGCGATGTCCTCGGCCAGCGCGTCGTCGAGATTCACGCCGCGCGCGGCGCGCCGCAGCACATCGGCCACCGACGCGGCCTGGAGGAACGCCGCCTCCATCTCCCCACGGGGTGCGCCGCGGCCGAGGCGCGCGATGGCGCGGCCATACAGGATCGCGCCCAGGCCCAGCGGGCCGTTGTCCGCCAGCAGCGCCAGGGTCGGGGCCGGGACCGCCAGGGCGAAGGAGGCGGCCTCGTCGAGCGAGCGGGCGAAGAAGCGATGGCAGGCCTGACCCAGCTCGCCCTCGAGCGCGGCGGCTTCCGCGAAATCGGCGTCGTTCACCGCTTCCAGGAAGGCGCGGCCGGCGAAGCCGAAATACAGGTCCTTGTCGCCCGCGAACGCCCCGGCCCGCGCCCGCAGCCAGCCGCGATATTCGCGGCGGACCGTGGCCTGGTCGCGCTCGAGATCGAGCGGCAGGTCGGAGGCATAGGCGATCAGCGCGTGGCCGACGCGGCCGATCTCGACATGGGAAAACCCCGCCGCCCGCAGCACCTGTTCCAGGCTGCGCGCGGATTGCAGCACGAGGTGCAGCCCCGGCGACAGCATGGGCAGCAGGGCGCCCGGCGGGCTGTCCGGGGTGATCGCCTCGGCGTCCGGCGTGGTCAGCACCAGCGTGCCGCCGGGGGCCAGAACCCCGCGCAGGATGCGCACGAAATCCAAGGGCGAAGGCAGGTGCTCGATGGTTTCCGAGGCCATCACCACGGCGCAGGCGCCGCGATAGGCGGGCTCGTCGGCGCCGAGATAGCGGACATGCATGGTGGCGCCGAGCCTGCGCGCGCCCTCTGCCGTGTTGGCGGCGGGGTCGATGCCCTCGGCAAGCCAGCGCTTGGCATGACCCGCGTAATCGACGCCGAATCCGAAGCCGCAGCCCACTTCCAGGTAGCGGCTGCCGGGCTGTGCCCGCAGCCGGGCGAGCGGCTGGGTGATGACGGAGACGCCCGCGCCCTGCTGGATGTAGAGCGCGAGCCGGCCATCGCGGGTCATGCCGGCATCGGCGTAGTCCGGCAGCACCTGGACTTCGTAGAACAGGCAGGTGCAGGACGGGCAGGCCAGGATATTGGCCGGTCGGCCGAGCCGCGGCGAAATCCGCCCGTCCAGCACCATGCGCACCGGCTTGTCGCCGGCCGCGCCGCAATTCGGGCAGGCCATCGCGACATGCGGCGCGGCATCGGCGGTGAGCCATCTGACCAGCGGGGTCACCTCTTCGCCATCGGAAAACATGGTCCACATCCAGATAGGGGCCCGGCCGTTCTACAACGGCGTGCCCGCGCCGGTCCCCTCATGCGGCGTGGGAATGCACCATTCCTCGCCGCGCGCGGTGGCGACGTATTCCGGCCAGCGCAGATCGACCGGCGGATCGAAATCCGCCGGCAGCAGGGGGCCGACCCATTTGCCGCCGCCGATGCCGCCGCCGGTGCGCTCGCGGAACTCGGCCTGGGCGGCGGCGAGCACCTCCGGTTCCAGCGCGAGGTCGAGCAGCGTCAGCGCCATGGTGCGCGCGGCCACGAACAGGCCGGGATCGACCGCAGCGGGCAGGCCGCCGATCGCGTTGTAGGTCCAGTTGGGATAGACGTAGTCCGGCGAAGGCGAACGCAGGCGCGGGCGGGCGGCGAGCAGCCGCACGGTGGGCGCGTGCCAGCAGAATTCCACATAGTCGTCGGCCGACAAATGCTTCTGCCAGGAGGGCAGCGCCGCGCGCAGCCGGGCCTCGTTCTCCTCGGGCGGGGTGAGCCGCGTGACGCTGGCGATGAACGGATCCGCCATCGGCGCCAGACCGAGATTCGTCTGGATGTCCCGGCCGAATTGCAGCGCCGCCTCGTCGTACACGGGCGGCCCCACTTCCTGCAGGTTCTTCCAGGTGAGGTCGGTCATCACCGTATTGGGCAGGCCGACCCGCGTCTTCGTCACCCAGCGCACATGGGCGCGGCAGCCGGTGGACCCCGCCGCCTGCCGCGCGTTGTTGGCCAGCACGCGCCAAATCTGTTCCTGGATGGCGAGCGAGGAGGAGCGCCAGGAATATTGAATCTGCGAGAAGCGCGGCGGAAGGTTGTCGGAGGTCGCCCCGCCGTCGCCGAGGATGAACTCGTTCAGGGTCCACGACCCCGCATGGGGGAACATCGCCTCCTTGGTGTATTTGGTGATGGTGTACATCAGGCACAGCGCGTCCACGGCACCGGGGCTGCGGGCCACGGCATGGGCGCCGTCGATGGGCATCAGCGAGGGATCGACCCAGCTCTCCGGCGCCTCCGCCTCGAAGCTGATCACCGCACTCCAATAGGCGCCGAAATGGGTTTCGCCCGTCACGGTGTTGGACGGCCAGGGATGCCAGACCACCGCGGCGTCCAGCCCGTCGTAATAGCCCTTGGCGGCATGGATGGGTTTGGAGCCGCAGACTTTCTCCGCCGGCTCGCCGAACAGTTTCAGCGTGCCCTTCACGCCATGCGCCTGCATCGCCGCCTTGGCGGCCAGCACCGCGGTGAGGGCCGCGGTGCCGAGCACGGAATGCGGATCGGTATGCCCGGCGGTGTAGGGGTGCAGCCCTTCGCGCGGCGCCTTGTAGGGCACCACCTGTTGCGAGTTGCCGGGTACCGCGTCGTATTCCGCAAAGCTCGCCAGCACCGGGCCGCCCTCGCCCCAACTGGCCGCGAAGGCGGTGGGCATGCCGCCCGAACCGGCTTCCACGGTGAAGCCCTCCGCCCGCAGCAGCGCGACATAGGCGGCGGCGGATTTGTATTCCCGCCAGGCCGGCTCGGCGAAGTCCCAGATCCGCGCGTTGAACGCGGACAGGCGCGGGCGATTGTCGTCGATCCAGGCCAGCGCGTGGGCGCGGACGGATTTGCTGTCGGGCATCGAAGGCTTCCTTGTCAGGCCGGGCGGACGTTCCAGAAGGTGGCGAAGCCCGGCAGCACGCCGGTGACGCTGGTGCGATAGCCGGTCGGCTGGAAGAACTGGCCGAGCGGGTAGTACGGCACGTCCTGCATCGCCTGAAGCTGGATGTCGCGGCAGATCGCCGCCTGGGCGGCCTCGTCCGGCGCCTTGAACCAGGCGTCGCGCAGTTCCTCGATGCGCGGCATGGTCGCCCAGCCGGCATAGCCCGCCTCGCCATTGCCGCGCAGCGCGATATGCCCCGCCGGATTCAGCCAGTCCATGCCCACCCAGTTGGTCATGAAGGCGCTCCACCCGCCCTCCGAGACGGGCCCCTTGCGGTTGCGCCGCTGCAGCATGGCGTTGAATTCGACAGCGTATACCTCGACATTCATGCCCACCTTCTTGAACATGTCCGCCGCCACCTGGCCGAGGCCGAGCAGCGCCCCGACATTGGACGGGATCATCAGCAGCACCGTCTCGCCCTTGTAGCCGGCGGCGGCGAGGTCGCGCTTCACCTTCTCCAGATCGCGCGGCCCTTCCAGCGGCGCGAGCCCGTCCTTCGAGGCCATCGGCGTGCCCGGACAGAAGAAGCCGAGCGGCGTGTAGTACATCGACGGATCGTCCACACCGACCACCGCCTGCATGCTCTCGGTCTGGTCGATCGCCCCCCACAGCGCACGGCGGATGGCGGGATTGTTGAAGGGTGGCTGAAGGTGGTTCACCCGCATCATGTTCATGAAACCGGTCGGGTCGGTCAGGTCCAGCTTGATGGATTTGTTGGCCTTCAACACCGGAAACTGGTCGTGATAGGGAAACTCCCACCAATCCTGCTCGCCGGAGACCAGGGCCGCGCTGGCGGTGGCGGAATCCGCCATGGTCTTCCACTCCACCCGATCGTAATGGACGATCTTGGGGCCGGAGGTCCAGCTCAGCGCGCCGTCCTTGCGCGGGACATATCCTTCGAATTTCACATAGACGTTGCGTTCGCCCGGCACCCGCTCGTCGGCCTTGTAGCGGAACGGGCCGCTGCCGATCAGCTCCGTCACCTGCTTGAACGGATCGGTCGCCGCCAGCCGCTCGGGCATGATGGCGCAGACCGGCGAGCCGGCGCGGCCGAGCGCCAGCGGCAGCAGGGGGAACGGGTATTTCAGGCGGAAGCGGATGGTGCGGTCATCCGGTGCCGACAGCTCGTCCGTGGCCTCCATCAGCGTGCCCCCGAGCGGGTCGCGCTTGGCCCAGCGATTGATGCTGGCCACGCAGTCCCGCGCCAGCACCTTGGTGTTGTCGTGGAATTTCAGCCCCTCGCGCAGGGTGAGGGTCCACAGCCTGCCGTCGTTCTCGACGCGATGGCCCTCCACCATCTGCGGCGTGGCGCGGTAGGTGCCGTCCATGCCGTAGAGCGTGTCGAACACCAGATAGCCGTGGTTGCGGCTGATATAGGCGGTGGTGGTGACGGGATCGAGCACCACCAGATCCTGCTGCGGGATGAAGCGCAGCGTGGTCTGCGACGCGGCCCGCGCCAGCGCGGGGGCGGCCAGCGCGCCCGCCAGGGCCGAACCGGCAGCGCCCAGCAAATCCCGTCGTTTCATTCCCGCCTCTCCCGCACTGCGACCTGCCCCATTGAAGCGCGCCGGGGTGGAGCGGAGTCAACGCCCGTCACGCCTCGGCGAGCACGCAGGCGAGGACATCGTTGAGCGCGACGAGATCCATCTTCACGTCGGTCTCGTTGGACACGGCCACCACGCGCCCGGCGCCGCGCAGGATGAACACGCGCTGGTCGGAGGCGCCGGACAACCAGGCGGCGTCCGGCGGCAAGGCCGGAAAGCGGCGGTCGGCATTGGTCCAGAACGTGGCGGCGTAGCTGGTGCCGCCATGCCGCGCGGCCAGCGCGTAATCCACCCAGCCCGGGGGCAGCAGCCGCTCGCCGTTCCACACCCCGTCCCGCAGATACAGCACGGCGAGCTTGGCCCAGTCGCGCAGCGTGGCGAAGGCGGCGCCGGAGCCGATCAGGTTGCCGGCGATGTCGGCGGACATGCGGTAGCTGCTCATGCCGAGCACATCCGGCAGCACTTCGTAGATCGCCGGATGATATGCGCGGCCCTGGCGTTCGATGCGGTCGCGGAGGATGGCGGCGAGCACGTTGATGCCGGCATTGCTGTAGCGGAACACGGCGCCCGGCCGCGCCGCGACGATATTGGCCTGGGCGGCGGCGAAGGCGTCCACCGCGTCGAAATACACCGCCGCTCCCTCGAAGCCGATGCGCGCGCCGTCCGGCCCCAGGCAGGGCATGGCCAAGCCGCTGCGCATGCGCAGCAGGTGATCGAGCGTGATCAGGCCGTGGATGCCGCGCGGATCACACCAGGCGGGCGCCGGGGCGGGGATGTCCACGCCGTCGAGCCAGCCGAGCTGGATCAGCCGGCCGATCAGCGAGCCGGTCATGGATTTGTTCATCGACCAGCTCGGCGTCACCCGGTCCGCCGCACCGCCCTCGCCATAGCGCTCGAACAGCACGCGCTCGGGCGAGGCGACCAGCAGGCCGTACGTGCCGGGCGAGGATGCGAAGAATATGTCCACCGCTCGCGCCAGTGCCGGCGAGGCGGCGGGCGGCGCGGCGACATCATCGCCCAGCGGCCAGGCGCGGCCGGAGGGCGCGGCGCGCGGAATGGGCGTGGCGGTGACGGCGGCGGGGTCGGCCC